>NZ_JASBQZ010000008.1:0-188822 GCF_029960685.1 Pseudomonas sp. AL10
GTTTACCCCCCAAATCCCTGTCGAATTCCGGCCAGCGTGGTTTAACGGGGCGCCTGAGATCAAAAGCAGAGCAAGATCAAGAGCGACTCGCTTCGCATCATGGTTACCGTTGACGGCTACAACCTAAAAAGTTGTGTAGATACCTATGCTGCGATAGCGGTGGGTCAGCGACAGATTGGGCACAGATAAATCGCCATCGCAGGCAAGCCAGCTCCCACACTCAAAACTGTGACGTATCCGAACTCAGTGACTTGCCCCTAGAATGCCTGTTCCACTTCCTCTGGCATCCGGGGCACTCATGCACATCTCTTCCGGCCGCTGGGTCTACGGTTTTTTCCTGACCCTGCTGACCGCGTTTCTGTGGGGCATTCTTCCGATCAAGCTCAAGCAAGTATTGCAGGTGATGGACCCGATCACCGTGACTTGGTTTCGCCTCATGGTAGCGGGCACTTGCCTGTTCGTTTACCTGGCCGCTACCAAACGCTTGCCCAGCCGCAAAGTGCTTGGCCCCAAGGGTGGTTGGCTGGTGGGCATGGCGGTGTGTGGCCTGGTGGGCAACTACGTGTTGTACCTGGTGGGCCTGAAAATGCTCAGCCCAGGCACGGCGCAGTTGGTGGTGCAGATGGGGCCGATCTTTCTGATGGTAGCCAGTGTGTTTGTGTTCAAGGAACGCTTCAGCCTGGGGCAGGGGGTGGGGCTGGTGGTGCTGATCGCAGGCTTTGGCCTGTTCTTCAACCAACGTCTGGTGGAGTTGCTGACGTCCATGGGCACCTACACCGCCGGTGTGCTGACGATCCTGCTCGCCACTACCATTTGGGTGTTTTATGCACTGGGGCAAAAGCAGTTGCTGACGGTGTGGAATTCATTGCAGGTGATGATGGTGATCTACCTGTCGTGTGCGCTGTTGCTCACGCCGTGGGCGCATCCGCTGGAGGCGTTGCAGTTGAGTCCGCTGCAAGGCTGGCTGTTGTTGGCGTGCTGCATGAATACCTTGGTGGCCTACGGGGCATTTGCCGAAGCCTTGGCGCATTGGGAGGCCTCGCGGGTCAGTGCGACCCTGGCGTTGACGCCCTTGGTGACTTTTGTGGCGGTGGCCGTGGCGGCGTGGTTATGGCCGGAGTATGTGCAGGCTGAGCAGATCAATGCCCTGGGGTATTTCGGCGCCTTTGTGGTAGTGCTGGGGTCGGCGACCGTGGCGCTGGCACCCTCGCTGCTCGCCGGGCTCAAGGCCCGGCGGCTGCGTACGGCGGTGTAGTCAGCTACCCAGCATGTTTTCCGGGCGTACCCACTGGTCGAACTCGGCATCCGTGAGGTAGCCCAGTTCCAGCGCGGCCTCGCGCAGTGTCAGCCCTTCGGCGTAAGCCTTCTTGGCGATCTCGGCCGACTTGTCGTAGCCGATATGCGGGTTGAGGGCGGTGACCAGCATCAGCCCGCGTTCCAAGTGTTGGGCCATTTGCTCGGCGTCGGGTTCGAGGCCAGCAATGCAATGCTCCTGGAAGTTGTTGCAGCCGTCGGCCAGCAGGCGGATCGACTCCAGCAGGTTGTGGATGATTACCGGCTTGTACACGTTCAACTGCAAGTGCCCCTGGCTGGCGGCCATGCCGATGGTCACGTCGTTGCCCAGCACCTGGCAGGCCAGCATCGACAGCGCTTCGCATTGGGTGGGGTTGACCTTGCCCGGCATGATCGAACTGCCCGGTTCGTTGGCCGGCAACTTGACTTCGGCCAGCCCGGCGCGAGGGCCGGAGCCCAGCAGGCGCAGGTCGTTGGCGATCTTCATCAGCGCCACGGCCAGGGTTTTCAGCGCGCCGTGCAGGGTCACCAGCGGCTCATGGCCGGAGAGGGCGGCGAATTTGTTCGGCGCGGTCACAAAAGGCAAGCCCGACAACGCCGCCAGTTCGGAGGCAATCGCCTCGCCAAAACCATGGGGCGCATTGAGGCCGGTGCCGACGGCGGTGCCGCCCTGGGCCAGCTCGCACACCGCGGGCAGGGCGCTGCGGATCGCACGCTCGGCATAATCGAGCTGGGCGATAAACGCCGACAGCTCCTGGCCGAAGGTGATCGGCGTGGCGTCCATCATGTGGGTGCGGCCGGTCTTGACCAGCTTCATATGCCGAGCGGCCAATTCCGCCAGGCCGCCGGACAAAGTGGCGATCGCCGGCAGCAGTTGCCTGTTCACCGCCTGCACCGCGGCAATGCTCATGGCGGTGGGGAAGCAGTCGTTGGAGCTCTGGGAACGGTTGACGTGATCGTTAGGGTGCACCGGGCTCTTGCCGCCGCGGTTGTTGCCAGCCAGTTCGTTGGCGCGGCCAGCGATCACTTCGTTGGCGTTCATGTTGCTTTGGGTGCCACTGCCGGTCTGCCAGACCACCAGCGGGAACTGGTCGTCATGCTGGCCGTCCAGGATCTCGTCGGCAGCCTGCTCGATCAGGCGGGCGATGTCGGCGGGCAGGTCGCCGTTACGGTCGTTGACCCGTGCCGCAGCCTTCTTGATCAAGGCCAGTGCATGCAATACCGCCAGCGGCATGCGCTGCTCGCCAATCGCGAAATTGACCAGCGAACGTTGGGTTTGCGCGCCCCAATAGGCGTCATCAGGGACCTGTACTTCCCCCAGGCTGTCGGTTTCGATACGGCTCATCGGTCACCCTCCTTATTCAGTCGTGATTGGTCAGTTTAGGCCTTGGCGGCCAGCGTGGGTTCCCTAAAAGCGCTTTTGTGTCACCGCGCCCCGTGAAACCGGGGCTTGCCATGGGGTGGGGTTGAGCCGCGAGGTTTTTTAGGCGCAGAATGGTCGCCCTTGGGGTCTTACCTCGCCTGCTAGAAAAGGAAACTCGATGACTCGTCTTCGTGCCATCTGTACCGCGGTTGCTCTGGTTTGCGCCAGCGGCCAGGTTCTTGCCGATACCGCCAGCCACAACGCCAGTGCCGAAGCCTTCCTTACCCTGGCCCATGCTGACAAGCTGGGGACCCCGGTGTACATGCAAGTGCAGCAAATGTTCGCCCAGCGTTTCGAACAGACCAAGGCACCTGCCGCCAAGCAGTCCGTACTGGACAGCTACCAGGCCAAGGCCAACGCCGCTCTGGACCAGGCCATCGGCTGGCCGAAGCTCAAGCCAGACATGGTCAAGCTCTACACCACCAACTTCAGCGAATCCGAGCTCAAGGACCTGGTAGCGTTCTACCAGTCGCCACTTGGCAAGAAAGTCCTGGAAAAAATGCCGCAGCTGACCCAGCAGTCGGCCCAGATGACCCAGGCCAAGCTGGAAAGCGCCGTACCGGTGGTGAACAAGCTGTTGGAAGACATGACCAACGAGCTGGCGCCAAAAGCCGCCGCACCGGCCAAGAAGAAGTAAGCAGGAATGACCATGCAACAGCGTATCGAAACGGCCCTTGCCGACCTGGCCCCGGAACATCTGAGCGTGCTGGATGAAAGCCATATGCACAGCCGTGGGTTGCAGACCCACTTCAAGGCCGTGCTGGTCAGCCAGCAGTTCGAGGGGCTTAATCGCGTCAAGCGCCACCAGAAGGTCTACGCCACCCTGGGTAGCCTGATGAGCGAATTTCATGCGCTTGCGCTGCATACCTATACGCCCGAAGAATGGGCGACAATCGACGCAGCCCCGGCCTCGCCGACCTGCGCCGGCGGACATTGACGGGGTAACCCTGATAGAATCCGCAACGCGCCGCTTAGCCGGCGCGTTTTTTTTGCATCCGGTTCACCCCTTACGAGGGTAGCCACCTGGAGAGAACACCCATGACTCAACCGATTGTCGTGGCGGCACTGTATAAGTTCGTCACCCTCGAAGATTACGTCGCCCTGCGCGAGCCCCTGTTGCAGGCGATGGTCGATAACGGCATCAAAGGCACCTTGCTGATCGCTGAAGAAGGCATCAACGGCACCGTTTCCGGCAGCCGCGAAGGCATTGACGGCCTGATGGCGTGGCTGAAAAAAGACCCGCGCATGGTCGATATCGACCACAAGGAATCCTACTGCGACGACCAGCCGTTCTATCGCACCAAGGTCAAACTCAAGAAAGAGATCGTGACCCTGGGCGTTGAAGGCGTCGACCCGAACAAAAAAGTCGGTACCTACGTCGACCCGCAGGATTGGAACGCGCTGATCAGCGACCCGGAAGTATTGTTGATCGACACCCGTAACGACTACGAAGTGTCCATTGGCACCTTTGAAGGCGCAATCGACCCGAAAACCACCAGTTTTCGCGAATTTCCCGACTATATCAAAGCCAACTTTGACCCGGCCAAGCACAAGAAGGTCGCCATGTTCTGCACCGGCGGCATCCGCTGTGAGAAGGCGTCGAGCTACATGCTCAGCGAAGGCTTCGATGAGGTCTACCACCTCAAGGGCGGTATCCTGAAGTACCTCGAAGAAGTGCCCCAGGAAGAAACCAAATGGCAGGGCGACTGCTTTGTGTTCGACAATCGCGTGACCGTGCGCCACGACTTGAGCGAAGGCGACTACGATCAATGTCATGCCTGCCGCACACCGGTGAGCGTAGAAGACCGCGCTTCCGAGCATTATGTGGCCGGCATCAGTTGCCCCCATTGCTGGGATAAGCTGCCGGAGAAGACCCGTCGCAGTGCGATCGACCGCCAGAAGCAGATCGAACTGGCCAAGGCCCGCAATATGCCGCACCCGATTGGTTACAACTACAAGCAAACCCCTTCCGAGGTCTGAGCCATGTCTGCGCGCCTGCTCTATGTAATGGACCCGATGTGTTCCTGGTGCTGGGGCTTTGCCCCGGTGGCACAAGCGCTGGTAGAGCAGGCCCAGGCGGCCGGCGTGGACGTGCACTTGGTGGTGGGCGGCTTGCGCACCGGCAGCGGCGCGGCGCTGGAGCCGACTACCCGGCGCTACATCCTTGAACACTGGCAAGCCGTCACCGACGCCACCGGCCAGCCGTTCAAGCGTGAGGGCGCGTTGCCCGACGGGTTTGTCTACGACACTGAGCCTGCGTGCCGCGCTATCGTCACCGCACGCAGTCTGGCGCCGGATTGCGCCTGGACGCTGCTGGGGCTGATCCAGCGCGCGTTCTATGTCGAAGGGCGGGACGTGACCCTCGCCCCTGTGCTGGTGGAACTGGCCGAGCAGGCCGGTATTCCACGCATCGAGTTTGCCGGCGAGTTCGACCGTGCCGATCAGCACGCGGCCACGGCGGCCGATTTTACTTGGGTGCAGGACCTGGGCATTGCCGGGTTCCCGACCCTGCTGGCCGAGCGCAATGGCCAGTTGGCCTTGCTGACCAATGGTTACCAGCCGCTGTCCGAGCTGTCGCCGTTACTGGGTCGATGGCTGGAGCGAGCTGCCTGTGTATGAACAGCCTCCACGCACCGACCGCCTGACCTGGGCAGAAATTCGCCGCCTGGCCCTGCGCCACAAGAAATCCCTGTGGGTCGCCAACGGCGTCGCCGTGCTCGCCACCCTGTGCAGCGTGCCTATCCCGCTGTTGTTGCCGTTGCTGGTGGACGAAGTGCTGCTGGGCCATGGCGATGCCGCCCTCAAGGTAATGAACCACGCGCTGCCCCTGGGTTGGCAAAAAGCCGCTGGCTATATCGGCCTGATGCTCTTGGTTACCCTGGCCCTGCGTTGCGGCGCGTTGGTGTTCAACGTGGTGCAGGCGCGGCTGTTTGCGCGCTTGGCCAAGGACATCGTGTACCGCATCCGCGTGCGCCTGATCGAGCGTCTCAAGCGTATCTCCCTGGGTGAGTACGAAAGCCTGGGCAGTGGTACGGTCACCACCCACCTGGTGACCGACCTGGACACCCTAGACAAATTCGTCGGCGAAACCCTCAGCCGTTTCCTGGTAGCGATGCTGACCCTGGTCGGCACCTCGGCGATCCTGGTGTGGATGCATTGGCAACTGGCGTTGTTGATCCTGTTGTTCAACCCGCTGGTGATCTACGCCACGGTGCAGTTGGGCAAGCGCGTCAAGCACCTCAAGAAGCTGGAAAACGACAGTACTTCGCGCTTTACCCAGGCGCTGACCGAAACCCTGGATGCCATCCAGGAAGTGCGCGCCGGCAACCGCCAAGGCTTTTTCCTCGGGCGCCTGGGCCAGCGTGCCCAGGAAGTGCGTGACTACGCCATCCATTCCCAGTGGAAAACCGACGCGTCGAGCCGCGCCAGTGGCTTGCTGTTCCAGTTTGGTATCGACATCTTCCGCGCTGCAGCCATGCTCACCGTGCTGTTTTCCGACCTGTCCATCGGCCAGATGCTCGCGGTATTCAGTTACCTGTGGTTCATGATAGGCCCGGTGGAACAACTGTTGAACCTGCAATACGCCTATTACGCGGCGGGGGGCGCGCTGTCGCGGATCAACGAGCTGTTGGCGCGTGCCGATGAACCGCAATACCCAGGCGGCGCAGACCCGTTCAGCGGGCGCGAGACCGTCGGCATCGAAGTGCGTGGCCTCGACTTTGGCTACGGCGAAGACCTGGTGCTCAACCAGTTGAACCTGGCCATCGCACCGGGTGAGAAGGTGGCGATTGTCGGCGCCAGCGGCGGCGGTAAAAGCACCCTGGTGCAACTGTTGCTGGGGCTCTATACGCCCCAGGCCGGCAGTATTCGTTTTGGCGCTGCCACCCAGCAGGAGATCGGCCTGGAAACCATCCGCGAGAACGTCGCGGTGGTGCTGCAACACCCGGCGCTGTTCAACGACACCGTGCGCGCCAACCTGACCATGGGCCGTACCCGCACCGATCAAGCCTGCTGGCAGGCGCTGGAAATCGCCCAACTGGATGCTACCGTCAAAGCACTGCCTTTTGGCCTGGACAGCGTGGTCGGGCGTTCGGGCGTGCGCTTTTCCGGTGGCCAGCGGCAACGCCTGGCCATTGCCCGCATGGTGCTCGCCGAGCCTAAAGTGGTGATTCTGGACGAGGCCACGTCTGCATTGGATGCAGCGACCGAGTACAACCTGCACCAGGCACTGGCGCGGTTTCTCAGCGGGCGTACTACACTGATCATCGCCCACCGGCTGTCTGCGGTGAAGCAGGCTGACCGAGTGTTGGTGTTCGATGGCGGGCACATTGCCGAAGATGGCGACCACCAGCAGTTAATTGCCGATGGCGGGCTGTACGCCAAACTGTACGGACACTTGCAACAAGTGCGTTGATTTAGCTTAGGCTGTGCTATCGGGAGCGGATTTTCGCGTGCGTATCAAGCTGTGCATGTGTAAGGGACTTCATGAAGCAAAAGCGGACTCTCGGAACGCCACGCCTGCTGGGTATTGTCTGGCCCTTTATCGCCGTCGTGTTGTTCCAGGCATTGTTAGGCTGCGTCAGTCTCTACGTGCTTTCGGCAGTGCGGGGCTATGTGGCGGGCGAAAGCCTGTGGTCCAAGGGCCAGAAAGACGCCATTTACTACCTGACCCTCTACGCCGATAACCGCAACGACGCCACCTACCTCAAATACCAGCAGGCCATTGCCGTACCCCAGGGCGGGCATGAATTGCGCATTGCCCTGGACCGTCCCAATCCCGACATGGAGGCCGCGCGCCTGGGGATTCTCAAGGGCGGCAACCATCCGGATGACGTTTCCAGCCTGATCTGGCTGTACCTCAACTTCCGCCATTTCAGTTACCTGGAAAAAGCCATTGAGCTGTGGACAGTGGGCGACGGCTACCTGGTGCAGTTGGATGAGCTGGCCCAGGAGATGCACGGCGCCATTACCTCCGGCTACGTCAGCGATGATGATGTCCATAGTTGGAAGGCGCGCATCACGGCCATCAATGAAGGGGTGACACCCGCTGCCAAGGCGTTCAGCGATGCCCTGGGCGAAGGTTCGCGGATGATCCTGCGGCTGTTGTTGATCACCAACCTGGCGACCGCCCTGGGCCTGATCGTGTTGGCGTTGCTGCGCACCCACAAGTTGCTGGCCCAGCGTCATGCCTTTGCCGATGCGCTGCAAGCAGAGAAGGAGCGGGCGCAGATCACGTTGGAGTCGATTGGCGACGGCGTGATTACCACCGACGTCGACGGGGCCATTGCTTACATGAACCCTGCAGCCGAAGCTTTGACCCACTGGCGCTCGGAGCAGGCCCAGGGCCTGCCGCTGGCGGCGCTGTTCAAGCTGTTGGATGAAAACGCCGAGCCCGACGGCTTCACCCTGATTGAACACATCGTCAAGGGCCAGTTCAGCGGCGGCAGCGAGCATTCCAAGCTGATCCAGCGCCTGGACGGCAGCACGGTCTCGGTCACCCTGGTGGGCGCGCCGATCCGCAGCGCTGGCAAGATCAGCGGTGCGGTGCTGGTGTTGCACGACATGACCCAGGAACGTCAGTACATCGCCAACCTTTCCTGGCAGGCCACCCACGACGCCTTGACCGGCCTGGCCAACCGTCGTGAGTTCGAGTTCCGGCTTGAACAGGTGCTGCAACAGGTCGCGCGCCAGCAAAGCGGGCGACATGCCTTGATGTTCCTCGACCTCGACCAGTTCAAGCTGGTCAATGACACCTGTGGCCATGCGGCGGGGGATGAGCTGCTGCGCCACATCTGCGCGTTGCTGCAGTCGGACCTGCGCGAGGGCGACACCTTGGCTCGGTTGGGCGGCGACGAGTTTGGCATCCTGCTGGAGAACTGCCCGGCGCCGGTGGCGGAAAAAATCGCCGAGAGCCTGCGCCATACCGTGCAGAGCTTGCACTTCGTGTGGAAGGGGCGGCCCTTCATGACCACTGTCAGCATCGGCCTGGTGCATATCTCGCAAACCCCGACCACCCTGGAAACCTCCCTGCGCGCCGCCGACATGGCGTGCTACATGGCCAAGGAAAAAGGGCGCAACCGCGTGCAGGTCTACCACGTCGATGACTCGGAATTGTCTCTGCGGTTCGGCGAGATGGCCTGGGTACAGCGGCTGCATATTGCCCTTGAGGAAGACCGTTTTTGCCTCTACGCCCAGGAAATTGCGCCGTTGGGCCCTACCGACGCCGGCAATGGGCACATTGAAATTCTCTTGCGCCTGCATGACGAAGCGGGGCGGATCATTTTGCCCAACAGTTTTATTCCGGCCGCCGAACGTTACGGCTTGATGACGTCCCTGGACCGTTGGGTAGTGGAAAACGTATTCAAGATTATCGCCCGTTGCATGCATGAGCGTCCGGGCCGACCCATGGCCATGTGTGCGATTAATCTGTCAGGAATAACCATTGGCGACGATGACTTTTTAGGATTTTTACGTCAGAAATTCGATACTTACAACATTCCACCGGAAATGATTTGTTTTGAAATAACTGAAACCAGCGCTATAGCCAATTTGGGCAGCGCGATTCGATTTATTAATGAACTCAAAGCGTTAGGCTGCCATTTTTCCCTCGATGACTTTTGCGCCGGAATGTCCTCATTCGCATATTTGAAACATTTACCTGTAGACTTCCTGAAGATCGATGGAAGTTTCGTAAAGGATATGCTGGACGACCCGATTAACCGCGCCATGGTCGAAGTGATCAACCACATCGGCCACGTCATGGGTAAGCGCACAATTGCCGAGTTTGTTGAAACACCGCAGATCGAACAGGCTTTACTTGAGATAGGTGTGGATTACGCTCAGGGCTACCTGATTGAACGCCCGCAATTGTTTACCTTTGATAGCTTGCAGTGCCGACCTGAGCGGCCGCAGCCACTGTTATTCAAGGCGCCCGGCACTTTCCGCTGAAACATTTGCTGGTCTGTACAATCACACTTGAAAAGGAGCCCCACAGTGATCGACACATTCAACAGAACCGGCCCGCTTATGGAAGCCTCGAGTTACCCCGCCTGGGCGCAGCAATTGATCCGGGACTGTAGCGAGAGCAAGCGTCGGGTTGTCGAGCACGAACTGTATCAGCGCATGCGTGACAACGCCCTCAGCGCCAAGACCATGCGCCACTACCTCATTGGTGGTTGGCCGGTGGTGGAACAGTTTGCCTTGTACATGGCGCAGAACCTGACCAAGACCAAGTTTGCCCGTCATCCTGGGGAGGATATGGCGCGCCGTTGGCTGATGCGCAACATTCGTGTGGAGCTCAACCATGCCGACTACTGGGTCAATTGGGCACGGGCTCACGGCGTCAGCCTTGAAGAGCTGCAAGCGCAGGAGGTACCGCCCGAGTTGCACGCCCTGAGCCATTGGTGCTGGCACACCAGCTCGGCCGATGCATTGATCGTCGCGATTGCCGCCACCAACTACGCGATCGAGGGGGCGACGGGAGAGTGGTCCGCCGTGGTCTGCTCTACCGGTGTTTATGCTGCCGCCTTCCCGGAGGAAGATCGCAAGCGGGCGATGAAGTGGCTGAAGATGCACGCCCAGTACGACGACGCCCACCCTTGGGAAGCCCTGGAAATCATCTGCACCCTGGCCGGGACCAACCCGAGCAAGGCCCTGCAGGAAGAGTTACGCCAGGCGGTGTGCAAGAGCTACGACTACATGCACTTGTTCCTGGAAAGCTGCATGCGTCTAGAGAATGCGGAGAAAGACAAGGCGCCAGCCGTTCGCGAGCGCCCTGTGCGCATCGCCAGCGAGGCGTAGCGGTAACTGTGGAGAGGGAGCAAGCTCCCTCGCCACAACTGACTTTACCCCGCCATCGCCAAGCGGTTGCGACCTTCGCGCTTGGCCACGTACAACGCATTATCGGCCCGACGCAGCAGGCTTTCAGCCGACTCGGCCGCCAGCAGTGTCGAGCAACCGAGGCTCACGGTCAGTTCGATTCGCGTGCCCTCCACCCAGTAGTCCTGGGCTTGTGCCGCCTGGCGCAGGCGCTCTCCCACCATCCTCGCGACATCGCGACCGGTATTGGACAGCAGGATCAAAAACTCTTCCCCGCCAAACCGGAACACCATGTCCACGTTACGCAATTGGCGTTTGATCGCCCCCGCCACGGCGCGCAGCACGCTATCGCCCGCGGCATGCCCATGGGTGTCGTTGATTTTCTTGAAATGGTCGATGTCCAGCATCAACAACGACAGCGGGTGCAGGTGCCGGCGTGCCATGTCGATTTCTCGCTGCAGCGTCTGGTCCATGGCCACACGGTTGCCGGTTTCGGTCAACGGGTCGCGCAGGGCGCTGCGGGTGGCGGCGCGGTAGAGCAGGGCGTTGCGCATCGGATAAAGCAAGGTCACCAGCAGCAGTTCAAGCTGGCTCAACTCCTCTTCAAGCAACCGCTGGTTGCGATGAAAGACCAGTTCCCCCAGGTGCTCGCCTTCATGGCTCAGGGTGTAGCTGACGGAGTGATGACCCCGGTGGCCAAACTCCAGGCGCAGGTCGCTGGCGGCGTGACGGTATTGCAGCGCGTCCAGCGGCACCAGGCGCTGTACCTCACGAAAGAACAGACCCAGGATGCGCTCCGGCTCCAGGCTGGTCTGCAACTGCTGGTTCAGTTGCTGGCGAAGTTCGGCGAGGGTGGCGGGGCGGCGTGGGCGTAAGGATGGCTGGCCAAATCCCAGGCGTTGCAATTTGGCACTGTCAAAGTCAATTGCGTTGGTCTGGGTGGGGGTTTTCATAAGCGGGTGGCCTCTAAGCACTGGGCTGTCTTACAGGCGGGATGAGAGTGGCGAGTGCCAAGCGTCTTACTGATCCGTCAGTTCCGTAAAACATTGGAAACAGTTTAAACCGCTTTTCCTTGGGTTATAACCCCGGGGCACTGCCGCACGTCTTGTCATCGCCGAACCTGCTTGAACAGTACTAGAGCGAGATTCATGCCAAGTGTATTTAGTTGGCAAAAATCCTTATAAATCAATTAACTAATTTTTAAGTAAGAAAAGTCCGTTAAAGCATGGCGTCAGTTATTTGGCTGATTGGGGCCAGCGTTGCCGCCAGCCCGGTTGACGTAACTGTTTAGGTGGGGCGAGTTGCTTGTCGCAAATAAACAACGCTTCGGTTATTCGTGAACAAAGTACATCGCACCCATCACCACTAGACCAGGGTGGTACGGTCGATCTGCGCGATGGAGGTGACCCCGGTCAGGGTCATGGCCACGCGCATTTCCTTGGCAAAGATATCCAAAAGGTTCTCCACCCCATGCTGGCCCTCGGCGGCCAGCGCATAGGCGGTGGCACGCCCCAGCAGACATGCCTTGGCACCCAGGGCGAGCATGCGCACCACGTCGAGCCCGGAGCGAATGCCCGAATCCACCAGCACGGTCAGGTCATCGCCCACCGCTTCGGCAATCGGCGGCAACGCCTTGGCCGTGGAGAGCACCCCGTCGAGCTGGCGGCCGCCATGGTTGGAGACCACGATGCCGTCGGCACCGAAACTCACCGCATCCTTGGCATCCTGCGGGTCGAGGATGCCCTTGATGATCATCGGGCCTTTCCAGAACTCGCGGATCCACTCCAGGTCTTTCCAACTGATCGACGGGTCGAAGTTATTGGCCAGCCAGCCAATGTAGTCTTCCAGGTGGGTGGGTTTGCCCAGGTATTTGGAGATATTGCCCAGGTCGTGGGGCCGGCCCATCAAGCCCACATCGAAGGCCCATTGCGGCTTGGTCACCGCCTGCAAGATGCGCCGCTGCGCCGCATAGGGGCCGGACATGCCCGAGTGAGCGTCGCGGTAGCGTGCGCCGGGTGTGGGCATATCTACGGTAAACACCAGCGTGGTCACCCCGGCGGCCTGCGCCCGCTCCAGGGCGTTGCGCATGAAGCCGCGATCCTTGAGCACATACAGCTGGAACCAGATCGACTGCGGGCTCTGAGAAGCCACTTCCTCAATCGAACACACCGACACCGTCGACAGGCAAAAGGGGATCTGTTTGTTGGCCGCCGCTTTGGCCGCTTGCACTTCACCGCGTCGCGCATACATGCCGGTCAGGCCGACCGGGCTGAGGATCACCGGCATCGCCAGTTCGGTGCCGAACAGCTGGGTGGTAAGGCTCAGGTCGTCGACATTGCGCAGGATGCGTTGACGCAGGCTGATCTCGGCCAGGTCCGAACTGTTGGCGCGCAACGTGTGCTCAGCGTAAGCGCCGCCGTCGATGTAATCGAACAGAAAGCGCGGCAACTTGCGCTTGGCCGCAGCGCGGTAGTCGGAAGCGGACGAGATGATCATCGACGGTGTCTCCACAGGGCAAAGTGCTACACCCTAAGCAAAGTTATGCCATGATGAAAACAACTTTTATCACTGCTATCCAGTCGCCAAAGGAATACTGATGAACTTGCGAACCTTGCGTGCGTTTGTCGAAGTGGTGCGCCAAGGCGGGTTCTCCCAGGCGGCCGAAGTGGTTGCCCTCACTCAGTCCACCGTCAGCAAAGCAGTCAAGACCCTGGAGGACGAATTGGGCATGCCTCTGCTCAATCGTCTCGGCCACAAGAACGAACTCACCGCCGCCGGTGAAATTGCCTACCGCCGCGCCTTGGTAATGCTCGCCGAACGCACCGACCTGATGGCCGAAATCAACGACCTGCGCGGCCTCAGGCGCGGGGTGCTGCGCATCGGCCTGCCGCCGGTAGGGTGCGGCGTGCTGTTCGCGGCCATGTTTGCCACTTACCGCAGCCGCTACCCAGGCATCGACATCGAACTGACCGAGTACGGCAGTAAAAGGCTGCGCGAATGCCTGGAAGCGGGAGAAGTCGATCTGGCCGCACTGCTGCTGCCGGTGGACGAAGGCTTCGACTACCAGCCAGTACGCAACGAACCTCTGATCGCAGTGCTGCCCGTCAGCCACCCATTGGCCCGCCGCAAGCGTATCGACTTCACCGACCTGGCGGACTCGCCGTTCATCCTGTTCGAAGCGGGTTTTGCCCTCAACGCGAAGATCCTCAGTGCGTGCGAGCGTAAAGGCGTAACCCCCAAAGTCACTGCTCGTAGCGGGCAGATCGACTTTATCGTCGATCTGGTCACCGCCGGCCTGGGCGTCGCCTTCCTGCCCCGGATGCTGGCGCACAAACACCAACATCCCGGCATCGCCTTGATCCCCCTGGACGAACCCCACACCGATTGGCATATCGCCCTGGCCTGGCGCGCCAGCGCCCACCTGCCACCGGCGGCACGGGCCTGGTTGGATCTTGCCAAGGAGCCGTCGTATTCAAGCGGGCAGGGGGGCGATTTACGGAAAGTGTCAGAGGATGCTTGACTTCTTCTTTTTAATCAGTAACATACGGCGAATTCCGCGATAGCTCAGTTGGTAGAGCAAATGACTGTTAATCATTGGGTCCCTGGTTCGAGTCCAGGTCGTGGAGCCAGATAGAGAAAAGCCTGTAGAGATACAGGCTTTTTTTGCTTGGGATTTGACCCAGCAATCCAGACGCTTAGCGCGCTTAGCATGACGCCATCTCTAATCCTTCGATTCAGAGGTAAGGCCAATGAAAGTCGCTGCAGTCGTTTCAACCAAAGGCGGACCGGGGAAAACTACGGTTGGCGCCAATCTAGGCGCGTTCTGCGCCGACGCGGGTCTTCGGACCTGATCCATTCGAATGATCCGATAAATCAGCTTGGAAGTTTGTTGCTTCATGCTGCTGATGGACGCTTTCGCCTGAAGAATTTGATATCGGCGTTCGCTCAGGATTTCGATTTGATCCTTGTCGACACCGGAGGGAAAAGGCATGTATAGGCAGCTTCGAGGGTGTCGCCTAAGCGGCTGCCCAAGTCGCCGAAGCTCGCAGGTTGCTCTAGATAGACAGCTTCATACCAAGCGCACTCTGTGAAGACGACTGGCAGTTTGAACCGTTGAGTTTGCAGCGAGGTGAGGTTTACGAGTTTCGTGTGTCTCTCCGAAAAAGCTCAAAGCGGAGAGACACGTCGCCCGTACGGGGAGTGTTCCCCGCATGGGCTGAATAGGTATGAATCAGGACACGGACATGGCCGATGTCTTAGAGCTAATAGGCCACAGGTTGGTTAGTGATGGCTGAGGGTGTCGCGATGGATCAAGAAGTGACGACTTTCCCGTAAACCTCGTAAAGGCTCTTCAAAATGGGGAAGCCAAAACAGAGAACCAGGAGCCAAAACTGCCAACGCAGAAGCGTCATGCTTGACTCCAGCTTAGTGACAGCCCCTTCGAACTGGCTGCTTTGACGTTCAATCAAAGCACGCAGCTCGATTCCTTGAGTTTTGATGCCAGCACCTTGTTCTTTAATCAAGGCAGTGAGATCCGTACGTAGCTCAGAAATCGAACCCTCGAGACGGGACTCAGTTCGTTTTAGGTCAGATTTGGATGCTAGTTGTTGCACATCGGCCTCCCAAGCATCTACCACGGCTTTAGCTTTGTTATTTGGCACACTGATGGATGTCAGCGCGTCATATAAGGCAAGCGATAGTTTCATCATGTCTCCTGCGATTGGCAAGTGACGTAGAGACCCCACCTGACGGCAGGCTCCCGTCACAGTGAGGGTTGGTGCATTCGGTCGGCGAGAATGTCGACGACTGTCCGCGCTACCGAATGCTTTGCGAACTGCAGCTGATCAACACGGATAGCGTGGTGACCTTCAAGATCCATGTCACCTCGGCAGGTGCTGTCTACGACAGCGAACCAGTCCAGATCCAGATAATCGACTTAAACGTTATAGCGATCCAGTCAGACGTTTCTTGGAATCTTGTAGGGAATGTGCGGCATCTAGTGAACTGCGCGTTCTGGACCCGTTTGGGGGGGAGCTAATGACAGCCAAATTGATCCGATTTGCCTGTGGCTCCGCCTTAGATTTATGACTGGTGTTCTGTAAGTTTATCGCTGTAATTACTCTTACAAGGCTTTGCGGCATCCCCCTCGTGACAATCGACGTGACAAACACCGAAGTCACCCGAACAGCGATACAGATAATGGCGCTGCAGCCCACGCAATGGAGTGCACCTGACTGACAGTCAGGCATGCCCTGGTCATCGCTTCACTGCCTTCACCCGACTCAGAATCTCGCGGCGCCGGTTTCGTCAGCCAGTGCAGTCTCCACCCGCCCACTTCTGCGCAAGTGAGCCACCGGCATGCGGCTGCGCGAGGTCATTTTGGCCGACTTAACGCGCTTAAAACGTGAGGCCGAGCACTACGGCAAGATAAACATCCAAGATGGCACTTACAGGCTCAGGCACTGCTGTTACGAAAACTGCCCGGTGTAATGCCGACTACTTTTTTGAAGGCCCGGGTCATGTGGCTTTGGTCGAAGAAGCCGCAAGTGAATGACGCTTCCGCGAGACTGGACCCGGTGCGCAGCAGTTTTTGGACCTGGGCGATTCTTTTCTGGATTTGATAGCTGTGGGGGGAGATGCCAACGCTTTTCTTGAACACCCGGATCAGGTAAAGAGGGTCGAGGTTCACCAGTTGTGCCAGTTCTTCCAGCGACAGATGTTTGTCGAACTCGTCTTCGAGCTTCTTCTTGATCTTTTGCACGGCGTGCTGCTCAGCCGCACTGACGGGTTCGATGGGCGCTCCGCTGCGCTCGAAAAGCTCTGCCACCAGATCCAGAAGGATAGTTTCCCGCTCAAGACTGGGTGGGGATTTTTCAATGAGTTGATGTTGATGCAAAAAGATCCGGGCGAAGTCGGGGGCCTGGCTCAGAGCTGTTTGAAAAAGGTGAATATGATCCTCTGAAAAGCGCCCTTGAAACACTACGCGATTGACCCATTCGGGGTCGATATAGAGCATTCGATACATCCAGCCCTCATCGTGGCCTGGCAAGCCGTCGTGGATCTCCCCAGGGGTAATGGTGACCACACTGCCAGCAACACCCATGTAGTAACTGCCGCGATAAAATAGCTTTTCAACACCGCTACTTATAACGCCGATAGCGTATCGGTCATGTGAATGTCGGCCGAAAGATTGGGTGCTATAACGCGCAGATAGCAACTCGCAGTCGCCTTCGGGTATACGCCAGAATTGAACAAAATCCGTATCTTTTTGAGGGGCTTTTTCACTGCGAATCCCGTCCATCCATTGTCCAGTTTTGTGCAATACGTATGAAAAAAAGGTCGCTAAATTTAGCACCTATTTCATAAAAGTAGCTAGGGGATGCGATGTCTACAAAACTGGTAATTGGGGATTTTAATAAGTCGTCATGGTCATTTCGTGCGTGGCTGGTTCTTGTGACAGCCGACGTTTCGTTTGAAACCCTTCAGCTGAAACTGGAACAGAGCGACACCCGCCAGCAAATCCTCGAACACTCGCCTTCTGGCCGAGTCCCGGCACTGTTACTCAATGGCATAGTGATCAACGACAGCCTGGCCATCAGCGAATACGTTGCCGACGCCTATCCTGGCGCCAACCTCTGGCCCCAGGACCCGCAGGTCAAAGCACTCGCGCGCGCCGCAGCGGCGGAGATGCACTCCGGCTTCACGCACCTGCGCACACAGATGTCGTTCGGCCTGAACACCGGTGATACCCCTGAAACGCTTACCGCCCAGACGCGTGAAGAAGTCATGCGCGTGTTCGATATCTGGAACAACCTGCGCGCGCTGAGCGGTTCGAAGCAGTTCCTCTGCGGCGACTTCGGCATTGTCGATGCCATGTTTGTTCCGGTGGTATTTCGTTTCCGTCGTTATGGCATTGCCATACCGGCACAACTGCAGGGATATGTCGACAACATCCTGGCGTATGCACCGGTACAACAATGGTTGAAGCTGGCGGCACAAGAAGTTTAAAGAACAGCACTACCGATATCGATTAAAGATAACGACAAACAACTTTTGTTGACCGCATGCAGGAAAGACCTCAGGGGCTTTTCTGCTTTGCTGAGTCTGACTTTTGTAATAAATGGGGATAAAGCTGTGAGCGTTCATAACGTTAATACCAGTGATTCAGGGCGTGACGGGCAAGTCTACGATGTCATCGGTATAGGTTTTGGGCCCGCGAACATCGCCTTGGCCATTGCCTTGGAAGAATTAGGCTTTGCCGGAACACGCCTGTTCCTGGAGCGCCAGGGCAGTACGAAATGGCAACCGCAGATGATGCTGTCGGGCAGCGATATCCAGAATCATCCGAGCCGCGATCTGGTGACGCCACGCAACCCGCGCAGCCGCTACACCTTCACCAACTTCCTGTTCGAAAATGATCGGCTTTTCGAGCACCTCAATCTTGGTTTGGAGTTTCCGCTGCGCAGCGAATTCGCCGAGTACGTGCGCTGGGTCGCGGGTTTCTTTGCCAAAGACGTGGTTTACAACCAGGCCGTGACATCGATTCAGGCAGACCCTGTCAGCAACCTGTATTGCGTGACTACGCAAACCGGGAGCAAGTTTTTTGCCCGCTCGCTGGTCGTCGCACCCGGGCGGACACCCGTGATCCCGCAGGCATTCACCGACTGCGCCGCCGACCAGGTTTTCCATTTGACCCAGTACCTCGGGCGGTTGGCGCAACTAGCGCAACAGCGCGAGTTGAAGCGGGTCGCGGTAGTAGGCGGCAGCCAGAGTGCGATCGAGATCATGCTGCACCTGCGCCATAGCTACCCACACCTCGAGATCATCAACATCCAGCGCGGCTACGGTTTCCGCCTCAAGGACACCAGCCAGTTCAGCGAGCATGTGTACTTCCCGTCCTTTGTTGACCAGTACTACAACAGTTCCGCCGAAGCGAAGAAGAACATCAACCGCCACTTGCATTACACCAACTACTCCGCCGCCGACGCCGACGTGATCTCGCAGTTGTATGTAGGCATGTATGAAGACAAGTTGCAGGGTAAAAACAGAACCACCATCAAGAGTTTCAGTGACATCCAGGCTTGCACAGCCACCGGCCACAGCTACTCGCTGACGCTACTCGACACCCAGGCCGGGACCACCGAACAACTGCCTGAGTTGGACGCTGTCGTGCTGGCTACCGGATTCCGCAACCTGGGCACCGGCGCCCAAGACGAACGTTTCCCCTCCATTCTGCGCGACCTGGCCGAAAGCCTGGACTGTGATGCCCAGGGCGTGATTCGCATCGGACGTGATTATCGCCTGTCCGCGCGCGCAGGCTGCAACTTGCCGGCGCTTTACCTCAACGGTTTGTGCGAGTCGTCCCACGGCTACGGCGATGCAGGCTCCTTCAGCCTGTTGTCGCTGCGGGCCCGGGAAATTTTCACGTCGTTGAGCGAACAACTGGGGCTGGAAGACGCCGCAGAAAAAATCGCCTGAGTCGCCTTTTGATCGCACGCACCTCGACCCCTTATATGAGTAGGCCGTAAATGGAAATTTCAGGAATGGATGAGTTGGGTATATTTGCCGAGGTCGAGTCCCAGGCGCGAAGTTATTGCCGCAGTTTCCCCGTGGTCTTCGACCAGGCTCAGGGCAGCTATCTGTACGACCTCAAGGGGCAGGCCTACATCGACTTTCTAAGTTGCGCCGGCTCGGTCAACTATGGTCACAACCCTAAACCGGTCAAGGCAGCGGTAATCGACTACTTGCAACGTGACGGGATCCAGGCGGCGCTGGACATGCACAGCCGGGCCAAGCAGGAGTTTCTCTTCAACTTGCGCAAGATCATTCTTGAGCCACGGGCGCTGTCTTACAAAATGCAGTTCACCTCGCCCACGGGCACCAGCGTGGTGGAGTCGGCCATCAAACTGGCGCGCAAGGTCACCGGGCGGCAGCACATCGTCGCGTTCACCAATGGCTTTCACGGGATGTCGAACACCTCGCTGGGGCTGACCGGAAACCGCGATAATCGCCAACCTGGCGTCGATCCCTATGTGTTCCGCATGCCCTACGACGGCTACCTAAAAGGTCTGGATTCCGTCGAGTATTTCGAACGTTTGCTGAACGACAACAGCTCTGGCATGGATCTTCCGGCGGCGGTGATTCTGGAAACCATTCAGGGCGAAGGCGGAATCAACGTAGCGTCTTCCGACTGGCTGGTGCGTTTGCGCAAACTGACGGCTGAGCACGACATCCTGCTGATCATCGATGATATCCAGGCCGGTTGCGGCCGCACCGGGACCTTCTTCAGTTTCGAGCCGTCCGGTATCACCCCGGACATGGTCTGCCTGTCGAAATCCCTCAGTGGTTACGGACTGCCGTTCGCCCTGCTGCTGCATCGTCCAGAGCTGGATCAATGGTCGCCCGGCGAAGACAACGGCACCTTCCGTGGCAACACCCTGGCCTTCGTCGCCGCGACCAAAACCTTGCAGGAATTCTGGAGCGACGACCGTCTGGTCAAGCACATCCAGGCCAATGAAACGCTCCTGAAGTCCTGGTTCGCCAAGGTCACCGAGCGCTTCGCTGTGCATATCAAGCAGGTGCGTGGTCGCGGGCTGTTTTATGGCATCGAGTTCCACGATGCGTCCTTGACCGCCGCGGTCACGCGCGCGTGCTTTACGCGCCGATTGATCATCGAGCGCTGCGGCCCGCAAGATCAGGTGCTCAAATTGATGCCGGCCCTGACCATCGACGCAGAAACCCTGCAGAACGGACTGGCGAGCATTTTTGAGGCCATGCAGCAGGTACTGGAATACCCCTCGTCCAGCGAATCGGACACGGATACAGATACGTTGCGCTTTACCAATGAGGTCTCCCATGTCGACTAATAACAACCGGGCAATCATCGAGCTGACCATCGGCGGGCTGATGCTCAGCCTGTCAGCACTGGCGGTGGCTTTCGCCCATATCGGCGCCGGTGGTGCCGGATTCTATCGGATGCTGATCGCCTCGATCCTGTTCTTCCTGCTCCTCAAGGTGCGCAAGACGCCGGTGCGACTCAAAAGCGCCAAGGCCCAGCTCTACACTGCACTGGCCGGAGTATTTCTGGCGATCGACTTGGTGCTGTGGCATCAGAGCATCTACATCGTTGGTCCGGGCATCGGATCGATCCTGACCAACTGCCAGGTGTTCTTCATGACCTTGCTGGGGCTGTACCTGTTGAAGGAAAAGCCCTCGATCTACTTCCTGATTTCCATCTCGCTGGCCTTCGTCGGGCTGTACCTGTTGCTGTTGCCGGAAATGACCAGCGGAGTCGGGATCAAAGGCGTGGTGTATGGGGTGCTGTCGGGGCTGGCGTATGCCATTTGCGTGTACTTCCTGAAGCTCAATACTCAGCTGCCTGATGGTGGCGGTGACAAGATTGCGCAGATGCTCAACTTGAGTCTGTGGGCAGCCCTGGTATTGCTGGTATACGCGCTGGCGACCGGGGAAAGCCTGGCCATTGTGGACGGACAAACCTTGGTGATGCTGGTGATTTACGGGGTACTGGTGCAATTCGTCGGTTGGTTACTGGTCAATCGTTCGATCGGCGCCCTCAGCCTGGGGCTGGCCGGACTGATCCTGCTGCTCGAACCGGTGATCACTTACTTCATCGACGTCGCTTTTCTCGGCAAGGCAAGCTCCTCGCTCCAGATCGCCGGCGCGCTACTGACTATCTTCGCGGTGTACATCGGCTCAATCAAGCCGCCGGAAAAGGCTCAGAACTTACCTGAGGCTATCTGACGGATGAGGGGGGGCACGGCATCTGTGAACCTGGTTGCGTGCCCCCAATCGATAAGCTACGTGCAGGCCCACAAGGTTTGCGGGTAGTCGTTTATATCCGTTGCGGCCAACTTCTCGCACCGGGCAGATCGTGCCAGCTCACAAATAAGGACGAGAAAAAGCTGCTGAATCTCCGGCTGCGGTGTTCATAGTGACCCAGGAGTTTCCATGAAGTCTCGGATTAATTAGGATAGCCTTAGGGATATAATTTTTTTATATTTTGTAAAATATCTTTGTAAATCAGTTGCTTAATTTTCTATTCGAGTCTAGGTCGTGAGCCAGATAGAGAAAAGCCTGCAGAGATACAGGCTTTTTTTGCTTTGGATTTGACCTGCATGGCGCGATTCGCAAGAAGCCAACTCTAGCGCTTCGATTTAGACAGGTTTGCTTTTTGATTTGGCAGGCCGCGGATTAACAAGCATTCGAGTCAATTCTCCAGCGAGCGCTATCAACTGCTGTTCCAACGCTTCGATCTCTGAGACGCTGATGCCGTTGTTGAGGACTTGCAAGGTTTTGGCTTGTTTCTTCGATGCTGGCGCTAGGTTATGGGTGTCCTGGGATACCAATGCCTGCCGCAGTAGATTGTTGATTACGGTCTGATAGCCGGTGCCTGCACTCTGCGCACGTTCACGGGCGGCTTCGATCACAGCATCGTCCAGCATGATCGTGATACGGGTTTTGCCTTTGTTGCTTGCGATGGCGCCGCGCTTAGCGTTACTGAAGTCGTATTCGTCTTTCATGGCTCAAACCTCCAGGTACTGGCACCGTTCATTTTTGGATGCATGAAAAGCGATGAAATGGACGATCGGCTGTGACGATCTATATCGTGGACACGCCATTTTCCCTCCGATCAGTTGGAGCTTGATCTTGCAGAGATTGCCTGCGGATTTCCGTGCGCAACGGGCGTCTGTTTACGTAGCCATGTTCTGTATGCTTTGTCGGAAGGCATGCATAGACATGACCGAATGCCATATCGAAGCGTTTGAGTGGTAGGCGGGCTGCGTTTGAGCCCAGGTCGCGGAGCCTCAGTTAGCAGCGTTCTCACGAGCATCAAGCCCCCGACGCGGCAACTGCCCATTAAGCACGACGTACGCCGCCAACCCAATCAGCAGCCCCCAAAACGCCCCGCCAATCCCGAACAACGTGATGTTGGCGGCCGCTGCCAGAAAGGTAATCAGCGAAGCCTCACGGGAGCTGGCATCGGCCATGGCGCCGGCCAGGCTGCCGCCGATAGTGCCGAGCAGGGCGAGCCCGGCCAGGGTGGTGATGAAGGTGGCCGGAAAGGCCATGAACAGCGCGGCGAGGGTCACGCCGAAGACTCCGACCAGGATGTAAAAAACACCTGCCGCAATGCCGGCGATCCAGCGCTTGGAGGGCTCTTCGTGGGCTTGCTTGCCGGTGCAGATGGCAGCAGTGATCGCCGCGATATTGAACGCGTGGGAACCAAAGGGCGCCATGAGCAAGGAGCCCAGCCCGGTGATGGTCACGATAGGGTTGGCACTGATGTTGAACCCATCGTTGCGCAGCACCAGCATGCCGGGCATGTACTGGCCGGTCAGGGTGATCAGAAACAGCGGCAGCGCGACGCTGAGCAAGGCGTTGAGCGAAAACTCAGGCCGGGTGAATATGGGCGCTGCCAGTTGCAGTTCCAGGCCCGACAAGTCGACCCGTCCCTGAGCCATCAAGAAGGCCAGTCCCAACGCCAGAATACCCACAACCGCGTAGCGTGCGGTCAGGCGTTTGAGCACGAGGTAGGCAACAATCAGCAAGCCGACCAGCATCGGGTCAAGGCTCATGCCGCCGAAAGCACCGATGCCGAACTGTAACAGAATACCGGCGAGCAACCCGGCGGCCACGCCTGGCGGGATCAGCCGGATGACTTTTTCGAAATAGCCGGATAAGCCCAGCAGCACGAAGGCCGCGGCCGAGATCATGTACGCGCCCACCGCCTCGGCATAGGGCGTGGTGGACAGGGCCACAACCAGAAAGGCAGCAGCCGGTGTGGACCAGGCGGTGATGATAGGTGTGCGGGAAACCCAGCTGAGAAACAGCCCGGTGACCCCCACGCCGATGGACACCGACCACACCCAGGACGCCGTCAACTCAGGGCTCAGCCCAGCGACCTTGGCGGCCTGGAACACCAGAATGAAGGTGCCGCCATAATTGACGATGACCGAGATCAGGCCGGCGACAATCGGCGGGATGAGGTCGCTGAGGCGAACCGATGCGTTAGGTGTTGACGAAGGCATGGCGTTACGTTGCTCCTTGCAAATGGCGAAGCGCAGAGTCTACGGATAAACTGGCCTGCTTCTTCCTGCCAATTTATTCATATAGAGCAGACCGCATGGCGCAAACCTTCGAGCTCGAAACACTGAAAATCCGGCTCAACGATGCCGAGTTTCAGCGGCTGGATCTGCACCTGCGAATCCAGCGCGCCTTGCGGGCATTGATTCTTGAGGGGGCCCTTGATGCGGGCCTCAAGCTGCCGGCAACCCGAGTTCTGGCCAAAACGCTAGGCGTTGCCCGCGACACGGTCGAGAACGCCTATGTGCATTTGCACCGGGACGGCTTCATTGTGCGGCGCGAGGGCTCGGGCAGCTATGTATCGGAGGCAGTGGGCACCGAGTTACGCGGGGCTGCGCGCCAGCGCATCAACATGCAAGACACCCAGCGCAGTGATGCAGTGCCAGGGGCGGGCTTGAGCCGGCGCGGCCGGATGATGTTCGATACGGGTGGCGTGATTGATCAACAGGCGGTGAATGCCTTCGCCACCGGGCTGCCGGAAACCCGTACCTTTCCTGTCGATATATGGGAGCGCCTGCAACGCCAGGCCATGAAGGACTACCGGGGTAACGTCCTGTTGCATGGCGACCCGCAAGGCGCCGAGCCTTTGCGCAAGGCGATCGCCACCTACTTGAACCTCGAGCGCGGCGCCAAATGCTCACCCAGCCAGGTTCTGGTACTGAGCAGCACTCGCCAGGCCCTGTACCTGTGTGCCCAATTATTAGTGGATGCCGGCAAGCCCATCCTCCTGGAAAACCCAGGTTACTACGGTGCCAAGAAGGCTTTTGAAGCGGCCGAGACCCAGGTGGTGCCTATTGAAGTTGATGCACTGGGGATCCGCACCGACCTGCTGCGGGCAGACCGCAGCGGCGCCAATTGCGTCTATGTGACGCCTTCGCACCAATACCCCACCGGCGCCACGTTAGCGCTGGAGCGCCGGTTGGAGCTGATCAACTGGGCGGCCGAGCAGGGCAAGTGGATCCTCGAGGACGACTATGACAGCGAGTTCCACTACGACGGGCCGCCGATTGCCTGCGTCCAGGGCCTGGACCCGTACCAGCGCACGATCTACCTCGGCACCTTCAGCAAAACCCTCTATCCCGGACTGCGGATGGGCTACATGGTGCTGCCTGCCGAACTGGTCAGCGCATTCACCTATGCGCGAAGCATCATGGACGGTCACACGCCACAGATCCTCCAACTGACCCTGGCGCGCTTCATGGAGGACGGCCACTACCACGCCCATGTCCGGGCCATGCGCAAACTGTACGCTGCGCGCCGGGCCGTCATGCTCACCGCCATCGGCAAACACCTGAAGGGGATTGCCACAGCCTTGTGCCCCCATGGCGGGCTGCAGATGCCCTGCCTTTTGGCCGATGGCTGGTCGGAGGAAAACACCATCCGCCAAGCTGCCAGCGCAGGCGTGCAGTTGCCCGGACTCAGTCGGTTGTACGCCGGCGAGGAGAAGAAACAAGGTTGGCTGTTGGGGTATTCATCCTTGACTGCCCATGAAATCGAAACAGCCATGGAGCGGCTGGCTGCTGCGCTGCGCAAGCAATAGGCCCGTGCCGTTCAGTGCGCGAGGTATCTAGTGCCTGCTCGGGGTTTGAACCGCAGGCAGGATGGAGTCGAACCATTGCGCCAGGTTCGAGCCTGATAGCCGCTGCACCTGATCGACATCCAGCGATTCATCCTCGCCGGCGGTGTAGCACTGATCACCACTGCGCCTGTCATCGGGATAGACCATAAAACCACCACGGCCGTCAGGGCAGTCGGGCAGATACACCGAGGACAGGTCGCGTTGCTCATCGAGGTGCGCATTCAAGCGCGCGATATAGATACCCATCGAAACCGCCACACCAATAACCAGCACCACGCAGGCGACCAACTGGCCGGTATAGCTGGCGCCAATCTCATCACGACGCACGGGCGACATCACACGACCCTGTCTGCTCAACGTTCTGGCCAACCAGAAACCAGCCATTGCCTCCCATGCGTACCAACTGCGTTTGCTGTGGAAGGATGCCCACCATCAGCGCGAGGAAAATCACGGCTAACAGCACCCCTTTGATCATCGAATACAGGTTCATGACGGTGACGAGCTCTGGATAAGAAGAGCCTTAGCCTAAGCAGCACCAGGTTAACGCCAGGTAAACATCGGGGGATAAAGCCCGACTTCCGCTATTCTTCACACCGCTGCGCACTGCCTGCCCGAGGGGTTTTTTCCGTGCATATTCATCTGCTGCTGGTCGAGGACAATCTGGACCTGGCTACCACCGTCATCGAGTACCTGGAGATCAGCGGCATCGTCTGCGATCACGCCAGCCATGGCCAGGCCGGGCTCAACCTGGCGCTCAACCAGCATTACGACGTCATTCTGCTGGACATCATGCTGCCGCGACTGGACGGCCAGCAGGTGTGCGCAGGGTTGCGCCAGCAAGGCATCCAGACCCCCATCCTGATGCTGACCTCGCTGGATGCGTTGCCCGACAAGCTCGCCAGTTTTGCCGCGGGCGCCGACGACTATCTGGTCAAGCCGTTCGAGCTTGCCGAGTTGGTGGCGCGGATTCGCGCCTTGAGCCTGCGGCGCAGCGGCCAGACCAGCCGCCTGCAAGTGGACGACCTGGTCATGGAACTGACCACCCGCAAAGTCAGCCGGGCAGGGCAGGAGTTGCATCTGTCACCCATCTGCTGGGCCTTGCTCGAGCACTTGATGCGCGCCAGTCCCGAGCCTGTTCCCAGGGAGCGGTTGGAAAGCAAAATCTGGGGCGATGAGCCACCCGACAGCAATACCCTCAAAGTGCACATGCATCGGCTGCGCAAGGCGGTAGACAAACCGTTTGGCCGGCCATTGATCCATACCCTGGCGGGTGTCGGCATTCAGGTAAAACCCCATGCGTAACGGCCTGAGCTTGAAGTGGGTGATCAGTGGCAGTTTCCTGTGCCTGATTGCGGTGGTGTTGGTGATCTACAGCAAGCTGCTGCCTGAATTCACTGTGCGCGGCCTGTTCTACACCGCCAGCGCGATGATGGAGGAGGAAGCTCAGTATTTTCTCCGGCACTACAAACAGGACCCGACCACGCCGACGCCGCACAATTACTTCTATACCAGCGTCATCGGCAAGGAGGCGTTGCCGCAGGACGTGCGCGAGTTGCTCACTACATCGCCGAGCCTGTCCTTTGGCGCGGTGAATATCTTCGGCGATCTCTATTCCGATGACGACGATGAGCCGTTCCAGATCATCCTCGAACAGCCCCTGGGTGACGGCAAAACCCTCTACATGTACGACATCGACCACGATAAGGAAGCAGGTGGAGAGGTGGAGACGCCGTTGTCTGATGCCTATTTCGATCAGGTCATAGAGAGTGTCAAGTTCATCAGCCTGGCGGTATTCGTGCCGGCGCTGATTATCATCGCCTTGCTGGTCTGGTGGCTGGTTCGGCCGCTGGGGCGCCTGGTGCAATGGTCCGGCACACTCAAAGACCCTGAGGCACTGACCGGCGCTCGACCGGGTTTCAGCTTCAAGGAGTTCAATATGCTGGCCGATGCCCTGGCCAAAAGTGTTGAGCAGGTGCAGGCCGCCAGCGAACGAGAAGGCCGCTTGTTGCGTTACACCAGCCATGAACTGCGCACGCCCCTGGCGGTGCTCAAGGCCACAATCGAATTGTTGGCCCTGCAATCGGGCGGTGCGCTGCCACCCTCATTGCAGCGCATAGAACGTTCGGTGATGAACATGCAACTGATCGCCGAAACATTGCTGTGGATGAGCCGCGAGCGTCCCGAGCCGCTGCCGGAAGAAGACGTTGACCTGAGCGAGCTGGTGGGCGACCTGATTGAAAAACACCGCTACCTGATCGGTAACCGGGATATTGAGCTGAGCATCGACATCCACGACGGCCCTTGCCGATTGCCTCCTACCGCCTGCCGCATTGTGATCGGCAACTTCCTGCGCAATGCGCTGCAATACGCCGAAGAAGGCACCGTGGAGATCAGCTTCAAATACCCGCGGCTGATGATCGCCAATCACATCAGGGAGGCAGGGACGCAGCAGGAGTCGGATGATTTTGGCTATGGGCTTGGGCTGCAGTTGATGCGCGAGCTATGCGCAAAGCTGGGCTGGCAGATTGAGGTGATTCGTGAGCAGCAGAGGTTTACGGTCATTCTTGATTTTACGAGCGGGCGGGGCGGCGAGTCAGCAAGTTGAAGGATTTGTAGCCATCGCTCTGTATGGGCCGCGTGTGCCGGCATGGAAAGGACATGAGCAAATGGAACGCAACATTGAAAGTGCGCTGCGCGTGTCTTCCGTCGGTGGCCTAGCGAGTGGCGAACTGCTGATATCCAAGGCTCAACCAACAGATTTAATACGCCTGGGAAATTTCCTACATAATTTTTCTTCTTGCGCTTTTAGCGTTACAGCGTTCGCCTAGCCAGTATTTTATCGCAGCCCTACCGGGGGACTTGCTGCTGGCTCGGGCGAATACTCTTAATCTCAATGGTTCGGTGTAGCGGCTTCAGCACAGCGCGATGAACCATAAGGCCAGACAAGGAGCGGTCAGTGTCCAAGCTATTTCATGCACGCATAGTTCACCCCCTACAGATGCAGGGCTGGCTTTAGACGATGCTTTAAATTAAGTTTAAGCATACGGGAGCTCATAGCTACGCTACGGGTGTGCTTAGTTGTTGTTTTTTTTTTTTTTTTTTTTTGCCAAAATTTATTTGGAGGAAAACTATTCAAAAGCCTACAGTGCGGTTATTTAAAATGTGATCTTAATTTAATTTGGCAGGGATAGCGTTTTTTTTTTGCACGCAGACGTTGTGCTATTCGTTTGCGTTAAAGCTAGCGGACTGGCTATCAATTGCAAAAGAGACTGTCGTCAGGGTGTGTAACCAGCTGGAATCGCTCGGCGTCAGCCAGCGCTTGTGCTGTGGAGGCTGTCATGGCTATTTATTTCCTAGAAATAAATTCAGTTCTGGAGCCTGTAGCATTGAGGCATGAAGTTTTTGAGCTTTCTCGGGCTATCAGTCTAGGTTTTATTAATACTTTAAATTTCGATATTAATTTACGCTCGGTGGGGTCGAAAACGGCTCAAGTTATTGTGTCTATTCTTAAAGGCGTGATACTCGGACTATAGTGGGCGCTTCATGGTGCTGCTCAAAACCGCTAGCTCTACACGGCTGGTCGTGTTGGTCTTTTTTAATATTGATGAAATGTGATCCCTGACGGTATGGTCGCTAATTCCCAATTGTCGACCGATTTCTTTGTTGGTCAGGCCGTAAATCAAAAGGCCTAACACATCAGCTTCACGGTTGGTAAATTTCAATGCTGGTTTTCCTTTGTTGTTTTTCGGGAAAGCAGGGTTGGTATTCATGTTTTTTATGAATAACTGATCCGAATCATATTTGTCTATATGCCTTACGAACGAGGGAGGAGAAAATTTATTCGCTGAAATATTTCGTATCAGAACGATTTTTAATTTTATCGGTTCGGTTTTTTTATGCTGAAAGAAAGCTTGTTGTGCGAACCGAATTCGAGAGTGATTGATAAGGACAAGTTGTGACGTCGAAAACCCCACTGTTCCGGCTTGAGGCGTTGACCTCCAGGCATGTGAATTGGCTAGGTGAAATTGTGCTCGTCAGGCCGGTCTCCTTTGCCTTTTTGACGCTGGTTGCGGGGTTGCTCGCGACCATGGTGGTGACTTTTTTTCTTTGTGGCAGTTACACAAAGCGCATCACTGTACCGGGTCAGTTGGTGCCCTTCGCGGGGCAACTGAAAATACACGCTCCCCAGTACGGTTTGGTCCTCGAGCGCTTTATCGAGGAAGGCCAGCCGGTTAAACAGGGAGCGCCATTGTTCCGAGTTTCCAGTGAACGATATGCAGGGGATTCGCGGCCGGTACAAGCAGACGTAAGCGATCAGCTTGCAATGCGGCAACGTTCTCTCAGTGATGAACTCATGAAAAAAAAGCAACTTCAAGCGCAGGAGCGGCAAAGCCTGCAAAGCAAGCTGGACAGTCTGCGACGACAACTGCGAACGCTCGCACAACAGACAGCCAGTCAGGAGAAGCTTGTAAAGCTGGCGACCAATGCGGCTGATCGTTATCAAGGATTGATGGATAAGGGTTACATCTCAATGGATCAACTTCAACAGCGCCAGTCCGAACTACTTGGCCAGCATCAGACGCTTCAGGGACTGGCACGCGAAACGACAGTGTTGAATCTGCAATTGGTGCAGGTGCAGCATGAGCTTGCAGGTCTTTCGTCACTGCATGAAAACCAACTTGCCGGCATTCAGCGCTCGCTGTCGGGTATCCAGCAAGAACTCATTGAAAGCGAAGCCAAGCGTGCCTTGGTCATAACGGCTCCCCAAGATGGGGTGGCCACTGCGATTCTTGTTGAGCCGGGCCAGACGGTTGATAGCTCGCGGGTCTTGATGAGCATTGTGCCCGCCAATTCCCATCTACAAGTAGAGTTGTACGCACCTAGCAAAGCCATTGGTTTTGTGCGTGCGGGCGACCCCGTGAGAGTGCGGTATCAGGCATACCCCTACCAAAAGTTCGGCCAACACAGTGGCAGCGTTACCTCTATCTCAAAAGCATCGCTGTCGGCCGCTGATCTGGCAACGATGACCGGTAGCGTTCCAGGGCTTGGCCTTGAAGGTGAGCAGATTTATCGCATTCGCGTTGATATCGAAGCGCAATCCGTACTGGCTTACGGCAAGCCGCGCGCGCTGCAAACCGGCATGTTGGTTGAGGCAGATATTCTGCAGGAGACCCGCCGCCTCTATGAGTGGGTGCTTGAGCCGCTCTACAGCCTGACTGGAAAACTTTAGGAGAGCAGCATGAGCTACCTCGATGCGATCTCCTTGCGAATGGGTCGCCGCCTGCCCTTGATTCTGCAAACTGAAGCCACGGAGTGTGGCCTGGCCTGCCTGGCGATGATCACAGGCTTCCATGGTCATCATTCCACGTTGATGGACTTGCGCCGCCAATTCAACGTGTCGCTCAAAGGCAGTACGCTCAAGCAACTGATCCAGATTGCCGACCAGCTCAATCTCGGTACTCGGGCTGTCAGGCTGGAACTTGAAGATCTGAACAAACTCAAGCTGCCCTGTATTTTGCATTGGAACTTCAACCACTTCGTTGTGCTCAAGGCGGTAGAGAGTCAACAAATTATTGTGCATGACCCTGCGAGTGGCATGCGGCATCTGAGCTTGGCCGAGGCCAGCAAATCCTTTACCGGGGTAGCGCTCGAAGTCTGGCCGGAAGGAGGCTTTGAAAAGCAGGAGCCCAAGCCCCAGGTCAAACTGATGGGTATGCTGGGAAAAGTGAGTGGCCTTTATCGCTCCCTTGGGCAGGTATTGGTCTTGGCATTAGCCTTGGAAGTGTTCTCACTGGTCAGTCCGTTCTTGCTGCAATGGACGCTCGATAACGTATTGGTCACACAGGATCGTGACCTGCTGACCACGTTGATAATTGGCTTTGGCCTGTTGTTGCTGATGCAGCAAACGGTGAGTGCCATTAGGGCCTGGGTCATGATGCACATGAGTACGCTGTTGAGCGTGCAATGGTGTGCCAATGTCTTCAGTCATCTACTGCGCCTGCCAATCCAGTATTTTGAAAAGCGTCATCTGGGAGATGTTGTCTCACGCTTCGGTGCTGTCGACGTCATTCAGGGGACCCTGACAGCCGCGTTCTTTTCCGCCGTTCTGGATGGTCTGATGACCATCGCTACCTTCACGCTAATGCTTGTATACAGCCCATTATTGGCGGCCATCGCAGCAGCAGCGATGTTCCTGTACGCCCTGGTTCGCTGGGCGTGGTACTACCCGTTACGGCGGGCCAGCGAAGAGCAGATTGTTCACGCCGCTCGCCAGGAAAGCCACTTCTTGGAAACGGTACGCGGCATACGACCGATCAAGCTGTTCCAGCGCCAGAATGAACGGCGTCTCGCCTGGCTTGGATTGCTGGTAGAGCAGATCAATGCAGGATTGCGGACTCAGAAGTTACAGCTGATCTACACGCAGTTGAACGGTTTGATATTCGGTCTGGAAAGCCTGATCGCCGTAGGGGTCGGTGCGTCGATGGTCATGAATAACCAGTTCACCGTGGGTGTACTAATCGCCTTCATGGCTTATAAAAATCAGTTTGTCAGCCGCGTCGCGAGTCTGATCGATCATTTTTTTGAGCTTTACATGCTGCGTCTGCAAAGTGAGCGACTGGCCGACATCGTCATGCATCCACCGGAAGACAGTCGTGGGACGCTCGCCGGCGTGACGTGGCCAGCAAGCCCTGTAGATATTGAACTCAAAGGTGTGAAATATCGATATTCCGATCAAGAGCCATTCGTACTTGACGGTATTGATCTATGCATCGCACAGGGCGAGTCAGTGGCGATCACTGGGGTCTCGGGCAGTGGCAAGAGCACCCTTGTCAGCTTGCTGTTAGGAATCCTCCAGCCTACTGAGGGCAAGATTTGCATCGCCGGTAGTGATTTGCAGCAACTGGGTACCGAAAAGTTTCGCGGCAAGATCGGCACAGTCATGCAGGACGACTGTCTGTTCGCTGGTTCACTGTCAGACAACATTGTGTTTTTTGAGTCAAATCCTGATCTGGACTGGGCCATGGAGTGTGCACGCATGGCGTCCATTCATAGCGACATTCTGGCCATGCCGATGGGTTACAACACCTTGGTAGGTGATATGGGCACGGTGTTGTCTGGTGGTCAGAAACAGCGTGTGCTGTTAGCCAGGGCGCTCTACAAGAAACCCGACATTCTGATTCTGGATGAAGCCACCAGCCATCTGGATATGGCCTGCGAGCAACAGGTCAACGAGGCGGTGCGTGCGTTGGCGGTGACGCGCATCATCATCGCTCACCGCGCTGAGACGATTGCGTCGGCAGATCGGGTTGTGGTGATGGAGCATGGGCGGATTGTGCCGACACCGTTTGCCGAGACTCATTGTATTCATGCCATCGGCACGGTCACTTCGTGATGAGGGCGGCACGTACAGCAGCAATAGTGGCTGGTCTTTGTGCTGGCTCTCAGTGGGAAGCAGCAGCAGGTCTGGATGTGTTCATGACTGAGCGCACGGTTGCGCATACCGCCACTCAGCCCATCGACAGGGTTCCAGGAGCGTGCGAGAGCAGCCCGCTACCGGCGCGTTTAACATTGGAGAACATGATAGAGCGCGTGCTCTGTCACGACCCCCAAGCACGGCTGAACTGGGCAACTGCCAGGGCCATGGCCGCTGATGTCGGGGGGCGGCAGGCGGCGTATCTCCCCAGGCTCAACGCAAGTTCGGGTATCACCACGGGTCGCAACGACACGAATTATGACCAGCGTGAGGAATACTCCAACCGTGGTCATAAAAGCCAAGTGGATCATCGATTGGCCTTGAGTTGGGTGCTGTTTGATTTTGGTCGGCGCGATGCAGCATTGCGTAATGCTCGTCAATTGTTGATTGCGGCGAACGCCAATCAAGATGAGCAATTGCAGCAAACCTTCATACTGGCTGCGCAGTTGTATTACGACACGCTGGCTGCACAAAACAGTCAGATAGCTGCTGCTCAGGTGGCGGCCCTTGCAGCCGAAAACCTTAAGGCAGCCAGTGCCAAACATGACGCAGGCGCTGCTGCACTTTCGGACCGCCTCCAAGCCCAGGCAGCGTACTCCCAAGCGGCACTCAATGAAGTGCGCAGCAATGGTGCTTTAGTCAATGCCAAGGGGCTTATTGCCCTGCGCATGGGACTGGCGCCACAAACACCGCTGGAGCTAGCAGGAAGCCTGACACAGCGCCCGGATACGCACTTTGTCAAAGGCATTAATGAGCTACTTGAACAAGCCAAGCAGGATCATCCCTCGCTCATTGCTGCCAAGGCTCAGTTGAATGCGGCAAAGGCCGCCATCGACGAGAGTAAGGCGCAAGGTCGGCCTACATTGTCATTTATTGCCAGTGCCTCAGATGTGCAGCTTAACCAATCAATGGCGTTCAACGGCGATAGTCGAACTCGGGACAACAGTGTCGGCCTGCAGCTGAATATTCCTTTGTTTGAAGGATTCGAGCGCACTTATCAAGTAAGAAGCGCTCAAGCACGACTGGAGGCGAGGGAGGCCGAAGTGAGTGATGTGGAGCAGCGCATTTCGATAGACCTTTGGGGTAACTATCAGGCACTGATCACTGAAACGCGATCTTTGGAAAGAACGGCTGACTGGGTGGATCAATCCAACCAGGCACTGGAGGTAGTGCAAGGCCGATACCAATCCGGTGTTGGCAGCATGATCGAATTACTCAATGCATTGACTGCGTATGCGACCGCAGAGCAGCAGCACATTAATGCACTGAATAGTTGGCAAATGGCACGCTTGAAATTAGCGGCGAGCTTGGGGCGCCTGGGGTTCTGGGCGCTATAGTCGCTTGTGTTTTAAATAAACCAAAAACTATAACTAAAAATATAAATGTAAAAAGCCGAGAAGCCATGATGAATACGGAAGCAGAATGTGCAGTTGCGTCGAGATTTAACCGGAATAGCTTTCTGCGGAATACGTCACTTTTACTATCATTGTATTGGAGGTCGGAAGAAAAATTTTTTGCGTGGTGCGCACTCATTGCCTTGGTAACGCTCTCTCTGTTGGGGGTTGCAACTGCATTAGCGCTCAATGAGTGGTATAAGCACTTCTACAATGCCATTCAAGAACTGAATGCTCACAGGTTCTATACATTGATATCGGTTTTTCTTGGAGTTGTTTGTTTCTCGGTAGCACGCTCAGTGCTGACCACCTATTTGGTAGATATATTTGCACTTAAGTGGCGTCGGTGGCTGACTAATTATTATCTTTCTGAATGGATACTTCAGTCACCGCAGCCGGATCAGGTTGAACGTCACGTTGACAATCCAGATCAGCGTATCGCTGAGGATATCAATAAGTTTACTTATTCAACCGTCTATCTTGCTTGCGGGCTTCTTTATACGCTGGCGAGTGTGGTGTCATTCAGTGTGGTGCTCATCGCCATTTCGGGTAGTGCGTCACTGTGGGGGGTGACGGTTCCTGCCTATATGTTTTGGGTGGCGATTATATATGCTGTGCTGGGCATGTATATCAGTCAGAAAATCGGATTCAAACTTGTGTCCCTGAACAATCATCAGCAAAAGTCAGAAGCAGATTTACGTTATTGTTTGGTGCGGTTTCGTGATCGAAATAAAAAAGGGTATAGTAAAGCAATGCGAAGTTCTGAAAAGGCTAATCTTAGCAACAAGCTTGATATTAGTCTCGCTAATATGCGCCGTACCGTCCGGGTGAAAGTGCGCCTTTCGTTGTTTACAGAAAGTTATGGTCAGCTCTCATTGCTGTTTAGTAGTTTGCTGGCAGTGCCGAGGTTTTTTTCTGGCGCTATCAAGTTTGGCGATGTGATGCAGATTAATTCGGCATTCGGAAACCTCTGTGAAAATTTAAGTTGGTTTATTAATGCCTACCAGGACATAGCGGAGTGGAAAGCAACTACTGACCGAATGATATCTTTTGATGAGGCGTTGGCGCAGCAGGTTAAAATTTCAACGAGCTATCGTGACCTCATAAGACTTTCTAATTAAGGCGATAACATGTCTAAATTAACACTGAGCGATTTGCCGGAAGTGTTTGTCTCCTTTGAAACCGTAAAGGCCAATAGAGGAAAGGTTATCTATTACAACAAAGACCTTGGGGTTACCTTGAGTGCTTCGGAGTTAATGTCGAGATATAATTATATAACCATTGATACGGCTCTCGAGTCGGACAATTTTCTGGATAGAAAGGTTTTTTTTGCAGAACGATATGGCGGTGATGGGATCTCCACCAATGGTGGCGGAGGACGCTGTGGTTTCGATGGGGTATTTCAATTAAAAGGCTTGGGGCCTAATCAACTGGTCGGAGACAGGCCTCGGGATACGTATGGAAACTCACATGCAAATGGCCTTTTATCATTGGATGTGGCTATTTATGAGGCCATTTGGGCTGAGGTCATAAACATTGCGCTTCCCTACGGAGCAGTGAGGACTGTTGCCGTTATAGATCTGGAATATGATTTTGAAGAGCCAGACAAGAAACACGCTCGGGGCCTGTTGGTACGTTTGCCCGCAGTAAGACCCGCTCATTTTATTCGTGCAGTTTACTTTAAAGAGATGAAAATTGGTTCGCTTAGTGAGGACGCTAAGCGTGTAAAAAAGGCAGTAAAAAAGCTTGTTGATTTTCTTCCGAAAAACAATCATGAAGTCGAGTTTCAGGATTTAAATGTACGGATTACTTTAGGGATGGTTGAATTGGTAACGCGTTATGCCAAACAGTTTGCAGCGGCGAGAGCAAAACGAATATTTCATCAGAGTATTAGTGCGTCAAATATAACTTTAGAGGGGGGGTGGATGGACTTGGCGGGCGCGTCAGTATTTTCAGATAAGATCTGGTGGGAAGGATTCGATGTCAAACAATATTTGACGGAGTATGAGCCGGCAATTGGTAGTGTTCGCGATATGTGTTTTTATTTGTGCAAGTATCAAGTGATGAAAGTTGAGGAGTCAAATGAATTAGCGGAGTTGGCGATTACAGTTTTCAATCTTGAGTATAATAAAAGCTTGTCGCTATATAACGCGGCTCAGGCAGGGTTTCCTTTGGAAATACTAGGCGCTTTATCTGATGATATGTGTTTTTTAAGGTATTCTGATTTTATATATAAGGTTCTTAGGGATGATCGGCACACTGTAGCGCCAATTACAGCGAGGGGGGGGTGGACAGGTTACGAGCACTGGATTGCTAAGCTTTATAAGCAGCTTCTTCGGCAAAAAATCTATCAAACAAAAGAGAGCTTTTGTTGGTTTTCCAAGGACCAGGAATTCTTGAGGGGACTAATATATGCGTATGACGCACTATTTGATCTGGTTCTACGTAATTTTGAAGGTGTAGGAGGAACTTATAGCGGACTTTGTAAACTTGTGAGTATTAATGTTACTCGGCTGAATAGATGCGGTTCAGTACTGTTTAGTTTGCAGAGCGAAATCCCCAAAGCGCGTAAAGCGGCAGAGCTTGAGGATGGGAAGTTTGGAGTTGATAAGCTGTTTCAAGAGGCGATTGACTCTGCATGTTTAGCGTATAAGCATTATGCGGGCGTTCGTACTTTGTTCTGGAAGAGCGGGGCAGAAATGATTTTTTATGATGCATCGAATGATTGCTTTGTTACTAGTGTTGCCGGGCGAGAGGTTGTAATGACAGGTACATTTTCAGAAATTAGCGCGGCAGTAAGTTTGGTGAGATCCGCGGCTCCCTTTTACGATGACGTGATTGAGGTTTTTTATGAGTAAAAAATATAAAATATTCACCGAGTGCAAAAAAAGCAGCATCGACGAACAGGCAAAGACATTAGGTTTTGCGTTTTGGATTGCGATGCAATGTTCAGAATATTGCTTGTTCAGGTTGATCGATCTCAGGGCGTGGCTGATGCCAGCCATTCAGCACAAGCAAATAATGCTTTTCTTTGATGCCTTTGATAATCCAATTGGTTATGTGACTTGGGCGAACCTAGCTGCCGACGCTGAAGATCGCCTATTGAACGATCCGAATTTTTTACTTCACGAATGTGAGTGGGATGAGGGAAATAGAACGTGGATAATAGATTGTTGCTTTCCATTTGGGGGCGCGGTATTAGCTATGCCAGAACTTAGAGGTAAATTTATATCGCAGAGTATAAGTAGCGTTCATTGGGCTCGGAGGGCGGGCGACTACTCGGTTCGAAAAGTCGTCAGTTGTACTGTCTAGCTTGCTGTTGTGCGCGTGCTTGATTTATACATTGAAAATTTTTGGTTTTTTCTCAGAGGAGTAAACCGGCTCATCAATGAGATGTTAAGGTGGCGGTAATTTTTTCAAAGACTCCCTGACGGCAGCATAAATAAAAAATGCAATTATAAGCAATTTAGTGACTGGCGGCAGCGAGTATTTTACGATTAACGTATGCTGTAAGTTTTTTGGTTTGGGTTAAAGTATGGTCAAAGTATTAAAGGGTGGAGGGGACTTTCAAGGGCGGTTGATGCGGCGAAATAAGTCCAATACGGACCGCTTATGGTGAAAAAAATGTGCTATCAGGTAAGCGATTAGAATATTGACCAATGCCACCGCACCGCTTCTAAGAACAGCTTCGATAAGCAGCATTTTTTGATTGAAATGCAAGAATATCGTATTTGCTATGAGGATTAGTGCGCCCACAGTGACAATTACTAGATACTTGCGCGCAACTAATGCAGGTAGTATTACAGATACGCATAGAAGTCCCCAAAAACCATTCAATACCCCAAACGCGTCAAAAGTCATAAATATAATTCCTCAATACATGGGCGCTCTGTTACTTTTGATAGCAGAACACCCAAGCTTCTGGGTGTCCATTTTTAATGGTTCGCTGGGGCCTAGGAAATTGGGATCGTGAGATACGCCACATTTCTTATGTGAAACACGATACCTCAAGAACTTGAGATGTTTCGAGTGAAAAGCCCAGTTGCGCTGGCCGTTGCAACGGAATATGCATAGTATACCCCTTTACCCACCCCTGTTGCGACCGAAGCGACAGCACTGTACCCCGCAGATACTCCTCCCATAACGGCCGCTCCGGCGATTTGTCCTGGACTTCCGCCGCTCAGATATGCACTCGTACCGCCTCCAATAGCACCGCCTATAACAACGACTGCTGGATGTACCCCTCCAGCAATTGTTTGAATTTCATCGTCCGTAAGCTTTCTCATTAGGTCATCATCCTATACCAGTTTTCACCCTAAACAACAGCGATCAAAAAGTGCTTCGCAGCTGTATCGCGTAATAGAGTAACGCTCCGCAGCGTATTCTAGTACCCCTACATGTGTAGGGTTATTAAGAGGTGCCTTTGCATACTGCTATATAAGAATAAGACCAATGGGTGCGTGATTCTATTGCTGGATATTTTATATTATTTTTGAAGGTTTACGTCGATATTTGCTTGTTGAGTCGTCTGGGCTTGGTCTGACTTTCGGCTAACGAAGGGATTTCAAACTCAAGTGAGTAGCGTAAAAAATCGTAGAAAGGCCCGTGCGCTCATGTGAGTTGACAGACGTTTAAAAATATTTGACGTTATTGCGACAGCGGTAACGATTTTTTATACCCGCGTCTCAGCATCGCAGCCCACGACTCCCGCGCGCCAGTGAGTCACTGACACGCAAGCACGGCGAGGACTTTACAACGTTTGCACAATGACCTGGCTTTTCAAATCGTTGACCATGCCTTCAATCGCCGGCTGCATGGCCGCAAAATCCTCCGGGGTGCAGAGAATCTCTGGCTTGCTAAACACATATTGGCGCGTGATCAGCACCGTATTGGCCTTCTTCACATAGGTCGAGCGATAGTCGAAGCCTGCGTGTTTCAGCGACACTGCCTTGGGCACCGCGAGGATCTTCACCTTGGCGGGGAACTCCAGGCGCGCAACTTCTGAGATTTCACTCGAAAGGCAGGAGAAGTTCTGAGTACGTTCCTTTTCGGCCATCAAGGAAAACACGCTCTGGCCAATACCGCCGGCCAGGCTGGAGAGGGTAGGCACCCCGGTCGGGCCAGGCAGGTTGACCAGATTGCTGGTGTGGCCTTTGAGGGTGAACTTGAAGGTATTGGCAGTACTGTCCAAAGCGTCAGTTTCGATCACGCCGCTACCGGATTGCCCAAACATGCTCAGGACCTGTTGCACCAACTGATTACGGTCGGCTGGCTGCATGGCCTTGAGCATGAAGCGGTTAAGCTCCGCGCCCCAACCGTCGATGGTGGAGTCGTTGGTAAAGTCTGCAGCGCCTTTGGTGTTGACCTTGAACACCATGGTTGTGTCCACTTTGCCAGGCTGGCGGGACGGTGTCTGCTTACGTTCACCGGTCTGTGTCAGCAATACCAGTTTGCCGAGTTCGGGCAGAGGCAGGTAGCCAGCGGCGATGGGCGTCGCGGTGGAGTCCAGGTACAGATCGAGGCTGGGTACATAAGTGATCACATGATTGAGCACGCCCAGGGTTGGCACCTTGGGCAGTACGTAGGCGTTGTCGGCGTTGATCAGGGCGGGAGAGCTTTCAATGGCGACGGCTTTGAGCAGTGCTTCAAGCAGGGCCACATGGTCCTTGCAGTCGCCGTAGCGGTTATCCAGCACCGCCTGCGCTGAATGCGGCACCACGCCCCCCGCTCCGACGTACACGGCCACATAGCGGATGTTCTTGCGTACCCAATCACTCAGCACCAGGGCCTTGCTGCGTGGGTTGTCGAGGTTGGCGGTGAGTTCCTTGGCCAGTTGGGTCATGGCCGGGGTCACTTCTACCTGTGCGCGTGCGGCGTAGGCCTGGGCAAACTGTTTGTAGTCGGTGAACGTCGATACGGCCAGCAGTTGCCCGTAGTCGGTGTAGGCAACGGAGCCATCTTCCACGCGATTTTTCTTGGTTTGCTCCAAGTCCCAGCGGTACACCGTTCGCCCGTTGGCGTTGGCTGGCGCGGACGCTTTGAAACCCCGTGAGTCGGCGTACAGCTTCATTTCGGCGGGCATGTCGTAGCTCAGGCGCACCTGCTCATTCTGGTAAAAGTCCGGCGAGAAAAGGTCTTCGAACTGCCCCGCAAACAACGGTGTATTGCGATGGCGCTGGTACCGCAGAACCATGCGATCACCCACTTGCAGCTCCGGGAAGATCACCACTTTGACCCGCGAGTCCTGAAACATCGGCGCCTGGGCAGACTCCAGTTCCTGCTGCTCCTTGATCCGGTCTGGTGTTACCACGACTTTGCGGCCATCGGATTTGAGCGTGTAGGCCTCGACAATATCCAGAGTTTCCAGGGTGCGATTGTAGGTCACAGAGCGCTGGGCGTTGGAGGTGATCGCGCGCTCTTCATTGATCCGCATAACCCGTTCGACATCCAGCACAAAGCTACCGTCGGGGTTCACGACGTAGGACTGGATGTTTTTTTCGTGGGTCAGGGAAAGGTCGGTGTAATCGGCACGGGCTGGCGTCGTCAACAGCGCGCAGACCGTGACTGCCAGCACACCGAACAGGCGTAACGAAGAGAGCGGGAGGCTTTGCATAGAGATCCTTCTGAGCTAGGGGGCGCCATTTCACCGGCCGTGTGTTCCTGAATAAGCCGATGGATAGGACTCGCAAGTGCTTCGCCTACTCAATTGGCTGACGTTCAGGGGTTATGAAGATTTTTAGGTTTCTCTCGCACGCTATGTGTGCCGAGACTTCCCATTGAGTAAGACGTTTTCGAAGGATTTTATTTAGCGATGGTTAATCAGAAAGTTAAAAGCTTTGATCCGTGTCTCTTGGGAGAAGAGGTATTTTTTTGACGGCCGATGATCTTTCCCGTCCTCTTATTTGATATGCCGATAAGGCGTTCGCCATTGATACCTTCGCCCTGGAAAAGACCGGTTCAGCTCGCCGTTGGCGGTATTGCCGATGCGCAATTGATGCCGCATATCGCCGGCGATACCACCACGGCAATCCGCACCGCTTCGCAGTGCAGCGTCGACCGCATCCATGCGTCCAGTCACGCATTGCAGATGCCGCGTAGCTGATACTGCCTGGGCCGGCCGAATGCCTAAGCGAGTTTCACATTCATGGTGATGTGGGCGGTGAAGACCTTGACGCCACCGGCATCAAAGATCTCCACCGGCACGATCTTGTCTCCGGCGGTTTGCCAATCGATAGCGCTGCCATCGGCAACAGCGCGGATATCGGTTTTCGCCTTGGCCAGGTATTCCACAGTCATGCCTTTGGGAATCCAGCGTGCGCCTGCGGGGATCGACGCGTCGGTCATCATGCCACCGGCCAGTTCGGCGGCGTTGCACAGTGCGATGGCGTGCACGGAGGCCAGGTGGTTAGTGATTTCCTTGCGAAACGGCACGGTGACCACCGCATGGTTGGGTTTGAGCTCCGCGATCTCGGGCGTGATGGTGCTGAAGTAGGGTGCCATCTGGCAGGCCAGGTTGCTGAATGCAGTGGGGCCTACGCTATTGAACATGCTCAGGGCTTGGCTCATCGGAATATCCTTAAGGGTCATTTGCAGAATAATATTCTGTAACGGAACAATATTCTGTTGATTCCGCGGCTGTCAACCTGAGCTTTCTCTGCCGGTCGTTCAGCCTATAAACTGTTTTGATTTGGCGTTCCTCCATGCACTCCATCGATCTCATCGAGCGCACCTTCCCCGGCAGGCGCAGCGACCTCAAGCGCATCATCCTGCGCGAAGCACTGGCGTGTTTTAACGAGGTGGGCATCGAGGCGACCTCTATCGAAACCATTCGCGCGCGCTGCGACACCAGCGTGGGCGCTATCTATCACCACTTCGGCAATAAAGAGGGGTTGGTCGCTGCGCTGTTCTTTGCTGCGCTGGAGGACCAGGCCAGCCTGCGTGACCACTATCTGCAAGCGGCGGATACGGCCCACGCAGGCGTCGTCGGGCTGGTGTACAGCTACGTTGAATGGGTGACCGCACAGCCGGACTGGGCGCGGTTCGTGTTTCAAAGCCGCTTTGCCGTCTCCAGCGGCCCGTTCAAGGACGAGTTGCTTGCACGCAATAAACAGCGTAACCAGCAGCTGAAGGAGTGGATGAGCGGGGAAGGGCGCAAGGAGCATTTCAGCCACTTGCCAGCAGAACTGATTCCCTCGTTGATTATCGGCGCTGCGGAAAGTTACTCGCGTGCGTGGTTGTCGGCGAAGGTCAAAAAGAGTCCATTTGAATACCGCGAACTGCTGGCTGAAGCGGCGTGGAAGTCGATCAGCCTGGGTTAGTCAGGCCTGCTCATCTCCTGCAGGAGCTGTCGAGCGGTGTTATTGTCGGGAGTTGTGTTTGGTGCGGTGGCCCTGCAAAGCGTGATTCCACATACACCGCCGATCCCCTGTGGGAGCTGTCGAGCTTTAGCGAGGCTGCGAAAGCGGTGGGTCAAACAATGAGCCTTTGGGCAATGCCCCCCACCTGATCAAATTGCGTCTGAGGCTATACTTGCCTCCTTCCAACCAATCGAGATCCCCATGAGCACCTCTCTTTCCCTGTCGCCCGGGCGCAAGCCCGTCGCGCCACTGATCGCTTTTGTCATCCTGGTGGCGGGCGCTCTGTTCCTGCAAAACACTGTGGGCGCGCGCCAGGTGTTGTTGCTGGTGGTCGGCGCCGCGCTCGGCCTGACCTTGTATCACGCTGCCTTCGGTTTTACTTCGGCCTGGCGCGTGTTTATCAATGATCGGCGTGGCGCCGGCTTGCGTGCGCAGATGGTGATGCTGGCGGTGGCGGTGGTGCTGTTTTTCCCGGCGCTGGGCGCGGGCACTTTGTTTGGCCAGCCGGTGACCGGGCTGGTGGCGCCAGCGGGTGTGTCGGTGGTGTTCGGGGCGTTTATTTTCGGGATCGGCATGCAGCTGGGCGGCGGGTGTGCGTCGGGCACCTTGTTCACCGTCGGCGGCGGTAATGCGCGGATGTTGGTGACACTGCTGTTCTTTATTTGTGGCTCGTTGATCGCCACCCATCACGTCGACTGGTGGTTTGCACTGCCATCGTTCCCGGCGGTTTCCATTGTCAAAAGTTTCGGTGTGCTGCCGGCGCTGGTTCTGAGCCTGGCGGTGTTCGGGCTGATTGCAATGGTGACCGTGCGCCTGGAAAAGCGCCGTCATGGTCAGCTTGAACAAGGCGTACAAAGCGAGCACCAAGGGCTGCGTCGCTTCCTGCGCGGGCCGTGGCCGTTGGTGTGGGGCGCGATTGGCCTGGCGTTGCTCAACTACGCGACCCTGGCCCTGGCCGGGCGGCCATGGGGCATTACCTCGGCGTTCGCGCTGTGGGGCGCCAAGGTGGCGAGCGGGCTGGGCGTAGACGTCGCCAGTTGGGCATTCTGGCAAATGCCGGGCAATGCCAAGGCCCTGGCTGCACCGGTATGGGAAGACATTACCAGCGTCATGGATATCGGCATTGTTCTCGGTGCGTTGTTGGCCGCAGGCCTGGCCGGGCGCTTCGCCCCCAGCCTGAACATCCCACTGCGTTCATTGATCGCGGCGGTGATCGGCGGCTTGATGCTCGGCTACGGTTCGCGCCTGGCCTATGGCTGCAACATCGGCGCGTACTTCAGTGGCATCGCCTCGGGCAGCCTGCATGGCTGGGTGTGGTTGGTGGCGGCCTTTATCGGCAACGGCGTGGGCGTGCGCTTGCGGCCCTTCTTCTTTGCGGGCGAACGGCCCCAGGTGGCATTGAGTGGCTGCTGAGCAGTCCGCCTATATTCGCCTGGCGCGCGCGCAAGATGCCGGTTTGTTGCCCGCCATCGAGCAGTGCGCGGCCCAGGCGTTTCGCGCAATCGAAGGGCTGGCTTGGCTGGCGGATGCCGCGCCGATCGGCGTCGAGTGCCATCGGCAGTGGATCGCGCTATCGACCTGTTGGGTGGTGGTTGATGACCTCGATCACCCTCAAGGCTTCCTCAGCGCAGAACGCTTTGGCGACGACCTGCATATCCATGAAGTGTCGGTTGCTCAGCCGCTCCAAGGCCAGGGCTGGGGGCGCAGATTGATGGAAACGGCGATAGATCATGCCCGCGCCCAACACCTGCGTGCGGTGACGCTGACCACTTTCAAGCATGTACCCTGGAATGCTCCGTTCTACCGGCGCCTGGGCTTTGCAATTCACCTCGATCCGCGTCTGGAAACGATCCTGGCGGATGAATACGTCCATGGCTTCGAACCCGGCAGCCGTTGTGCTATGGCGTGCCCGGTGATATGTCCGAATCCGTCCTGAAGTAGTCTGCCTTGCGTCTGTCGCGCACTGTAGGTGGTCCTTACCATGGCGTGCATCATTTACCCACTGATGCAAGCCACAAGGACTGTCCATGACCCATAAAGCCCTGATCGTGATCGACGCCCAACATTCCTTCCGCCATTCAACCTACTGGTCCGAAAATGACCTGCCCGACTACCTGGAAAAACAGCAGGCGCTCATCGACGGCTGTGTTCAGCGGGGCATCCCGGTGGTACAAGTCTTCCATGTTGAAGACCAGGGGCATTTCTCCATGCAGTCGGGCAACGTCAGGGCACTGAGCGAGTTGTCGATCAATCCGCAGTTGGTAATCCATAAGCGCTACCACAGCGCTTTGGCCGGTACGCCACTGGCCGCGCGCCTGGTGGAAATGGGCGTCACCACGCTGATCATCAGCGGCATCCGCACCGAGCAATGCTGCGAGACCACCACGCGGCAGGCTTCCGACAGCGGCTTCAAGGTGGATTTTGTCAGCGAGGCGACCCTGACCTTCCCGATGGCCCACGCGCGTAGCGGCCGGGTCTATACGCCGGCCGAGATTCGCGCACGCACGGAGTTGGTCCTCGATGACCGCTTCGCCCGCATCGTGACGGTTGCCCAGGCACTGGCGGAGTGAAGTGGTGAGCGTACCGGTGCTGTTCGTGCTATTGCCAAACGTGCTGATGCTCGACCTGGCCGGGCCTGCCGAAGTACTGCGCCTGGCCGCGCAGGTCGACGACCCGGCTGCGGTGGATTTCGACTTGCAATACGTCAGCCCGGTGGCAACGCTGCACACCTCCATCGGCTTGCCGCTGACGGGGCTGGCGCCACTGCCGTCGACCCTGGCCCCCGGTACGCTGGTGGTGTTGGTGGGCTCCACGATGAACGTGTCGAAAGCCCAGCAAAAGGCCTTCGAATCGGCCAGCCATCAGCTCACCCAGTGGTTGCAAAACGTCTTCGCCCCCTCGGCCGAGCGTCTGGTGTGCGTGTGCGCCGGCGCATTGAGTGCCGCCAGGGCCGGGCTGCTCGATGGGCGCCAATGCACCACGCACCATTCTCTGTGCGCCACCCTGCAGGCCCTCGCCCCCGAGGCCCAGGTTCTGGAAAACCGCCTGTACGTCACTGATGGCCCGGTCAGTTGCAGTGCTGGTGTCACAGCAGGTATCGACCTGATGTTGCATCTGGTTGCCGAACTGGCCGGGCCACGCTTGGCGTGCGCGGTGGCGCGAGACATGGTGGTGTACCTGCGCCGCAGCGGCAGCGACCCGCAGTTGTCGCCCTGGATAACCGGGCGTAATCACCTGCACCCGGCGGTCCATCGCGTGCAAGACGCCATCACTGCCGCCCCCTGCGAAGCCTGGACACTCACCCGCATGGCAAGCCTGGCCTGCACCAGTAGCCGGCACCTGGCGCGCCTGTTCCAGGAGCACGTACAGATCAGCCCCTTGGATTACCTGCATCGCCTGCGCGTGGCCGTAGCCCGCGAACTGCTGGCCGAGTCGGACCTGGGCATTGAAACCGTCGCCGAACGCGCAGGCTTTGGTTCGGCGCGGCATCTGCGGCGGATCTGGGGCAAGTATGAAGCGGCCACCCCTTCAGCCATGCGTCTTACTCAGCAGGCGTCTCGGGGGGCGTAACCGAGTCCTGGCCAGCTTCGGTTTCCAGCTTCAAGCGGTCGGCCTTGCTGATGTATCTGTCTTTGCTTTTTGGCGCCAGCTTGGCACTGGCTTTTTTGGCTTTGGCCTTGAAGAGCTGCTGGAGTTTTTTCTGGCGGTTCATGTCGCGATGCCTGAGAGGGAAAGGCGCGGATGATACCAGTTTCAACACATATGACCGGGCCCTGGGTTAATGCCAGTCAGTCAAGGCAGAGGTGGTAACTGTGGCCAGAGATTCAGTGTGCCAAGAACTGGCTGATCAGCGTGATCACCTGCTGCTGGATCACAGGTCGTGGCCGTGCCCCCGGCCCATCCTGACAAATGATGCTGTCGCCCGGCACATCGGCATCAAGCACCGCCGCTGCGCCAGGTTTGCATTGCAACATAAAGCTGAAGTGATTGGCGTCGCTGATCTGCACGTACTGCGTCGAGGCTTTTGGCAGCCGCTTGGCCATGTCGGCCGATTCCATCTGCGCCGGCAAATCCGCTGACGGTACACCCGCCGCTATCACCAACGCCCGCACCGGCAGCGCCGCCAGGCTTGCATCGGTAAACCCGCGAGACAGGCCCAGGTCCAAAGACACCACGGCGCTGACGCGCTTGTCGCTCAAGTCCGCGGCCAATTGCGCCTTCCCGTTCGGAGTGCCCTCAGGGTTCATCTCACGGTAGGCGGTACACGCGACCAGCGTCGGATTGGCGCTGCAGTCCCGGGCAAACAGCGCCGGGTCGAAACGTGCACCGGCCGTCTCCATCACCGTCCAACCCCCGAGGGAATGACCCACCACCGCGATCCGGCCGCTGTCCACCGCACCGAATGGCTCGGGCTGCGCCAACAGCGCATCGATGGCCCGGCTCAAATCCCTGGGCCGTTGCCACAACTGCGCAGCGGCCTCGGCGCTGCGATCTTGGCTGGTAGTGCCCGGGTGGTTCACCGCCGCCACGATATAACCCTGCTGGGCCAGTGCACTGGCCAGCCACGCCTGCTTGCCCCAGTTACCACCGTAGCCGTGGGAGAGCACCACCAAAGGATGCTTGCCGGGCGTCGGTGCGGCATCAGGTACCGCAAGCACACCAATGAACACCAGGTTGTCGGCGATCAGCTTGGGTTGCGCGGTGGTAATGGCGGGGTACCACACGGCCATCTCCAATGGGCGAATGTTATGAGCGTCGGGGAGGCTAGTGGTTTGGAAACCGATGGGGTTGTCGTTGGCGAGTGCAGGCGCGGCAAGACCTATCAGGAGCAGGGCGGCGAGGATGGCTTTCATTGTTTTTATCGTCCTTGAAATGAAGGACGCAGCATGACCTGAATCGGTCGGTTCAGGTAGAGGGTAACGGGCGCCTTGGCCGCCCAATGACTTTAGGTTTAAAGTCAGCTTTAAGGTCAATGGTTTTTATGGATGGGACATGAGAATAGGCGAGTTGGCAAAAATCAGCGGGTTGGCGGCCTCACGCATTCGCTTCTACGAGGCGAGCGGTCTGATCCAATCGGTTGAGCGTAAGTCCAACGGCTATCGGGACTATGCGCCCGGCACCGAGGCGGTGTTGGAGATCATCACAGGCGCTCAGGCGGCAGGTTTTTCTCTGGAGGAAATCCGGCAGTTAATGCCCAGAAGCGCCGGTGGTTGGCAGCATGACGCGCTGCTCAGCGGGCTCAAGCACGAGGTCGAGGAAATCGAGGTCCTGCAACAACGGCTGGCCCAGAACAAGGCTCAGTTGCTGAATGTCATCAAGGGTATCGAAGGTAGGCCCGAGGGCATGGCCTGTGCGGAGAATGCGCAACTGCTGATTAATCGCCTGCGCGAGGGGGCGGCGCCGGCATCTTCCAAGAGAAAGAGCGCCCGCCAGGCTTCGAGGGCCTGACCGGCGCAAAGGCGCAGCCGAGTCGTCGTGAAGTCGATCATGACGATTGATGGCTGCAAGGCTAGCTAACCGTTGAAGCACTTTCCCTCGCCATCAATTTGTCCACCAACAAAACACCCAACTCACTCAACTGATGAATCGCCAACGCGACATCGCGCTGTTTACCCGTCAGTTCATCCGACAGATCAAGCAGCAATGCGGTGACCGAGGAAAAGGTTTCGTAGCTGTTGGCGATGAGCATTTCGCTGCTGGCATCGTCGGTAACGCTGAACAGCGAGGAGGAGGGTGGTTGTGCCTGATCAAGCGCAAGGTTTGGATCGTTTGGAGGCTTGGGCGTGACTTTGTACGTAATTCCTGAGTGGGGCCAACACCGTTTCGCTACTAAACGAAAGGGTGGCAGCTGTACGCAGGTTAGTAGACCGGGGAATTACACAAAGCCGGCGCACCCGAAGGTGCCCTACGCACAGCCACCATCAGGCACAGACAGGAACGTCTGATAGATGAAGCTCATGCACTAAGTGTAATTGACCCTCGGGCTACTAAACCCGATCACTGAATTGTCAGCGACCGGGCCACCTTAGAGACGCCCATCCAAGCGCACAAGCCGGCGGATTCTGACGCAACTGTAGGCAATGGAGCAAGGTGGTGAAGCTTGCTGTAGGACGGGTCCACATCAACGCCGGCCCACTCACCCACTCCCTGTAGGAGCGAGCTTGCTCGCGAAAAAATCATAGGCGCCGCGTTCACTCTGGATGCACACCTTATCTTTACGTTCTTCGCGAGCAAGCTCGCTCCTACAGTCGCGACGCAACGTTTCGGTCTTGAGGACATAAGCGCTAATAGTATTGCTCGGCTGCCTGCGCAGCGGCTGGACTAGGATTTTTTCTGGCGGTGCACACCGACATTAAAAATTCACTGGCATCTACAAGAAGTAGCCAGTAGGCTACATTTTAATCTATGACCAATACGATCGGCGGGACGCCCGAGGAATCAAGCGGGCAAAAGAGATTCTCGATGCCCTGAGAGGTCAATGACATGAGTAAGTCGACATTCAAACCAGAGGACATGCCGATCCTCGAGTTGGATACATCCGGCACCAGCGCCTATGAGGCTTCACGTTTCCTTGATAGCCCGGAAACCATCAGTGCCTATCTTGCGCAAAGCATGGCGTGCCATGACCCACACGTCCTTATGAAGGCGCTGGCCGAGGTTGCCAAGGCCCTGGGTGTAAACAAGGTTGCCGAAGCGGCGGGGGTGAATCGGGAGAGCCTGTATAAAACCCTGAAAGGCGGATCAAAGACACGTTATGAGACGGTCCAGAAGCTGATGTTGGCATTGGGCGTGGAACTGACGGTGCGACCGATTACCGCGACCACCCCTAAAAAAACGGCTGCCATCGGTACAGAGAAGCTGTATTGAAATGCGCATGGTCTTGTAGGAAATCGACCTCTGGTAGCGTAAGGGTTTCCCTATAACACTGTTTATATATCCAGTATTTGCGGGTCTTCGCGCTCATGAACCGAAAATGAGCGAAAAATGCGCCTCTGGCAAAAAAAAGCAACTCCGTTAGGTTGAGGTCCTCTCCTTCAAGAAAGGAGAGTTCTTAATCAAGTGAATGGAGTCACAAAATGAACAAACCACAAACCCAGACACCGCTTCGCCATGGTCGTGTCACATCCCCTTCCAGCCGTGGCGCAGTCGCCGTGGATCTTGGCCTGCTGGAGACCTGGCAGGTCAATGAAATGGAAGGCGGCAAGAACTTCCCGGCACTGACGGCCGGTCCGTTCCCAGCGCCTTATCAAACCGACAGTGACAGTGTCACCCCACCCCCCGACGGCTTCATCCTCAGCGGTGGCAAGACCGATGCGCGTGACTGCGTCAACTTCACCCACGAGGAAATGGCCAAGCAACTCGGCCGCGCTTTCACTTGGCCGTTGCTCAATGTCGAGCCGGGTCAGACCTTCAAGGTCACCTGGGCATACACCGCGCCGCACACCACCCGTGGCTATCGCTGGCTGATCACCAAGGATGGCTGGGACCCGAAACAGCGCATCACCCGCGCACAACTGGAAACCCAGCCGTTCGCTGAAGACTTCTATGCCCAGGTGCCGTACTACAGCCATGCAGGCGAGCTGAAGGCCAAGGTCAATCATGAAGTGAAACTGCCGGCCAATAAAAAGGGCCAGCATGTGATTGTGTTGATGTGGATCGTCGCCAACACCGGCAACGCCTTCTATCAAGCCTTCGATGTGGACTTCAAATAAGCCCGCACCGTTAAACCCACACGTTCTGAAGGATTAGAACATGTCAAAGATTGACTTTACCTCATTGCAATCGCCGCTCAACGATGCCGCTTCGCTGATGCCGAGCATTGCCGGCAAAAAGATCCTCATGGGCTTCTGGCACAACTGGCCTGCCGGCCCGAGCGATGGCTACCAGCGTGGCCAGTTCGCCAATATGAGCCTGGCGGATGTACCAAAGGATTACAACGTGGTGGCCGTGGCCTTCATGAAGGGCAACGGTATCCCAACCTTCAAACCGTACAACCTGTCCGACGCCGAGTTCCGTCACCAGGTGGGTGTGCTGAACAGCCAGGGCAGGGCGGTGCTGATTTCCCTTGGCGGCGCCGATGCACACATCGAACTGCATAAAGGCAACGAACAGCCACTGGCCAACGAGATTATCCGCCTGGTGGAAACCTATGGCTTTGATGGCCTGGATATCGATCTTGAACAGAGCGCGATTGATTTCGCCGACAACAAGACTGTCCTGCCCGCCGCGTTGAAATTGGTCAAGGACCACTACGCAGGTCAAGGCAAACACTTCATCATCAGCATGGCGCCGGAGTTTCCGTACCTCACCACCGCCGGCAAATACGTCGGTTACATCCAGGCGCTGGAAGGCTATTACGACTTCATCGCCCCGCAGTATTACAACCAGGGTGGCGACGGCATCTGGGTGCAGGAGGTCAACAATGGCAACGGCGCCTGGATTGCCCAGAACAACGACGCGATGAAAGAGGACTTCCTGTATTACCTGACCGAAAGTCTGGTGAGCGGAACGCGTGGGTTTACCAAGATCCCGGCAGATAAGTTCGTCATTGGCCTGCCCGCGAACGTCGACGCGGCTGCCACCGGTTATGTGATCAACCCAACAGCCGTGACCAATACATTCAAGCGTTTGCACGACAAAGGATTGTCGATCAAGGGCCTGATGACCTGGTCGGTGAATTGGGACAACGGGATCAGCAAAGACCGCGTGCCCTACAACTGGGAGTTCAGCCGCCGTTATGGGCCGATGATCAATGGCACTGATCTCTCTGGCCTGGAGCAGGATGCGGCGGAGTTCGAGGTCGCTAATCGGCAGTAGCGCAAAGAGGGCTCTGGCAGACGTGCCAGAGGTCAAACCGCTAAGCTTCTGATCTGACTAAAATCCGATGCCTGTTTGGGCATCGGATTTTTTGCGTCACGCTCAAATTGCGCTGAGCGCTCCTAAAGCCGATTTACCGCACCAAGCAAGGCCGCTTGTTATCAAAGCCCCAACCCGGAATCAGAAACTGCATCGCCACACTGTCATCCCGCGCCCCAAGGCCCATGCCTTTGTATAGTTCATGAGCCTTGGCCACCGCGTCCATATCGATATCCACACCCAGGCCAGGCTTGGCCGGCACCTTCACATAGCCCCCTTCAATCTTCAACGGTTCGCGTGTCAGGCGCTGACCGTCCTGCCAGATCCAGTGGGTGTCGATGGCGGTGATCTCGCCGGGGGCGGCCGCCGCCACTTGGGTAAACATCGCCAAGGAAATATCGAAGTGGTTGTTGGAATGCGAGCCCCAGGTCAGGCCCCACTCGTTGCACATTTGCGCGACGCGCACCGAGCCTTGCATCGTCCAGAAGTGCGGGTCGGCGAGGGGGATGTCCACTGATTGCAGCTGGATGGCGTGGCCCATTTCCCGCCAGTCGGTGGCGATCATGTTGGTGGCGGTTTTAAGGCCCGTGGCGCGGCGGAATTCGGCCATGACTTCGCGGCCTGAATAACCGTTTTCTGCGCCGCAGGGGTCTTCGGCGTAGGCCAGCACATGATGCTGGTCGCGGCACAGGCGGATGGCTTCTTTCAACGACCATGCGCCGTTGGGGTCGAGGGTGATGCGCGCATCGGGAAAACGCTCGGCCAGTGCGGTGACGGCTTCGATTTCCGCGTCGCCGCTCAATACGCCGCCCTTGAGCTTGAAATCGTTGAAACCATATTTGGCCTTGGCCGCTTCGGCCAGGCGCACCACCGCGTCGGCGGTCAGGGCTGTTTCATGGCGCAGGCGGAACCAGTCGTCATCGGCGTCGGCCTCGTTGCGGTAGTCCAGGTCGGTGGCGTTGCGATCCCCCACATAGAACAGGTAGCCGAGCATCTTCACCGCGTCGCGTTGCTGCCCTTCGCCGAGCAGGGCCGCCACCGGCACCTCAAGGAATTGACCGAGCAAGTCGAGCAGGGCGGCTTCCATGGCGGTGACGGCGTGGATGGTGATGCGCAGGTCGAAGGTTTGCAGGCCACGTCCGGCAGCATCCCGCGAGGCAAAGGTACTGCGCATTTGGTTGAGCACGCGCTGGTATTGGCCAATCGGCTGGCCGATCACCAGCCCGCGCGCGTCCTCCAGTGTTTCACGAATGCGCTCGCCGCCTGGCACTTCGCCCACGCCGGTGTTGCCGCTGCTGTCCTTGAGGATGACGATATTGCGCGTGAAGAAAGGGCCGTGGGCGCCGCTGAGGTTGAGCAACATGCTGTCGTGGCCGGCGACGGGGATGACTTGGAAGTGGGTGACTATAGGGGTATTCATGGCAAGTTCCTGACTGGGCTCAAAGGGGTTTGCTGAGAGGGGTGCCGGTGGTCACAGCGCTTGGCGCGGCCGACACGGCAGAAGGTGAAGTCTTGGCGAAGAACACCAGGATGGCCGCCAGCACCGAGGTGCCGGCCAGGCCATACAGCCCGCCCTGGATTGACCCGGTGGTTTGTTCAAGAAAGCCAAAGGTGGTTGGCGCGACAAACCCGCCCAGGTTGCCGATGGAGTTGATCAGCGCGATCACGGCGGCGGCGATGCGCACATCCAGGTAGCCCTGGGGGATCGGCCAGAACAACGAAGACGCGGATTTAAAACCGATGGCCGCAAAACAAATCGCAACGAAGGCGAAGATCGGCCCGCCCGTGGTGGACATGAACATCCCCGCCGCGGCGATCAACAACGCCGTTGCGACCCAGGCCTGCTGGAACTTGAACTTGCCCGACAGCGAGGCGAACGCGTACATGGCAATGATCGAGATCAGCCAGGGGATCGAGTTGAAGAAGCCCACCTGCACATCACTCAAGTCGCCCATCTTTTTGATGATGCTCGGCAGCCAGAAGGTCGCGGCATAGATCGTCAATTGAATGCAGAAGTACAGGGCGCAGAACAGCAGGATCTGGCGGTCCTTGAGCAGCTTGCCGATGGTTGGTTTGACCGTGGTCAGGGCTTCACGATCACGTTGCTCCTGATCGATAGTCTCCACCAGCGCATCCTGTTCTTCGCGGCTCAGCCACTTGGCATCATGGGGCTTGGAGTCCAGCCAGAACCACACAAAGAAACCCAGCGCCACCGATGCCAGGCCTTCGATGGCAAACATCCATTGCCAGCCGTGCAAGCCCAGCCCTTCAATCTGCAACAAGGCCCCCGACAACGGCCCGGAGATCAATGACGCCACCGCCGAGCCACTGAGGAAGATCGCGATGGCCTTGCCACGCTCCACACCGGGCAACCAGCGGGTGAAGTAATAGATCACGCCGGGGAAGAAACCGGCCTCCGCCACGCCCAGCAAGAAACGCAAGATGTAGAAGTGGGTTTCGTTCTGGATGAACGCCATCAGCGTGGCGACGATGCCCCAGGTGAACATGATGCGGGTCAGCCAGATACGCGCGCCGACTTTTTGCAGCAGCATATTGGACGGCACTTCGAACAGCGCATAGCCAATGAAGAACAGTCCGGCGCCGAAGCCGTAGGCGGCTGCGCCGATGCCCAGGTCATGCTCCATGTGCGTGCGCACGAAGCCGATATTGACCCGGTCGATGTAGTTGAGGATGAACATGACCACGAACAGTGGGAGCACATGGCCCTTCACTTTGCTCACGGCGCGGGCGAGCGCTGAATCACTTTCGGGTGCGGCTGAGGCTGGGCTTGAATACTTCACGAATGAAAACTCCCCCTGATTATTTTTATGCGGGCTTGGTGTTTTGTTGACGGACATCATACAAGTTGTTTTTTGAAGGCCGCAATCCTGTGAGAGCTGTTTTTGTTCTTATAAGCCGGTATTGAGATTGGCTATTTTGGTTATTTTCCAGATTTTATTGGGTTTTGCCCTGCTGGTGACGGCTCGGGGTGTGCGCTTCTCTCAAAGCGAAGACAGGCTCGGGTGAGTTGGGATGAGTGTGTTGTCATACAAGCTAGGTGTTTTTCTCCGCCACCCGTCGCCCCGTGCGCTCAGGGTGATAAGCTCCCCCCAGCCCAACCCCGTGGACCCGTCTCGATGCCGATTAAAAGCACACCGCCTGTGCGTAAACGTTCCGCCAACCTGGCCCAGGGTGTGGTCGAGGCACTGACCCAGCGCATCCGGTTGGGGCAACTCAAGCCGGGTGAAAAACTGCCGTCCGAATCCACCATCGTGCTTGAGCATGGGGTGAGCCGCACCGTGGTGCGTGAAGCCTTGTCCAAGTTGCAGGCGTCGGGGCTGGTGGAGACGCGTCACGGCATTGGAACCTTTGTGCTCGAGCAGCACACGCAGCCAGGCCTGCGCTTGCATGTAGACACAGTCGCCAGCGTGCGCAACATGCTCGAATTGCGCCTGGGCCTGGAAGTGCAAGCGGTGGCCTTGGCCGCGCTGCGCAGGAGCGAGGCACAACTGGCCCACATGCGACAGGCGCTGGACGACTACCAAGCCTCCCTGGCCAATAACGACAGCTGTGTGGAGGAGGACAAGCGCTTTCACCAACTGATCGCCGAAGCCACCGGCAATACATTTTTCACCGACATCATGCAGCACCTGGGCACGGCGATGATTCCGCGCACCCAGGTGAATGCCGTCGAGCGCGGCGGCGCGGACTTTGCCCAACTGGGGCAGTTGGCGAACCTGGAGCACGAGGCGATCTATAACGCCATCAAGCGCCAGGACCCAGACGCCGCGCGCGCGGCCATGGTGCTGCACTTGACCAACAGCCGGGATCGATTTTCCGGGCACTCTTAAGGAATCACCGTTGAACGAACACACCTTGTCTCAGCGCCTGGAGCGCGTGGCCGCGCACATACCGGCGGGTGCCCGCCTGGCCGATATCGGCTCGGACCACGCCTACCTGCCGGTGGCCCTGATACACCGCGGCGCTATTGCGGCGGCCGTGGCGGGGGAAGTGGCCGCTACACCGTTTCAGGCGGCCAACCGTACCGTGGCCGACAACGGCCTGGCGCAGCACATCACCGTGCGCCTGGCCGATGGTTTGGCGGCGATTCAAGCCGGCGATGACATTACCGCTGTCAGCCTGTGCGGCATGGGCGGCGAGACGATCCGCGACATTCTCGACAGCGGCAAGGCGCACCTCAATGGCCGGGAACGCTTGATCCTGCAACCCAACGGCGGCGAGCAACCCCTGCGCCAATGGTTGATGGACAACGGCTACCAGATCCTGCACGAGGAGCTGCTGCGGGAAAACCGCTTCTACTACGAAATCATCGTCGCCGAACGCGCCGAGACGATGACCTATACCGCCGAGCAACTGTACTTCGGCCCGCTGCAAATGCAGGCGCGTAGCGAGGATTTTTTGGCGAAGTGGCAACGTATATTGCGCGAGAAACGCAAGACATTGGCCAGCCTCGAACAAGCGCGGCAGGCGGTGCCCGAGCAGAAAGTGCAGGAGATCGTGCAGCAGGTGAAGTGGATCGATCAGTTGCTCGCCTGAGCGACATCTCCCACATTAGAACTGTGATCCCCGGATATGCTCCAATAGCCGCATCATCAGCTCACCAGGAACCCGCCATGGCCGACACCACGGACCAAGCCTTCTACGACCGGGCAGACGCCCATATCGAACTGTCCAACGAACAGCTCAAGACCTGCGAAAGTCTCGGCGAGGTCAGCGCGTCAATGATGTTCGGCACCACACGCTTCAATGCCTGGGCCAGTGCGCGCAACTTCAAGTCCGGCGCCGAAATGGCGGATGCGCGGGAAGCGATGTTGAAGTATTTCTGCGACCAGTACCGGATGATGCTTGAGGATAACCTGGATGATCACATCAATAATTTCAGTCAGTACATGCGGGTGAACCCACAGGGTTGATCTGCGCATTTCAGGAACTCGTCTACTTCCTGTGCGTTGCGCAAGTGAATCACTGGAATCTGCGGCCCGATGTTCATGCGCGCCGCTTCAATGCCAGGTCGGCTCACCCGATCGTAGTTCCAGCAAAAGCTCAGGAAGTTCAGAAACTCCCTGTCCAGTTTCTCCTTGCAGCCTGCGGGCTTATCTGCACGCGGCCGGTCCAGCAAGCTGCGCATAAGCACTCGTCGCAAGCAGGTGGTGCGAGGTATGTCGAGCCATATGATGAGGTCTGCGCGCGGCAGGCGTAGATCGAAAGTCCGTCGGGCGTAATTGCCTTCACAGACCCATCGGTCCGATGCAACCGCTTGCCGGACCCGCGCGCGGAAGACCTCATTGTCGGCCTCCACCCAATTAGGCTCCCAGAACAATCTGTCCAGATGCACTACGGATAAATTCAGGCGCCTGCCAAGGTCGCGGGCCAGGGTTGATTTGCCACTGCCTGCGTTACCCAGTATCACGATGCGTTGCATGTGCAGTCCTTTGCTGTGGAACAGTCGAGCCTTGAGCGATATTACGTGATTTGCTCTTTAGGCGAACAACATTCAGGGCACTTCACCTCCGACGTGTAGTCTTCTGCTTATCCCTAACGGAGCTGTCCGCTATGATCACTGTCCATCACCTCAACAATTCTCGCTCACAACGCATTCTCTGGATACTTGAAGAACTGGGCCTGCCCTACGACATCAAGCGCTACCAGCGTGACGCCAAGACCAACCTGGCGCCGCCTGAACTCAAGGCCATCCACCCCCTGGGCAAATCCCCGGTGATCGAAGACGGTTCCCGCGTGCTGATCGAATCTGCTGCGATCATCGACTACCTCATCCGCCGCCACGGCAACGGCCAACTGCAACCCGACCCGGCCACCGACGCCTACGACAGCTATGTGCAATGGCTGCATTTTGCCGAAGGCTCGGCCATGCTGCCGCTGATGCTCAACCTCTACGTCGGACGCCTGGGTGAAGCGGGTGCACCGCTGCATCCGCGGATCGAATCGGAACTGGCCAACTACCTGGGCTACCTGAATGATGTGCTGGGCCACACGCCGTACCTGGTGGGCGACGCACTCAGCGGCGCGGATATCCAGATGAGCTTTATCGGCGAAGTCGCCCAGGCCCAGGGCAAATTGCAGGCCTACCCGAACCTCGCGGCGTGGCTGCAAAAGCTCCAGGCGCGCCCGGCATACCGCAAGGCGGTGGAGCGGGGCGGGGAATACGCGTTCGCCAAATAGCGGGCCCACCGACACCGCCTCCTGTAGGAGCGAGCTTGCTCGCGAAAAACGTAAACGATAACGCGTGTTTCCTGGATGAACGCGGCGCCTTTGGGTTTTTCGCGGGCAAGCTCGCTCCTACAGAAGGTGACCGGGGCTTGTCCCTTACCGGTTTAACCCGCTTTGGCAGGTGAACCTTCGAGTCTCCCAGCGCTCACTTAAGAGGTGGCACTGGCTTTTCTCGAAAGGAATCTGCATGCACTCCACCTCGTCAATCGCGCCTGTAGAGCGCGAACTGAGCCTGCGGGCGGTCATCACCGGGATCGTGCTGGGTATCCTGCTGACCCCCTCCAACGTGTACGCAGGCTTGAAGATCGGCTGGTCGTTCAATATGTCGATCATCGCCTTGCTGATCGGCTATGGCCTCTGGCAGGGCCTGGCCAAGCGTTCCGGTGAACACCTGCCGTGGACCCTGCACGAGAGCAATATCAACCAGACCGTGGCCTCTGCCGCGGCGTCGATCATTTCCGGCGGGCTGGTCGCGCCTATCCCGGCGTATACCCTGCTGACGGGTAACCAACTGGCAGCGCTGCCGATGATTGCCTGGGTGTTTTCGGTAAGTTTCCTGGGGATCTGGATCGCGTGGTACCTGCGGCCGTCATTGCTAAATGACAAGGCACTGAAGTTTCCCGAAGGCATGGCCACCCTGGAAACCCTGCTGCACATCTACAACCATGGCCGCGAAGCCGCCACGCGCTTGAAAGTGCTGCTCGGCGCGGCGCTGTTGTCCGGGCTGGTCAAGTGGGTGGATACCTTCATGTGGGCCTTCCCGCGCTGGTCGCCGAACGCCCAGTTGGAGCGCCTGACCTTCACCGCCGACCCCTCCCTGCTGTTGCTGGGGTTCGGCGGCATCATCGGCATTCGCGTAGGCCTGACCCTGCTGCTCGGCGCCTTGCTGGCATGGGGCGGGCTGGGGCCGTGGCTGTTGGCCAATGGCTTGGTGAGCCTGCCCGCCGACAGCAGCGGCCCACAATTTGCCGCGCTGGTGGAGTGGCTGCTGTGGCCCGGGGTGAGCCTGATGGTGTGTTCCACCCTGGCGTCCCTGGCGATTCGCCTGTGGGCGTTGCATCGCTCAACCCGAGCGACTGGCGGCACGCCCTGGGCGGTTCCCAAGCCTGGGCCTGCCGTGGGGTTCGCCTTGGCGATCGCGCTGGTGGTGAGCCTGCAAGCGCTGTTGTTCGGTATCAACCTTGGGATGGCGCTGCTGACCATTCCCCTGGCGATCTGCCTGGCCGCCGTGGCGGCGCGGGTGGTGGGGGCAACCGGTATTCCGCCGATTGGCGCCATCGGGCAACTGTCCCAACTGAGCTTTGGCATCGTTGCGCCGGGCCAGGTGCCGATCAACCTGATGAGCGCCAACACCGCCGGCGGTTCGGCGGGGCAGTGCACGGACCTGATGAATGACTTCAAGGTGGGCAAGGCGATTGGCGCGACGCCGCACAAACAGGTTATCGCCCAGATTCTCGGGATTTTTGTCGGCAGCATCGTCGGCGTATTCGCGTACCTGGCGCTGATCCCCGACCCTCAGACCATGCTGCTCACCGAACAATGGCCGGCCCCGGCCGTCGCCACCTGGAAAGCCGTGGCCCAAACCCTGACCCACGGTTTGGATTCACTGTCCCCCAGCATCCGCTGGGCCATCGGCATTGCAAGCTTGTTCGGCGTGCTGCTGGGCATCCTCGACAGCACATTACCCACACACCGCGCCCGCTACCTGCCGAGTGCGGCAGCCTTGGGACTGGCGTTTGTCTTGCCTGCATCGGTGTCGCTGATGATGGCCCTGGGCGCGATCATGACCTGGGCCGTGAGCTGTCGCTGGCCAAGTGTGACGCAGCGCTTTGCGATCACGGCAGCGGCGGGGCTGATCGCCGGTGAGAGTATTACCGGAGTAGGCGCGTCGTTATGGCAGATGCTGGGAAACGGATAAATGGCCGAGCTGGATTTACAACTCTTCACGAATTCAAAAGGCTCATCGTTATAGGCTTGGCGCTGCCACGTCTGGATCAACCCCATTCAACTGACCGTTGAGCCTACCCATGAAACTGCCTGCCCTCGCTGCCACGTTTCTCGCCTTTGCTACGCTGCATCCTTTACCCGTACATGGCGCAGGCCCCATCACCCATGTCGCCATCTACCGTGGCTTGGCGGGTTGCCCGGATTGCTCGGAAAACGTGAAAACCGCCCTGCAGCGCTTGAACCCCAATTACCAGATCGACTTCGTTGGCGCCGACGAACCCATCGACATCACCCCGCAAACCCTGGCGCGCTACGATCTCTACGTGCAACCCGGCGGCGGCCAGGACATCCCGGCCGCCCTCGACAGCCTGGGCGATGCGCGTGCCGAAGCTATCCGCGATTACGTCGCCAAGGGCGGCCGCTACCTGGGCCTGTGCATGGGCGCCTACCTGGCCGACGACAACAACCTCGGCCTGATCCCCCAGGCCCTCGACACCGAAGCCGGCCGTCCCGGTTTTGAAGTGGCCGGCATTGAAGACGCCGCCGTGCGGGTGACGTGGGACGGGCAGCCTGACTCTGTGTTCTATCAGGACGGCCCGTATTTTCCCAAAGCCAGCGCCGCTGCGCCCTACAAGGTCATCGCTACTTACCACAATGGCGACGTGGCGGCGGCGCGGTACACCTACGAACGTGGCGTGGTGGTGCTGAGCGGGCCGCACCCGGAAGCCGGGCGGGAGTGGTTCGAAAATGCCGATATCGAGCTGAGCAAGATGCCGCATGGCGAGCTGTTCGGGTCGTTGATACGCAGCGCGCAAGAGTAGGGCGCGCCGCCCGTTACTTCAGGGTGCCACCATTCCCCATGTCGATATCAGACTCGATGATGGCGTAACCAGGCTACTTGCGCCTGGCCTCGGGCACTTAAGGTGAGGGTCATTGGCCGCCCGAGAACAACAAAAACAATGACTAGCCTCAACTGCAACGATTCCAACGGTCAGCTGGCGCAGGGCTTCAAGCCGCGTCACGTGACCATGTTGTCCATCGCCGGCATCATCGGCGCGGGGTTGTTTGTCGGCTCCGGACACGCCATCGCCGCAGCGGGGCCGGCGGTTTTACTGGCTTATCTGTTTTCCGGCCTGCTGGTGGTGCTGGTCATGCGCATGCTGGGGGAAATGGCGGTGGCGCGCCCGGACACCGGCTCGTTTTCCACCTACGCTGACCAGGCCATCGGCCCCTGGGCGGGTTTTACCATTGGCTGGTTGTATTGGTGGTTCTGGGTGCTGGTCATTCCCATCGAAGCCTTGGCCGCCGGGCATGTGCTCAACCAGTGGTTCCCTCAGGTCGATGCGTGGCTGTTCGCCTTGGTCTCAATCGTGTTGCTGGTGATCACCAATCTGTTCAGCGTGGCCAAATACGGCGAGTTCGAATTCTGGTTCGCCATGGCCAAGGTGATTGCCATCATCGGCTTTATCGGCCTGGGTTTCAGCGTGCTCATGGGCTGGATCCCGGATCGCGAAGCCAGCGGCTTGAGCCGCTTGATGGAAGAACATGGCGGGTTTGCCCCCAACGGCCTGTCGGCGGTGGTAGGCGCGTTCATTACCATCATGTTCAGCTTCATCGGCACTGAGGCGGTGACCATCGCCGCAGCGGAATCGAGCAACCCGGCCCAGAACATCGCCAAGGCCACGCGTTCGGTGATCTGGCGCATCGGCGTGTTCTACCTGTTGTCGATCTCCGTTGTGATTTCCGTGGTGCCCTGGAACGACCCGCTGCTGGCCTCCGTGGGTTCCTATCAGCGTGCACTGGAAATTATGAACATCCCCAACGCCAAGTTCATGGTCGATGTGGTGGTGTTGATCGCGGTAGCCAGTTGCATGAATTCCTCGATCTACATTTCCTCGCGCATGTTGTTTTCCCTGGGCAAACGCGGCGATGCGCCACCGGCACTTAAAATCACCTCGAAGGCGGGCGTGCCCCGGGCGGCGGTGATCGCCAGCACCATCATCGGTGCGGGCGTTACGTTGCTGAGCTACTTCATGCCGGCCGGTCTGTTCCAGTTCCTGCTCGCCAGCTCCGGCGCCATCGCGTTGTTGGTGTACTTGGTGATCGCTATCTCGCAACTGCGTATGCGTCGCTTGCTGCTTCGGCAAAACGTCGAGTTGACCTTTCGTATGTGGCTGTTTCCCTGGCTGACTTACCTGGTGATCGTGTTCATCTGCCTGGCCCTGGGGGTGATGATGGTGACGCCCGAGCACCGCACCGAAGTGTCCTCGACCATTGGCCTGGCGTTGGTGATTTCCTTCATCGGCCTGGTTACGGCGCGCCAGCACAACCAGGCACCCAAGCCGGTGGCGCTGGAACATTCCTGATCACGCCTGTGGGGTAGCGGTGATGGAAACCGAGGCACCTGTTTGCCAGACCATCGGCTTTTTGCTGCTGGACCAGTTCACCCTGATATCGCTGTCATGTGCGGTCGAGCCGCTGCGCATGGCCAACCAATTGGCGGGCGAAGAACTACCGTTGGCAAACCCTGAGCCTGGACGGCCAGCCGGTGTGGGCCAGCGATGGCGTGTCGGTGACCCCGGATGCGTGCGCGCAGGACCAGCGCGGCTTCGATGCGGTGATCGTGTGCGGCGGCGTCGGCATTCAACAGGCTATCAGCCCTGCGCTCATCGCCTGGTTGCGCAGCCAGGCGCGCCTGTACTGCAAACGCCTCGGCGCGGTGTGCACCGGCAGTTGGGCGCTGGCCCAGGCGGGGTTGCTCGATGGCTTCCAGTGCAGCGTGCATTGGGAGCTGATGGCGTCGATGCAGGAGGCGTTCACCCGCGTCAAGGTCAGCTCCAGCGTATTCACGCTCGATGGCAACCGCTTCACCAGCTCCGGCGGCACTGCACCGCTGGACATGATGCTGCACCTGATCGGCCGCGATCACGGGCACACGCTGTCGGCGGCGATTTCCCAGATGTTCGTGTACGAGCGCATTCGCAACGAGCGCGACCACCAACGCGTACCGCTCAAGCACCTGCTCGGCACGCAACAGCCCAAGCTGCAAGAAGTGGTCGCCCTGATGGAATCCAACCTGGAAGAACCCATCGACCTCGACGAACTGGCCGCCTATGTTCACGTGTCACGCCGCCAGTTGGAGCGCATGTTCCAGAAGCACCTGTACTGCACGCCATCGCGCTATTACCTCAAGCTGCGCCTGACCCGTGCGCGCCAGTTGCTGATGCAGACGCCCATTTCGATTGTCGAACTGGCGGTGATTTGCGGCTTTGTGTCCACGCCGCATTTTTCCAAGTGCTACCGGGATTTCTTCGGCGTGGCGCCCAGCGATGAGCGCTCGGACATGCGCCTGCATCCGCCGCCTGCGTTAAGGCCAGAGGGGCAATCCCGGGCCCCGCAAAAGCCCAGGAATGTACTGGAGCAGGCGCGTGACGAGCCGACGTTTGCCACGGTGCAGATTCAAAGGCGATAGGGCTTGGCCCCCTGTGTAGACGGCGCCCTTGCCATAAGTATTGCCACAACTTGGACGCTGTGGAATTGCCCCAATGCCAGTTGTAGGAGCGAGCTTGCTCGCGAAAAACTCACAGGCGCCGCGTTCATTCAGGAAGCACGCTTTATCGCAGTGAAAAGGAGACGGATTCATTTCTAGAAAATAAATCTGTCCCCATTTCGTCCGAGAAGCTTGCCGCGCCGTTCAGTGCTTGCGTCCCCCTCTTGTCATGCGCTGCAGTACCTGAGCATCGCCCTGCCAATAGTGCACGATGACTGCCGCGACATGCCCCAGGATAAGCACCAGCATTGTCCAACCCAGCAAACTATGAAAGTTGCTGCCCAGGTCAACCATCCACTGGATTTTTTCCCCCTCGAACCCGTCCATGACCGGTACGCCAAACGCAGAAAAAGCCCGGCCGGATCCGTACTGGCGAATCATCCCGATAAGCGGGATCAGGAACATCAGTGCGTACAACATCCCATGCCCGGTGGCGGCGATACGGCTTATGCTCGGTGGGCGCAGGTGTCGGCTCAGCAGACTCCAGCCGGCACGTAGGACCAGCAGTATCAGCAGTAACAGCCCCACGGGTTTGTGAAAGGGCCACAACCATTTATCCAGCGTAGAGTCCGACGCCAGGTAGTGGGTTATGGCTGAGCAATAGATCCACGCAAATAACAAGAACATCAGCCAATGCATTGCGCGACTTACCAAGTCGTAGTGTTCATTTGGCTGAAGAGGGGAGGCGCAAGTCGTCATTGTTCTGTCCTTCTGGCGAGTCGCATCGCGTTCTTTTTTAAGCGCATTGAGGCGCTGTTTGATGAAAAGTGGCCAGAATGAGTCTGGCGGCGACCCGATCATATACAACGAGACACCGGCAGCGGCTGTGTCGAAACATAAAGAAAAGATGCATCCTGCAAATGATGATCTGGAGGCCCAAGTGCATTGGCGTAGCCTGTTCAAATCCACCGATCATTTTCGGCCGTACGCTCCCCACCTTCGTGCCCGGTATTCAATACGCCCCGTGGCTCAATCATCATCAGCTTGGCTTCGCCCTCGGCGGCGGTCCTGTGCTCGATGCCACGCGGCACCACATACAATTCACCCGGTTTCACATACACCGGGCCGTCCGGCAGGTCGATACGCAGCGTGCCTTCAAGCACCAGAAACGCCTCATCGGTTTCCGGGTGCGAATGCCAAATGAATTCACCCTCGATACGCACGACCTTGAATTGGTAGTCGTTCATTTCGGCAACCACTCTTGGGCTCCATTGCTGATCGATGAGCGAGGCTTTGTGCGCGAGGTTTATCGGTTGGGTGGGATGCTGTAAGTGAGTCATGCTGAGCCTTCCTGTCGGTGAGAAGGCCAGACTATCCGGGCCGACAGGTCAGAGGCTTGTACGATCCTGCAACCCCTCCACTCGTACGCCCCCGCATTCCCCACGGGAATGCAGCACATAAAATTAATGCATTTTTCTTACTGCGACGGTTAACGTAATTTGCGTCAAGGCCACGGAGAACCGCCTTGAACTCATCCTCACCCAATCCTGCTGACAAATTCGATACCTCAAGAGCCAACGAGTACGCACGACAAAGCCGTATCGCGTTGGCGGGCTATGACGCGTGCCAGGACCTGGCAGCCTGCATGCTCGCGGCAAGCCTTGGTGATGCCCCTTCGGCCAAGGTACTTGTGGTCGGCGCCGGCGGTACGGCGCAGGAGATCATCGCCATGGCCAACCTTGAACCGGGCTGGCGCTTCATGGCGGTTGATCCCTCTCAGCCGATGCTCGACGCGGCAAGGCAGCAGTTGGAAGCCAACCACTTGCTTGATAAAACCACCCTGCATCTCGGGACGCTTGAAGACCTGGCACCAGACGCGTCATACGACGCCGCCACCTTGATCGGTGTGCTCCACCATCTGGAGGGTGATGACGCCAAGGCCCGAATGCTGCGATCGATTCGGGCGCACCTGAAACCGGGGGCACCGCTGATCGTCGCGGGCAATCACTACGCGTATGCCAGCCAGCCGTTGCTGCTGGCGGCATGGGGCCAACGCTGGCGTCAGCATGGCGCCACCCCGGACGAAGTGAAGGCCAAGCTCGGCAAAATCCTTCAAGGCGCCGACCCGCCACATTCCGAGGCCGCAGTGCAGAAGCTGTTGCACGACGCTGGCTTCGGCGACGCGACGCGTTTCTTCAGCAGCCTTTTCTGGGGGGCTTGGTTGACGTGCAAAGTGGGGTAGCGATGTTTCCCCTTGCTCAACAACCGCGATTCAGATCGCCCGGAGAGTAGCCAGCCGCCGACGCCAATCGCCGCCATGCCGAAGGTGGCATTCCTCTTCGGAGTCGAAACTGACGCAGCGGGCGATGTTCGGGACGTGCACGTCAGCGTCATCCAGCGCGGCGGTAGTCAGCTCGCGCATACGGGCGTCCGCGCCGGTCGCGAGGGCGTGAGCCTTGCTCGCGACGCTGTCGAACACCCAGGTCACCCGCAGGCTTTGGGGGAAGGCGCGGTAATCGACGGTGTGGGTCAGCCATTCGAAGCCCGGGATTTCAGCTTTCGCGATTTCGCAGGCGTCGGTCAGGGCTGCGATGAGACGGCGTTCGATACGGGCGTGGTCGCGTGAGGCAGGTGGCATAAAGGAAGTCTGTGAGTCCTGGGAGTGGGTTGGGGCGCTGATCAGAGCATAGCTATCTACACAACTTCGGCACGACGCTAAATCTGTGGCGAGGGAGCTTGCTCCCGTGACGGCCTGACAGTCGGCGCATATCCATCTGACGCTCCGAAATCCAAATGTGGGAGCTGGCTTGTCGGGTCGCCGCATCGCTGCGAAGACGGCCTGCCAGCCGACGCCAATCTACCTGCCCCCCACGATCCAACTGTGGGAGCTGGCTTGCCTGCGATGACGGCCTGCCAGCCCACGCCAATCTACCTGACACTCAGCGATCCAACTGTGGGAGCTGGCTTGCCTGCGATGGCGGCCTGCCAGCCGACGCCAATCTACCTGACACCCCGCAATCAAACTGTGGGAGCGGGCTTGCTCGCGAAGGCGGCCTTATAGGCGACACAGCTGTACCGAGTACATATCCATTCCTGCGGTAACGGCCACTTAGGGTTCCGCCCCAACGGCGGCTCACTTTCGAAAAGCGCGAAAGTAAGCAAAGCGCTCTTGCCCCACCACTCGGCACCTCGCCTAGGCTCGGTGTGCCCGAACACAGTCTTGAATCCGTGGGCCGCCGCCACGCGCCATCCATGGCGCGGGGCGGCTAACCCGGCGTCCTGCCGGGTTACCCACGAATTCAAGCCTGCGTTCGGCCAGCGTGGTTTAACGGGCGCCTGAGATCAAAAGCAGATCAAGATCAAGATCAACAGCGGCTCGCTTCGCATCGTGGTTACCGTTGAGCGCTACAGAGTTGTGTAGATACCTATGCTGATCAGACGGGCGCTATTGAAGCGAAGGACGCAACCGTTGCCACTCATTCCAGCAATCCTCGGCAACGATATCCGGGTAACCCCGTTCTTGTTCCATCGCCAACGCGGTGGAGAAGGTTACCGCAATGCAAGTGGCCTGGTCGCGGATATTGCACACTTCGACTTCGCTGAGAGGGGTGCCTTTTTTCGATTCGGCGGCGGTCAGCAAGGCGGCCAGGGCGGGTACGAAAACCAGGCAGAGGGGCTCGGTAGACATCAGCTTTTTCCTGAGTGGGGTGGGGCGCTTATTGTTCAGGGTTGATCAACGATCTCAACGTATGGTCCTCCCAAACGCCAGCGATTTTTAGATAGGCTCGCGCATGTCCCTCCTTCTCAAACCCCAGCGACTCCAGAAGGCGTTCACTCCGCACATTGCGGGGCAAATGATTGGCCATGATCCGGTGAAGACCCAACTGCTCAAAACAGTGTCGGTTAGTGACCTGAAGCGTTTTATTCATCACGCCGCGACCTTGGGCAGATTCCGCCAACGAAAAGCCGAGATGACAGGCCTGAAAAACGCCCCTCACAATGTTCGTGTAGTTACACCGCGCTAGAACCTCTCCGCTTTCGGCAAGCAAGAGGAAACACAGAGCGTTGTCAGCCTGCATATTGTTGACCTGCTGCTCGACCCTGGCCTTGGCGTTGCCCGTGGTGAAGTATTCCTCGTCCCTGAGCGGCTCCCAGGGTTGCAGATGCTTGCGATTGACGCGTTCGTAACGGCTGATCCGCTCGAAATCGTCACATGCCAATGGCCGAAGGCAGTAGCCCTCAACGCAATACTCCATAAGCCCCTCCAGATTTACCAATGGCCCCATCTCACTGCGTAGCCGCAAAGAATAGCGCCGCTGCGCGTAAAGCGACCCCTTTCATGGCAAACAGGTCTACCATGCCAGCCCCGGCAGTGGTTCCACTCGCTCCCGAACTCCATTTTTCAAGGTAGCGATAATGTCCATCGACCAGATCTCCCTCCCCAAAGGCGTCGGCCCCCACGCCGCCAAGCTGCTTGACGCCATTACTGGCGCCTCCACCCATGAAGAACTCAACCGTGCTGGCGGTAAAGCCGAGGGTTTTGTGCTGGGGCTGGAGGCCACCAAGGCGATCAAAAGCCAGATTGCAGAGTCGTTGTATGTGGCGTATGACGACGCGGCGAGCAATCGGGCCGGTGAACTGAAGGGCTAGTGCACGTCAGCCCATGGTTCCGGAATGAGCGCCAATCGCCGGAATGGGCTGCCGCACATAATAATTGTCGAATTCACTGCTTTCGATGAATCGGAAGCCATGGCGGGTATAAAAGTGATTCGAAGCGCTTTCTTTGAGAGCCCCTACTTTGATAGGAAGCGCAGCCGCATCCGCCTCTTTGAAAATCTGAGAGAGAACAGCAGACCCTACCCCTGACCCTTGCGCGCTCGGCCTGACATACAAGTGGTCGAGCAAGAGTTCATGGTGGTGACGTTTCACCACTACGAAACCCACCCGCTCTCCAGCTGCCTCGATATAGCGTGTGTCGCGAGCTTCAAAGCCGCCAACAAACCGCTCCCGCGCACGGGCTGGATCAAATCGCCCAACACGCTCCAGACTATCGCGCATGGCCTCGATTCGAATGGCTACCAGATTATCCAAGTCGCTTTGTTGAACCGGGACCAAAATGATGGGGGAATTTTGATTGGGTGCGACGGGCATATTGGGTGCTCCAACTACCATCCTGGGGGCTCAGTATAGAGAGCCTGATACTGATGACGCGACCCGCATGATATGTTCACGGCATACATGGAGTAACGGACCCCAGGAAGGAAAGTGCAATGCCAGTGGATACCCACCCAATCCGTATTCTCTCGCAACGCCTGAGCATCGAGCCCTTCTGCGAGCAGGACGCTGTTGAGTCTTTCCCTTGTATCACACCGTCTCTGACTCGCTACATGTCCTGGGAACCGCCTGCCTCACTGGAAGAGTACGCGCAAGTCTGGGGGCGGTGGCTGCCTGCGATAGCGGATGGCAGCGACATTGTATTCACGATCAGGGAGCGGGTAGGTGCTCGTTTTACCGGCTTGGTCGGGCTGCACCATACCGGCAGTGAAACACCGGAGTTGGGTATCTGGGTTCGTGAAGATAAACACGGGCTGGGGTTGGGTGGTGAAGCGGTGCGGGCGGTTGTTCAGTGGGCTAGCCAGTGGGTGGTGGCAAAGTACTTTATCTATCCTGTTGCGACGCAGAATCGTGCGAGTCGACGTATTGCCGAAGCTTTGGGGGGAGTGGCATCGAAAGGCGGATGGCGGAGAAATATGATTCGGTTGTGTATCAGATACCGGGGGGTTAGCTCTGGGCATCGGGTTTGCGATTGCTGGCCTGCACGAACGGCAGAAATCGGCCATTAGCGGGCGTTGAACTACGTCCGCTGAACCCCAAACCTGAATATCGGCTTGGCTCAGATTCAAATTCAGATTGAGCAAATCCGCCTCTCACCCAACCGCTCTACCAACCTGATGAGATAACCGTCGGGATCCTGGACGATGAATTCGCGCTGGCCCATTCTAAGATGGGTTAGATGCACCAACTATAGTTCGGTGCCACGAGGGGATCGTGGCGAGCATCATGATGCAAGGGCGGGAATTATAGTGACGCGTTGATGGCTGCTGTTGGTCGAAGAGATTCTTGCACGCAGCTCACCTTTAGGCCGGTGGGCATCGATCAGACACGCTCGGGTGAGCTGCGATCGAAGCGCGTCAGGTCATAAAACATTTTTGGGGTGAACCTGCCAGCGGTTCGAATACGCATATACTGTGCGTATTGCGAATGGTAGCAGTTTGATATTGCCGGCTAAAGGTTGTGTAACTTCGATGAACAAGACTGATCTGCTTGAGTATTTGAAAGAGACCAGTTCGGAAATGACCCGAGACAATATAGATGAAGCTGTTCTGCTGCATTTCGATTTGGTCATGGAAAGCTATCGAGAAAAGCCTTCATTTTATAAAAACTTGTTGAAATATGACCGATTCATGGTTGCCCTGTCTTTATTGAGCTTCAGCTACAAAGACGAGAAAGTTCCTTTATCCAGAGTAAAGGCATTCTGCTACGAACGTGGCTATATGTCTCGAAATAGCCTGGATTCTTATTGTTCATTTTTGTCCATTGCCGGATATCTGGATGTTCGGTTACATGTGCAGGACGGGCGTCAACGTAGTTTCCGACCTACGGAAAAAGCGCTAAGCAATACCGTGCAGCTAATTAAATCTTATTTGCTGCCTTCGCAGATGATCTCTCCATACGACAGTGGGTTATCGGTTGTGGGGAAGAATGTTGATCTATTGCGCGTATTTTTTCGAGGGTTTGCCAAGATACTTGAAGGGGACTTCCTGCTCGACAAGCTGTTGCCTGAAGCGAAATGGATTCTCAATCGGGACGGCGGTCATCTGCCGATGCTCGCACTCTATGCCGATGCCCTGCGCACCGGCTCGTTAGAGACCGGCTACAACGTATCCTCTTACGTGGAGCTTTCATCGCGTCTGGGCGTGTCCAAAACACACATGCAGCGCATGATCAAAGAAGGCCAGTTACAGGGCTATTTCAAATGCGACAAACGTTTGGTGGGGTTGAGTCCGGCCTTTCTCGAATTGATGCGGCGGGCCATGTCAATCTACTTTGCAATTGCCCGTGTCAGCATGGAGTTGGGAGTTGATGAGAGCGAAGTAGGAAACGAGCCTGGCGGTATTCGCTGTGTGTGTGAGCGTTAGCGCGAGTTCGCTTGTTATTTTGGGGAGCGATTTAATCACTAAGCAATGTCCTTTTTGTTGTAATTTTTATGCCGGAGTTCAGCGTGTTTAATCGCCAGTTGAAGAATGCTCTTTTTACCTGCCAAGAGCAATTGTGCCTGGCGCTCGGGACAGTCGCCGACGTCGAAGCGGTGTTTCTTTCAGTACGTGTCGATGGAGCTGGCCGGATTATCTCGGCCAACCAGCGGTTTGCGCAAACGCTGGGATACTCGCTGGAACAGCTTTCAAAAATGGTAATGAGTAACATCAACGCGCAACCGCAGAATGATTTTGCACCCAACCTGTGCGCCATCGAACGGCAACGCTATCGTGCCTCCGACGGCCGTGCTGTGACACTCAATATAGGCTGGATCGCTGCAGCGAACCGGACGTTTCAAGGCTACGGCATGGTTGCACCTGCGCTGGCGCGGGACGAACAGGAGGTTATCGAAATGTTCAGCGCACTGAACCGCTCGATGGCGATGATCCAGTTCAGTCTCGCGGGTGAGGTCGTCTACGCCAACGAATCGTTCGTCCAGGCGATGGGTTACAGCCTTGCGGAGATACAGGGCAAGCATCACCGTCTGTTCTGCCTGGCGGAGGACGTGGCGTCGGCGCATTACGACGAATTCTGGAAGAGTCTGAACAAGGGCGTGTTTAACGCTGGTCGCTTTCGCCGGGTAGATAAAAGCGGAAAAGTGGTTTGGCTGGAGGCCACTTACAATCCCATCAGAGACGCTTCCGGTCGGGTTTATAAAATTGCCAAATTCGCCAGCGTAGTGACCGAGCAAGTTGAAAAAGCCGACGGAATCAAACAAGCAGCGACCATGGCTTACGACGTGTCGCTAGATACCGATGTGAAAGCTAACCGAGGGATGGAACTGGTCGCCGACTCCGTGCTCGGCACACAGAATATTTCCCAACAGATGGCCTTGGTGACCGACAGCATGACCGCGCTTGAATCGCAGTCGCAGTTGATCGCTTCCATCGTCGACACGATCGGCGCCATTGCCACCCAGACCAATCTCTTGGCGCTTAACGCCGCTATCGAAGCTGCACGCGCTGGAGTGCATGGACGAGGATTCGCTGTCGTGGCGGATGAAGTGCGCAAGCTCGCCGGCCGTACCAGTGCGGCCACCCAGGAGATTAACGGTGTGGTCAGGCAAAATCGAGAATTGGCCGGCGAAGCCGCGTTGCATGTCCAGTGCAGCAGAGACCAAGCCAACGTTTTATTGGAACTGTCCGAACAGGCAGGTATGGCGATGGCAGCTATCCAGTCAGGCGCAAAGCAAGTAGTGAAAGCCATTGGTAGAGTCACCAGCGATCTGCATTGAACGCTTTATCTGCGTCGCGGTAACGCCTCCTCCTTTGGTGAAAGCAATATGGAAGTTTTTGCGTACGGTTTTTCCGATTGATAACAGGAATTTGGATGCCAAAGCACACTTAATTCATTGATTAGGTATTGCCCAGACGTTGACATCACATTCAGGCCGTTTCGGAAAAGGAGTTTAGGGATGCCGGCGACTTTCAAAATCAGACCAAGAATGCGAACACTGCTATCACCAGCGGTAACCAAGATTGAAATGGCGGGAATTGTTTCCTGGCTTTGTGTGTTGCTGATTGAGCCTGCGACAACGTTAAATCTGTTAAATATGTTGGTTACAGCATCGTTGTTGGTTATTTGGTACGTTCATCGCGTAGTTGCTGATTTTCGCATATGGAGAATGCTCGGCGGCGTGTATATATTGATTTTGTCACTCGGCTTTGCGCATGTGATTGACACCAATGTGCAGCTGCGCGTCTTTACGCTGCCCCTAGCTGTGATCATCGTGGTAAGCAGTGCTATCTTATTCGTCACGGTTCAGGACTATCTTCTCTCTACATTGCTGGTCTGGATACTGATGTGGCCCAATTTGGACGTTGGCTTTTACCGGGAACTGGAAGTTTATCTGGTCATTTTTTGCGTTGCTTCCATGTCCATAGGGTTTACTCTCAGCTTTACCTATCTAAGAAACATGCGCTCAGTGTTGTTGGTCGAAAGTGAATTCAGGACATTGGCGGAGACAGATTTTCTCACCTCCTTACTTAATCGACGGGCCTTTATGGGGTTCTTCCAAAATGCATTGGCAGAAGGCCGCAGCGGCTACTTTATAATGTTAGACATTGACGAATTTAAATTAAAAAACGATCAGTACGGTCACGATGTCGGTGACAAGATTTTGTGTGCCATGGCCGCGTGCCTGAAATCCACCCCTGGCAGCCACAGTGTCGGGCGGATTGGAGGTGAGGAATTCGGTGTCTTGTTGTTGGGCGAAGATGATGCGGTTGCTCATGAGTACGCATTGCGCCTGCTGGGCAACATCCGTTGCAGTGTATTGCCTCCGCATCAGTTCACTTGCAGCGCGGGCGTCGCGCAGTTCCGAGCGACATCGGACATGTCCGCAGTGCTCAAATGCGCCGACAGCAATATGTATAAAGCGAAGCATGATGGTAAGGATCGGGTGTTTCAGGATGGAAGGCAGGTCAAACCGCTACGTCCTGTAACTACGTAATTAAGGTTTGACTGGAGGACGTCTGTGAAAATCGTTTTCGAAGAAATCGAATCTCCCCCTTGCTGCTTGCTTACTCTGGGCACCTTCACTTTAATGTTCCAGAACCGCTCAGAGGCTGAAAGCTTTCTCAAGCTCCTGATGGGGGCGCAGACATCGTTTAGCCCCAATCGCTGAACGTCTGCTTCGGCCGATTGCTGCCCTTCGTGGAGGGCAGGTTAGCGTCGGATGCTCTCCTTTGCCACGTAGCATTCGATCACCGCCCAACTCAGTTTGTGACGGTGATCGTCGCAATCGTTATTCCTTCTCCAGCTCTGCAATACCTCTCACCGGATAGATCACTTCATGGGTGTCCAGATTTCGAATCTCGGATTCGATAGTAATGGTCGAGACCTGACGCCCCGGGGGCCCATTGATGTCGTCGCGGGTGGTGAAGTCCACGACATATCGCTGGCCTGCGCGGAATTCCACATCGCGAGCACCGAAGCCGCACTTGGCGCCACCGGTACCCAAGGCATTCATCGATACCCAACACCAGCTCAAGGAGTGTTTGCCTGGGGTCAAGCGCAGTGCCTGCTTGCCGGAAACGTCAAGGATTGAGCGCCGCCCGGAACCCTCTAGTAGTTGGTCGTCCACATGCGTGGCCAGCAGCAATCGATGGAATTTTACTCCCAATCCGCGAAAACGGGTGGTGGCGAAATACACCACTGGCGCATTGGCCGCGTTATTGGACAGGTCATATGGCGTCATCAACTCCGGTGCCCAATCGCCTTGGTAATCCTTGTAGTGGTAGTTGGAACAAGCGGTTGTGAGACCGGCAATCAGCAGAACAGCTGGGAGTTTGAGATACGACAGAAATGACGACGAGCGCATTATTCTTCCTTGTTTAACGAGTTGGTTAGGATACCGCATCGCGAAGCCAGCTAGTACTTGAGCGGATTAGCAAACTCATCGCCCATCAGTTTCGAGCCAGCGAAAGTACAAGCGCACTTTTAAAGCAGTCGTCGCTCTCGTCATCGCAGAGGGCTTTGTGCTGAGGCTGAATCCACCAAAGCCATCAAGCGCCAAATCGTCGAGTCGTTGTATGTGGCTTACAACGACGCGACGAGATCATCGATCTAATGAATTGAAGAACTGATCATCAGCCAGGGCAGGGCGCTTCGCGGTCCAGGAGTCTGGCGGTGAGGAGTACGCCCAGTTCGCTCAGTTGGTGGATGGCCAGGGCGATGTCGCGGTGTTTGCCGTTGAGGTCTTCGGACAGGTCGAGCAGCAGGGTGCTGACGTTGGTGAAGGTTTCGTAGCTGTTGGTGATGAGGGTTTCGTTGCTGGCGTTGGGGGCGACGGTGAAGAGGGTGGTTGAATCGTTAACCATGGTTAAGTTCCTTGCTTGGGCCACTTCCCCATCGCTACTAAACAATAAGGGCGGTAGCTGTACGCAGGTTAGTAGACCGGTGGAACCTAACAAAACCGGCGCGTCCGAGGACGCCCTACGCACAGCCACCATCAAGCACAGACGGGAGCGTCTGATGGATGAAGCGTGTGCACTTGTTAGGTCTGAGGTGGGCTACTAAACCCGATCACTGAACAATTCAGCGACCGAGCCACCTTAGAGACGGCCACCCCAGCGCACAAGCCGGCGGATTCTGACGCAGGCGTAGGCAATGGAGCAAGGTGCGGCAGGGGAATCGGATTTTGCCTTCAGGCGCTGCGTGATCGTTTGGGGTTTTCGCGAGCAAGCTCGCTCCTACAGGAGTGTTCATCACCTCAAACGAGATTGTTAGCATTGAACGCGTTTCATATTGGAGGCAGGGATGGATGACACGATATGAGGTTCAACCAATCACATACCTTCCGCGCCAGATACAGGCGCTGGAAAAGGAGGCCGTTGGCGAGGGTTTCAGGTTCCTCACGCGTCTGATTAACGAATGGCACTCTGGAGCAAACCGCTTTGATGCACCCTGCGAGTGTCTGATGGCGGTTTATTTGAATCAGCAACTGATAGGCATCGGCGGTCTTTCAGTTGATCCCTATGCTGACAATAATGTGGCCAGACTGCGACGGGTGTACGTCGCACCTTCGTCAAGGGGGCAACACGTCGGGCAGGCGCTGGTAAAGGCGCTTGTTGATCGTGCCGCTCCCAGGTTTCAGGTCGTGCGTCTTTTCACGGATACGGCTGAAGGAAGCGCCTTTTATGAGCGCTGTGGCTTCAAGCGAACGGATGATGCCCAGGCGACTCATATCATGCGGCTTGGCGGTTTCTGAGGCGGGTAGCTGCACCAGTGGACTGCGGAGTCGACATGAACGTGTTTTTGCTTTTCAGCTATGAAGGGCGTATCGAGCGTGCCCAGGGCTATCGACACCCAGTCGGCGAATTCCCCATGAGACCGCGACCAGAACAATGCCGAGCCGCAGTGCGTGCAAAATTCGCGCAACACTGCCTCTGAGGATGCATAGGTTCTGATGCTGTTGGCGCCGGAAAGTACCCGTAGTGCGTCGCGGGGAACACTGCCGTAAGAAGCGAATGCGGCCCCGTGACTTTTGCGGCACTGGCTGCAATGGCAGTGGCTCACTGATTTGGGCGTGGCAGATAGCTCGTAAGTGACGGCTGCGCATAAGCAGCTTCCCTGGTACACCGTTGTCATTCGCTTTTCCCGTCATGCGAAAAACGTCAGCGTAACCGTCCCGCTCTAGCCAGTCGACCTACCCATCAAACCAAACCGCCGAGTCGCTGTAGGTGGCTCACGACGACGCGGCGGTTATCGGGCTAGCAAGTTGAAGGGCTAATCATCAGCCAGGGCAGGGCACTTCACGGTCTAGGAGTCTGGCGGTGAGGAGTACGCCCAGTTCGCTCAGTTGGTGGATGGCGAGGGCGATGTCGCGGTGTTTGCCGTTGAGGTCTTCGGACAGGTCGAGCAGCAGGGTGCTGACGTTGGTGAAGGTTTCGTAGCTGTTGGTGATGAGGGTTTCGTTGCTGGCGTTGGGAGCAACGTTGAAGAGGGCACTTGAATCTGATTTGAGCATGTTTGAATTCCTGTTTAGGGCCATCATCCTTTAGCTACTAAACATAAGGGTGGCGGCTGTGCGCAGGTTAGTAGACCGGGGAATCCAAACAAAGCCGGCGCACCCGAAGGTGCCCTGCGCACAGCCACCATCAAACACAGACGCAATGTCTGATGATGAAGCTTGTGCACATTGTTTGGATAAACCCTCAGGCTACTAAACCCGATCACTGAACAATTCAGCGACCGAGCCACCTTAGAGACGGCCACCTCAGCGCACAAGCCGGCGGATTCTGACGCAGGCGTGGGCAATGGAGCAAGGTGCGGCAAGGGAATCGGATTTTGCCTTCAGGCGCTGCGTTATCGTTTGGGTTTTTCGCGAGCAAGCTCGCTCCTACAGGAGTGGGTTGTTATCAGGGTGCGGGTAGCTGGACAATAGAGGCCGACGAGCCAGCAACGAAGCACCAGATGTGCGAACTTTTGGTTCGTTCGGGTGGGCTCTACAAACTGCAAGATTATTGATCGGAAAAAACCAATGCTAGGGAAAGTCAGCAGTAAACATCTTGCCTGGGGCGCAGTCGCACTTTGCGCGACCCTTTTGTCCGGGTGCGCTACGTCACGCTACGACGGCAAGCACGCACCGGACCCAAGTAAGGCGATCATCGTGGGTTCGATTGGTGAGAGCTTTCCGATGATGCAGCCCCATGGGCTGGTGGTTGAGATCAAGCAACAGGGAGCCCCCGGCACCGTATTACGGCTGACGACGCTGGGCAATGAAGATGATCAGCCATCCCCCTCTGTGCTGGGCCATTACTTCATGTATGAAGTGCCACCGGGTGAGTATGAGTACACGCAGTGGCATTACGTGTATTACGCGGGTAAGTCGATGCCGCGCCCGGTGCCTGCGGTTTTCTCGGTGAAGGCCGGGGAAACTCTCTATATCGGTGATCTGCGCGTCGATGCCCTGCGCTTTTGCCTGTCCAACGTGAACAATGCCGAGGACACGGTGCAGGCGCTCAAGCGCAAGTACCCGATGCTCAAGGACCGGAACATCGTAAATCTGACGCCGAAGAGCGGTTTTGCGCCTTGGCCGAGTTCTGATGCCACTGACTTCGGTAAAGGGTTGTGCACGATTTGAAGCCGGTACCGGTGACAGTCATCAAACCCGACGCCCATTGATCCACGTTCAAGGAATTCATGCATGAAGCGCTCTACGCTACTCTGGGTCGGCCTGTTCGCAGGCCTGGTCTCACTGACCGGTTGCATCAGCGGTCCGGACCTCAAAGGCCAACCGTTCTTCACGTCACCGGCTGAACCGCGTGCGGATGAGGCCACGGTTTACTTTTATCGCACGGCGGCGAGCATCGGTAGCGGGGTTGCCCCGACTATTCAGGTCGATGGCCGTACTGTCGGCAGCTTGCCTTCCGGTAGTTTTTTCAAGGCCGGCATTCCCGCCGGCAAACACAGCGTCGCCTCCACGTCGCCACCGATCATCAGCGGTATGGTTAACCAGCGTTTCGATATCACCGTCGAGAATGGGAAGGTGTATTACATCGCCGACCAACTCAGCACCTCTGACTACAAGGATGGGCAGACCTTGGGTGAAGTCGACGGCCGTCGTTTCAGCGGGACAATGTTTTACTCGCGCTACGCGCTTGTGCCTGCCGAGGAAGCGCTGCGTTCTATCAAGTGGTGCCAGGAGTTGCCGGCAACCGCACGGTAACCACGCGTCCAACTTCATCAAAAGCCAACTTGCCGACAGAAAACAACCCCACAATACCGCGGCATTGTGGGGTTGCTATGCCAGCGCCTACACCGCCCCGAAGCGCACCTCCACCGACAGGCTGCCCTGGTTATCGCTCAGGCCAGCCCCGTAACGCCCGGTCAGGTCGTCATTGATGCACAACTGCAACTCCCCCTGCTGGCCACGCGGCAATTGCGCCTGGTTGCCGACCAGGAACGGCGCGCCGCTGGGGCCGATACGCCCGATCAACGCGCCTTCCGGTTGACCGGGCAAGGTATAGCCGGGCTTGGCGGTCAAGCCTGGGTGGCCTGCCGCGCCGACCATCCCGGTGCCCGGGTTGGCCGTCCACTGCCCACCGGTGCACACCGCCAGTTGCCAGCTGTGCCCGTTGACCTGCAGGCCTGTGCCCTGCCAGGGGTCTCTGGCCTGCACCTGCACGGTACGCTTGAGCAGGTCGCTGGCGACCACGTCGGCGGCCTGGAAGGTCAGCGCGGTGATGGTCAAGGTTGGGTTGGCGGTGCCGGTGGCGGGGAACACGCCGTCGCCGACCAGGAACAGGTTGGGGTGGTCCCAGCTGCGCTGGTCTTTGTCCACCACCGACTTGGTGCGGTCCGAGCCCATGCGGTAGGTGCCCATCAAGTGGCCAGCGCCGTAGAACGCGTAGTTCTGGCCGCCGTGCTCGAACACCGTTTGCGAGCCGGGCTTGAGCTCAGGGTTCAGGTCGGTCAGCTCGGTGGCACCCATCAGCTTGGTGATGATATGCGTGGCGGCCAGGCGCGCTTGCTTGAAGCCCTCCTTGGTGTAGTCGGACAGTTCGTAGGCGATCTGCGGCCTGGTCAGGCCCAAGCCGTCGGTGAGCCCCTCGGCCCTCTCTACCCGGCACAGCGCTTTGTCGGGGTCTTTCTCGACCTGCTCGATCAAGAAGCCCAGACGGAACTGGCGGGTCAGCACGCTGTTGAGCTGCTGCACCAGCGCCACGCCGGACAACGCCTTGTTATGGGGGTTGGCGCCGCCATGGTTGGTGCCGTCGATGAAATCGCAGACCGCGGCGTACGGATCATTCGCCGACCAATTCCAGCCCTCGTTGCCGATCTCGATACGCCAGGCGGCACGTTCGCTGCGGAACGGGCCATCGCGCATGTCTTCGATCCCCGAGGTGGACAATGGCCCACGGAACGGGAACAACGGCTTGCCTTCAGGCATTAGGCCCCAGGCCAGGTACACCGGGTGGTCGGCCAGTGACTTGCCGACCTGGCCGCTGCTGTTGGCGACGCCGTTGGGGCTGTGCGGGCCGATGGAGTTGAGCAGCAGCTTGGGCGTTTCGATCGCGTGGGCGGCGATCACGTAGCGCTTGCCCTGGGCCGTGCCGTTCTGGCGGGTGCCGTTGTTCTGGTATTGGATGAAATCGATACCCGTGACCCCATTGGCATCGACCTGCACTTGGCTCGCCACACACTGGTAGAGGATACGCACGTTGCCGGTATCCAGCGCCTTGGCCATGGTCACGGTGGCGTCGTACTTGGCCTGGATCGGGCAAATCGGCGTGCAGCTGGTGTTGCCGGCGCATACCCGTCGGCCATTGTCGTTCTGCGAGTTACGCCCGGCCGGGGTTTGCCGCACGTTGAGGGTGATGCCCTGGTACTGGGTGCCATCGACGGCCTTGCCCACGCCCTGGTCGACCAACGACGGCGGAATGCCGTGCATGCTGTATTGATAGCCCTGCGGGAAGGTCACGCCCAGGTAGCTCTGCGACGCCACATCGGCGGAAACGCCCATCTCTTCCTCGGCGCGGCAGTAGGCGGTTTGCAGGTCGTCGTAGCTGATCGGCCAGTCGACCCCGACCTTGTACACGCTCTGCATGCGAAAGTCGTTGGGCAACAGGCGCAGGGCCGTGCCCATCCAGTGCCACATGGTACCGCCGCCTACCCGCTCGTAGGTGCTGGCGAACAGTTGCTTGCCCTTTTGTACCAGGTAGCTCTTCTGCAGCTTGTTCGGATCGTCGCTGCCGGCGGTGATCAAGTCTTGGATAGTCGCTCGCGGGGCGAACTGTTTGGCCGGGGTCTGCTCGGTCTGCTCCGGTGGGTAGGGCGACTCGGGCGCCTTGAGCACGGCCGTGTAGAAACGCTCCAGGTACTCGCTGCGGTTAGGTGGAATCGCCGGGCCCGACTCGAGCACCAGCACTTTCAAGCCAGCCAGGCCCAACTGATAGGCCATGACGCTGCCGGCCATGCCGGCGCCCACGACGATTACATCGGCGGTTTCGATGTTCTGGGTGTGTAGAGTGCTCATGGTTGCTGCCCTTCCTTGGCGTCGACACCGGTGAATTGCTTGAGGGTCGGTGGCTGCTCGGCCCAGTAGCCGAAGTGGTATTGGCTGTAGCCCATGGGGTGGGACTGGGCGATCTTCCACGCCCAGCTTTCCTTGTAGGCCTGGTCGGAGACCACGCGGATGTCACCCTTGTGGGCGGTGCCCTGGTCATAAGGCTGGTACCAGCTGCCAAGCAGCCACAGCTTCATGATCGAGCGCGCGCCCTGGGCGATCTGCGGGTCAGAGTTGCCGAGCACGGCGCTGGCGATTTGCTCAGGCGGTTGGTTCTTGATGCGGGCGAATAGCGTCAGCAGGTTGCTGAACGCAGCGGTGCCCATGCCTTGCTCGGCAGTGGCCAAGAACAGCGGCGGCAGGTTGACCGGGTCGAGCAAAGGCGCCAGCAGTTTGGCTGACAGGCCAGTGAGCACGGCGGACAGGTCGATGAAGTTTTGCAGGTTTGGGTCGCTCATGGCATCACTCCTTGGCACCGGTGGATTGGGCACGTTCAAGCAGGAAGGTGAAATCGGCGAAACTGGTGCGCGGGGACTGGGTCACCCGGGTGGTCGCATTGTTGTGACACTCCATGCAACTGGACGAGGCCTGTGGCGTGGTGCCCTGGTTGTAGGTTTCCAGCGTGGCGTTGGCCAGGAAGGTCGGGGCAGGCGTGCCCAGCGGGTTGGTCGGCGACGGTACTTGGCAGTCATCGGCGGGAGCGGTTGGCCACTGGGTGCTGATCAGCTGGTAATTGGCCCAGACCGTGCCCTTGAGTGCGCCTTGCCACTGCGCGTTGAGCTGGTGGGTCGCGGCGGTGAGTGGTATTTCCCGCACGATCTGCGAAGGCGTGGCGTACTTCGACGGGTCCCACGGCCGCGCTGGCGGCTCATTCACCGGGCGGTTGCTGGCCTGGGCGTCGTAGAACAGGTAGGGGCCCTTGCGCTCGTTTATCGGTGTGGTCTCTTCCGGCACGTTGCGCACGTGCTCGAAGGTCGACCATACCCACTGCGGCGCCTCTTTGGTCTTGTGCACGATGTGCAGGCCGACCAGCCCGACCTTCTGCGCGCTGCATGACTCGGGGATTACCGCGCCCGTGTTCGGGTCGGTGTTGCCACGGGTGTAGACCAAGGCGTCGACGGCGTGGAAGTCCTGCGGGTTGTCGTTGCGGCCGAGTACCTTCCAGGCTGATTTAACCATGATCGCGCCGACTTGCTGGGTCTCCTTCGCGCCGCAGGAGAAGGCGATGCGGTTGTCGGCCTTGCTCAGGAACGCTTGCTGGCCTTCCTTGCTGTAGAGGCCGTTGTTGACGATGTCGTCGAACATCGGCTGGTTGACCATAATCGCGTTGCGCGTGTAGGTGCCCTCCTGGTCTACCAGTGGGCCGGTCTTGAACGGCTGGATGAACTCGTCGAGCACACCGGCGACCTTGCCCATCTGTTGCAGCACGGGCAGGTCCCCCTTGCCTTGGCAGGCGGCGGGTGGCGGCGTGTGCTGGTCCCAGGCGACCGGCTTCTGGCCTTGGGGCAGGAAAATCGCGTAGCTCTCCTTCCACGACTCCCAAACTCTCTGCCCCGGCGCGCCGATCTGCGCCGAGGTGTTGGCGCTGCCGTCGGCGTTGGCGGGCCAGTTCAGGGCGACGAAGGTCTGCCACGACAGCACGTCGAAAGCGCGTTGCAGGCTGTCCAGGGTGATGGGAGGGTTGGCGGTGACGTCGAAGGGGATCGCAGGTGACAGCACCGGCGGGGTGGCCGTATCGGCCATGGCGAGCGCGCTGGTGAAGCTTGCACCCAGGCACACCAACCGTTTCAAGGTTATTTTCATTATCGTCTCCTCAGCAGATAAAGCGTCGGGACGACTAGGCGTACTGGCCCTTCATGGACCGATAGTTCAGCGTTATCCCTTACGCTAGGCTGAAGGCTAGCCGTTGCGTCATTACCCTCCGTAATATCCGACTAAAGGTAGGGATAAGCAGGATCGCGCATAAAGTGCGGGCCTTATTCTGAATATTTCCCCACCTGTTTTTTCCAAGGCAAGTACTCCACAAAAACGACGCGGTGCGCTACTCCATCTTCCCTTACACGGAACCCTGACATTTGTTGCAGATCGAGCTGCAAGCATTGAGTTGCAAGTACCTTTTGTAACGCCGGATCCGAGTGGAAGCGTTCAGGGCGCAGATAGTGTTTTTTCAACGTCACATCGCAATGTGTGACTTGGCCCTTTGCGTTGGCAGTGAATTCGAAGCGTGCTTTGCCGAACGCATTTATTGATTGCTTGGCCACCACGTTGTTCCAGAAAAAACGGCTTTCAACATCAGCCCTCTGGTGTCTCCGGTCGTAATCAGAAATGGGGAGGTATTACCAGAAGCTATCAAAGGTGCGGTGACCTCAAACGTGCCATCAATTGGATTCTGAAGACCTTCCGGAACGCTCTCCCAGATACTGCTCCAGCACACGTCCGTTACGAGCTTCGTAAAGCCTGGTGGACTCCCTGCGTCCGTTGGCTGCGCCTCGCAGCGCAATACGTCCCCCTGTCGATCAAGCTTCATACGTAGCTTCACGCTGCCTCGCAGTCCCTCGCCATTCGCCCAGAACACACGTTCAGCCAAGGTAGTGCCTAAAACCCTGCCATAACGCCTCTCTTCTATGCGCTTGATTTCTTCTGAAGTGAGATAAGTTGGAACGGACTCACCACCGCTATCAACCCAGGCATTCACTCGCTGGTCGAGTGTCAACCGATGGCAACCCGAGAGGGACACTAAACCTGTCAATAACAGCAGCATGGAGATGAGCCGACAATCGGCACATGATTTCATTTTAATGATAGACACTCTTGCGTTCCTTGAAATGACAAAAATCGATATTTTTCCTTGAGTGCTAATGAGCGTTTTCTTTCGACCGATTCCAGCCGCTCGCGAGAGGCAGCAGCCGGCCAAAGGAGTCACCTCTGATTTTCGGTTCGGAAAAGAGGGCGGATTATTTCTCAATGAGTCCACATCGTGTCTGTCAGCGACGTTGGTTGTTATCGAAACGGGGAGCAATAAAGGTATCATGTAGTGGCCCTGTGCTACCCTCGTTGAGGGCTGCGCCTCGCCTTTGATAAAGCTGCCTTACTCCCTCCTTCTGCCCGCGATCTTGGAACGGTGACACGCAATGGATGCAAGCATTCAGACGATTGAACTTTACGGCCACGCCCTTGAAACACCTCAAAGCAAGCTTGATACAAACCAGGTCAGGCAAGCATTCTCGACGATTGCCGCGACGTGGTCGCAGAAAATCAATGCCGGCTTTTACGATCTGTTTTCCAGCCTGGATAACCTCTACGAAGGCGGCGATGATCTAGCAGACGAGATCCGCCTCCAGGCAATAGGCCAAAGTATCAAGCTCACCGTGGCCCATGGGATCTACGATATCGACGAAGAGCGCTTCTACGATGCGTTCATGCAGCGCTACGACTCATGGGATGAAGACTTCGGCGTATTGGCCGAGCAATACGAAGCCATTGTCGAGCGTTCAGCCGAGGTGGATGCGCATCGCACCAATCGTCGCCGTGGTCGTCGCCAATGGGTAGGCTACGGTTCAGAGAAGGCGGTATACGATGCCGACGCAAAAAACCTGATGTCCAATATTGGTCATGGCGTATTCAACCTGATGGCCAAAGGGGTCAGCGCACTCGGCGACTCGTTCAAGAAAGACGAGATTTTCAAGAGCCCGGCAACGGTCAAGGCTTTCGCAGACGGTGCCAGCAATATCGTTAATGCGGCCTACCTTGCGACCCTCGACGCCATCAATGCCGATTCGCCCGGTAAGTTGCACAGCTATTCAAAGGACGAGATCAGAAAGTCCCAGGCGATTACCGAGAATATTGAAAAAGGCCTGATCCCCGACGAGGCCGTGTTGCCGTCGGCGGTCAAGGCGATCAGCGCTTATCCCTACAACGAGCGTATCTATCCGATCCTGCTACGAAAGTTTGGCGGCGATCAAGGGCGACTCGATGGCGTTGTGGAGTACTTCGGCATGGGCGGCCTGCTCAAGGAAAAGCAAGCTCTGATCCAGGAGCAATTGCGCCAGTGCGACCTCAGCACTGTGGAAAGTTTCAGCGCCAGTCGCCCGGACATCGAGCGCTATGCGCAATTTATCAATTATGAACGTTTCGATGAACACTGTGAGCGAGTGATCGAGAAAATCGTGGCGCGCGAGACGCAGGCAAGCGCGCTATCGGTTGTTACACCTGTACTACCAGGCTCAGCGAAACGCGGCGGCTGCGGGTTGACCGTGGCGGCTGCCGCCCAAGGTTTCAGGTCCAACGCCGATCACAAGTTCTATGTGGCGCCGGACTTGCCGACGAAGAAGGTCCTGACCTTCGAATCCAAGAACGCGTTGAACATTGCCAAGGACGAGGTGGTGTTCTTCTTCGACGAAACAGTGTTCGGCTCTGGCGACAAGGGCGTACTGGTTGATCTTGAGTACGTATACGTGCGCCTGCAATTCAAGGAGTCGCACCGCGTGGCACTTGCCGATATTGCCGACGTGACCATCAGCGGTCTAATGAATAAAAAGCTGACGATGGCCAAGCGTGACGGAACCAATGTGGATGTGGTGCTGACCCAAAGCAACAAAGGCGCGACCAGCCTAAGCGAAGCCATCCTCGGACTGGTGCGGTTGAGCTAGGCGGCTGTTAGTCGCCTTACAAAATAGTTAAGTGGTTCCACCAGGCACCTGTAGGCGTACGCTGGGTGTCTGCCCATTAGCAATACAAGGACGATGCACGTGACTCTAGGCGAACTCGCTCAGATACTGGAAGACCACTTCAGCCCCAAGGCCCGTGACATCACGCGCTTTGCAGGCACCGGCTACTCGTTTGAAGAGTGGTTCAACTGGGAACAGTTCAGCGCGTTTACCGCTCTAGCGTTCGAGTGCAATCCAAAGCCTGGCTACAAGACACACTTTACTGGCCACGCATCTGCTCAATTGGGTGACATCGCGATTTCGGCGAAGGATGGTACAACCTGGTTGGTGGAAACGTCGTTGGTGCATGCCTATACGCAGAACAAATGGAAAGCAAAAATCACAGAAGATCGGGAAAAACTCCAAGGTGCCGTTGCACAAGGGGTTCGCAAGGTTCAGTTGATGTTGTTGTGCAGTGATGTAGAAACAGACCTTCAGACCAAGTGGGCCTATTGGTTTGAGGGTATGCCCTTTTGGGCAGCGCCAGACTCTAAAAAATACTTCAGCGATGGTGAGCAGGGAGAAGTGTGCTTGTTACTCTGGCAGGTGGAGTAACGACAGCAGATGCCGTGCTCTTAGCATGAAGGAACAGGTTGAACGCAATCGCCGCTCTCGTTATTCGGCCTTTCATTAAATTTCAAATGGAATCCGGTGTTAACGATCATCCTTCACACCTTAGAGACGGCCACCCCGGCGCTCAAGTCGGCGCAATGGCGCAAGGTGCGGCCGGGGAATCGGATTTTGCTTTCAGGCGCTGCGTGATCGTTTGGGATTTTCGCGAGCAAGCTCGCTCCTACAGGAGTGCCATATTCAGGTGTTATGGTTGGCGCTGACGATGGAGGATTGAACATGACATTGACTGTCGACACCTTGCTTGAATTGGCGATGGCCAATCCGATCAATGCGCAAATCACAGCGCGGCTGCCGGAGCTTGGCGTGCCGCAGTGCATGCTCACGGCGGGCTGTTTGTTCCAGGCGGTGTGGAACCATCAGGCGAATCTGCCGGCTGATCAGGGCGTGAAGGACTACGACGTTTTTTACTTTGACGAAGATGTGTCCTACGAGGCGGAGGATGCGGTGATTCGTAGGGCGCAAGTGCTATTTAAAGACTTGGGGGTGAATGTGGAGGTCAGGAATCAGGCGCGGGTGCACCTTTGGTATGGGCAGCGGTTTGGCCGGCCCTACCCGCAGTTGCATTCGGCCCGGCAAGGGGTTGACCGTTACCTGGTGGCGGGTACGTGCATTGCGCTGGATATTGCCTCGGGCGAGATGTATGCGCCTTATGGCTTGGAAGATGTGGAGCAGGGTGTCTTGCGTATCAACCCTTTGCATCCGGAGCCGGAGCTGTTTTTGCACAAGGCCAGGAGTTATCAGGCGCGTTGGCCATGGCTCAAGATTGTCGAGCCGGGCTGAGCCCCAATGCTGTAGGAGCGAGCTTGCTCGCGAAAATCGTTAACGATAACGCGTGCCTTCAGATTAAACGCGGCGCCTGTGAGTTTTTCGCGAGCAAGCTCGCTCCTACAGTAACGTGCCGAGTAGGCCGCAACTTATCACTACCAGCCATGGCGGCAGTTTCCACACCATCAACACGGCCAGTGCCAGCAACGCCAGGGCGAGGTCGTAGCCGTTGAAAATCGCACTGGTCCACACCGGCTGGTACAGCGCCGCCAACAACAGGCCAACCACCGCCGCGTTCACCCCGGCGAGCGCGGCTTGGGTGCGCGGGCTTTTGCGCAGGTTGGCCCAGAAGGGCAAGGCGCCGAAGATCAGCAGGAACGACGGGGCGAAGATCGCCAGCAGTGCGATCACTCCGCCAAGCCAACCGCTCGGGGCGTGGGTCATCGAGGCGCCGAGGAAGGCGGCGAAGGTGAACAGCGGGCCGGGCACGGCCTGGGTGGCGCCGTAGCCGGCGAGGAAAACATCGTTGCTGACCCATTGGCTGGGCACCACTTCGGCTTGCAGTAGCGGCAATACCACGTGGCCGCCGCCGAATACCAGCGCGCCGGTGCGGTAGAAGGCGTCTACCAGCGCCAGTGTGGGGTTAAGCGCCCATGCGGCGAGGAGCGGCAAGGCCACCAGCAACAGCAAAAACAGCATCAACCATAGGGCCCCGGCGCGGCGGCTGATGGCAATGGGCAGGGCGTCGGGCTCGGCACTGCTCTCGGGCTTGAACAGCAACAGGCCGGCCACGCCTGCGACCACCATGACCCCGACTTGAGCCCAAGCGGAGGGTTGCAGCAACACCACGCAGGCGGCGATCAACATCAACGCCACCCGTAAAACGCCTCGGCACAGGTTGCGTGCCATGCCCCACACAGCCTGGGCCACCACGGCTACGGCGACGACCTTGAGGCCGTGCAGCGCGCCATGGGGGAGGGCGCCGCCGTAGTGGGCCAGCCCCAGGGCAAACAGGATCAGGACGATGGCCGATGGCAAGGTGAACCCGGCCCAGGCTGCCGCCGCGCCCCGGTAACCCGCGCGGGACAGGCCCAACGCGATACCGACTTGGCTGCTGGCCGGGCCGGGGAGGAACTGGCACAGGGCGACCAGTTCGGCATAGCTGCGCTCGCTGAGCCAGCGGCGGCGGGTGACGAACTCTTGGCGAAAATAGCCGAGGTGCGCAATCGGCCCGCCGAAGGAAGTGAGGCCCAGGCGCAGGAAGATCAGGAACACTGACCAGGGGCTGCTGCGGTGATCGGCAAGCTGGGGCAAGGGGACGTCTCGGGCAGCGATGCTGGATGTTGCCGACCATAACCAATTTTCATGACGCGCAGAAGAGCGGGTATTTTGCTGCTCCCATTGAATTTATCCGAGGTTGCTTGAGTCACTCAAAGCAGTGCATTGTTTTTCCATCCACAGGACCTCAAGGACCGACCATGACCTTTTTCATCTTCCTGCTCGCCTGCGCCGCCGCCGCCAGCACTGGCGTGATCTTCAAACCCGGCGCCTGGTACGAATCCCTGGTCAAGCCCAGCTTTACCCCGCCCAATTGGCTGTTCCCGGTGGCATGGACGATCATCTACCTGCTGCTGGCCTGGGCCGGTTACCGCTTGACCCTGATCCCCGGCAGCGAAATGGTATTGGCCCTGTGGGCGGCGCAGATCGCGTTGAACACGCTGTGGACGCCGGTGTTCTTTGGTGCCCATCGCTTGTTCGCGGGGATGGTGATTATCGTGCTCTTGTGGCTCACCGTAGCCGCCATGGTAGTGCTGGCCGTGCGCCTGGATTTGATCACCGGCCTGATCCTGTTCCCGTATCTGGCGTGGCTGTGCGTGGCCGCGGCGTTGAACTTCTCGATCCTGCGTAATAATCGCTGATGGCCTACCAGCATTGGCCCGCCAGCGAGCCCGAACTGGCCCAGATGCGCCGCTTCAATCGGAAACTGGCGTGGATGCCGCGCTTTAAAGTCCGCAACCGCGTGACACCGCGTCTGATCCAGGCACTGCTACGCGCTAGCCAGACGTTCAAGAAGGCGCCCGTGGTTGAGCTGAAAAGGCTAGGCACGGTGCCCGTGCGCATCTTGCGCCCCAGTGGCAAGCCCAAAGGCGTGGTGCTGGATATCCACGGCGGTGGCTGGGTGATCGGCAATGCGCAAATGGATGACGACCTTAACCTTGGCATGGTCAACGCGTGCGATGTGGCGGTGGTGTCGGTGGATTATCGGCTGGCGGTGGATACGCCAATTGAAGGGCTGCTGGATGACTGCCTGACGGCTGCGCGCTGGCTGTTGGCGGACTGCCCGGAGTTTGCCGGCCTGCCGGTGTTTTTTGTCGGTGAGTCGGCCGGCGGGCACCTGGCGGCGGCCACTTTGTTGGCGCTCAAGCAATGGCCCGAGTTACTCCAGCGGGTCAGCGGCGCGGTGTTGTATTACGGCGTCTACGATTTGACCGGCACCCCCAGCGTGCGCACGGCCGGGCCGGACACGCTGTTGTTGGACGGACCGGGCATGGTTCAGGCGCTGCGCCTGCTGACGCCGGGGATCAGCGACGAGACGCGCCGTCAGCCACCGTTGTCCCCCTTGTATGGGGACTTCGCGGGGTTGCCGCCAGCATTGATGTTTGTGGGTGAACTGGACCCGCTCAAGGATGACACCCTGCTTATTGCCGAGCGATGGGCGGCGGTGGAGGCCCATCTCTTGCCGGAAGCGGCCCATGGGTTTATTCACTTTCCGGTGGCGATGGCTGATCGCGTGTTGGCTTACGCTCGCCAGTGGATAACGGGCCGCATCCTTGGCGATGAGCGTTAGTATCGAGGCGGTGCAGGCCGCTGACATTCCCCAGGTGCTGAGCTTCGCTTTGCTGGCGCGGGATGAACTGTTTCCCACGCTCAGTGCCACCGGCGTCCCCCACGATCTGGCGCAGTTTGAAGCGATCTACCTTGAGGGGGGCGGACGGTTTTTGATTGCTCGTGCCGAAGGCCGGATCGTTGCCTCGGTGGCTTATCGGCCCTACGACGGCCGCTTCCCGCAGTTGAACTACCAGGGGCGCAAGACGGTGGAAGTCGTGCGCCTGTATGTGCTCCCGGCAGCGCGACGCTTGGGCCTGGCGGGCCGGTTATACCGCTCGCTGGAGGCGCTGGCGCGGGCCGATGGCGTAGAGATGATGTACTTGCATACCCATCCGTTTCTGCCCGGTGCGATTGATTTCTGGCGCAGGCAGGGGTTTGAGGTGGTGGATGTCGAGGCCGACCCGATATGGCAAACCACACACATGCATCGGCCTCTGTAGGTGAAGTGTGGGAGGGGGCTTGCCCCCGATAGCGGTGGGCCAATCACCGATGTATTTGCTGACACTCCCTCATCGGGGGCAAGCCCCTCCCACATTTGGACCACAGTTGGCCGTCAGACCGTCACCAGAGCAAGCTGCCCCAACCTACGGATTCAGTTGGAGCGCAGGCGCAGGATTTGCGCGCCGTCGAACGGGTCCGTCAGGTAATGCCCCTGCACGCCGAAGGTCTCTTGCAAGCGCTGTGGCGTCAGCACTTGCAGCGGCGCGCCCAGGGCCACCAGTTGCCCGCGATCCAGCACGGCCAGGCGATCACAGGTCAACGCCTGGTTCAAATCATGCAGCGCAATCAAGGTGGTCACGGGCAAGCCTTGCACGCCTTTGAGGATCGCCAGTTGATGTTGGATATCCAGGTGATTGGTCGGCTCATCCAGCAATAAAATCTGCGGGCGTTGCGCCAGGGCGCGGGCGATGTGCACGCGCTGGCGCTCGCCACCGGAGAGGCTGCGCCAGGCGCGTTGGCTCAGGTGGGTGGCGTCTACGTCATGCAGGGCCTGGTGCACGATGGCGTCGTCTTCACGCGACCAGGGGCTCAATGCCGACAGCCACGGCGTGCGACCCAGGGCCACGGCGTCGAACACGCGGATGGCGTCGTCGGTGTCGGCCTGTTGCTCCACCACCGCCAGCTGTTGCGCGATGGTGCGGCGTGACAACTCACCGAGCCGCTTGCCACCCAGGCGAACATCGCCGCTGGCCGGCACACGTAACCCAGCCAGCAATTTGAGCAGGGTGGATTTGCCTGAACCATTGGGCCCGACGATGCCGAGGGTTTCACCCAACTGCACGTCCAGGTCAATGTCACGCAGCAACTGCGCGTCACGCACTTTGAAGCCCAGGCCGCGGCAACTGAGTACGCTCATCGCGCATTCCTCCGGCCAATCAGGATCAGCGCAAACACTGGCGCGCCCACCAATGCCGTCACCACACCCACCGGAATCACCTGGCCCTTGATCAAGGTGCGCGACAGCACGTCCGCAGCGATCAAAAACAGCGCGCCGCCCAAGGCGCTGGCCGGCAGCAAGCGCGAATGCCCGGTGCCAAGCAACAGGCGCACCGCATGGGGAATTACCAAGCCGACAAACCCGATGGAGCCGACGATGGACACCATCACCGCCGTCACCAGCGCGGCGCAGGCCACCAGCACAAATTGCACGCGGCGCACCGGGATGCCGAGGGAGGCCGCCGAGTCGCTGCCGAAGGTGAACGCATCCAGTGCACGCCGGTGCCACAGGCACACTGCGAGCCCCACGACCGCCACCGGCACCGCCAACCACACCGACGGCCAGCGCACGCCGCTGAGGTTGCCCAGCAGCCAGAACATAATGCCGCGGGCTTGTTCGGAGCTGGCCGACTTGGTGATCAGGAACGCGGTCAGGGCATTAAACAACTGCGAGCCGGCGATGCCCGCGAGGATGATCTGCCCGGTACCGCTGGACGATCCGCTGGCCCGCGCCAGCAGCGTCACCAGCGCAAATGCCGCCATCGCCCCCACAAACGCGCCCGCCGACAACGACACCAAGCCACCGCCCACGCCGATCAAGGCGACGAGCACTGCGCCGGTTGACGCGCCGGCGCTGATGCCCAGCAGGTACGGGTCGGCCAGCGGGTTACGCAGCAGTGATTGCAGGATCACGCCGCACGTTGCCAACCCTGCGCCGCAGGCTGCGGCCACCAGGGCGCGGGTGAGGCGGTAGTTCCACACCACACCTTCGTCGATGGGGTCCAGTACGTAGCCGGCGGCCCAGAGTTTATTGGCGAGTACCTGCAGCACCACCTGCGGTTCGATGGCGGTTTCACCGATGGCGACGCCAGCGAGCAGGGCGAGCAACAGCAGCGCCAGGGCGAGTAGGGTGCGCATCATTTGCCCAGGTGGTAGCCGTCGATGGCGGCGGCCAATTGTTCAAGGCCCTCGAAGGTGCGCAGGCTCGCCTGCAAGGCAAGGGCGTCGAGGATGATGATGCGGTTGTTCTTCACCGCGTCCATGTTGCGGGTCACGGGGTCGCTGCGCAGGAAGGCGAGTTTCTTTTCATGGTCGTCGGCCGGGTAGCGGCGGCGGTCCATGCGTGCGATCACCAGGAAGGTGGGGTTGGCCTTGGCGATGGTTTCCCAGCCGACGGCAGGCCACTCCTCATCGGACTGCACCACGTTACGCAGGCCAAGGGTTTGCAGCATGAATTGCGGCACGCCTTTGTGGCCGGCTACGTAAGGGTCGCTGGCCATTTCGGCGCTGGAGAACCACACCAGTGCACTGGCTTGCTGCAAGCCCTTGCCCTGGGCCGTGGCGACGGACTTGGCCAGGCGCGCCTTGAGTTCGTCGGTCAGTTGTTGGCCGCGATCCTGCACGTCGAAAATCTGCGCCAGTTGCTGGAGGCTCTGGTAGATCGTCTCGATGCGAAAGGGCTCCAATCGCGTGCCGTCGGCACCCACCAGGTTGTCCTTGCCTTCGCAGTCGGACGGCAACAGGTAGGTGGGGATCTTCAGTTCATGAAACTGCTCACGGGTGCCGACCACGCCTTGGGGGCCCACCACCCATTCCAGCTCGGCGGCCACCAGTTGCGGGCGCTTGGCGAGTACGGCTTCGAAGCTGGGCTCGTTGTTGGCCAGGCGCTCGATGCGATCGTCCTGGGCCTTGTACTGCGCCGCCACGTTGTTGAACCACAGCGAAGTGCCGACCACCTTGTCGCCCACGCCCAGGGCGTAGAGCATCTCGGTGGCGGCCTGGCCGATGGTGACGCTGCGGGCGGGGGCGTGCTGGAAGGTCAGGGTGCTGCCGCAGTTTTGCAGGGTCAGCGGGTACTGAGTGGGCGCGGCTTGCGCCAGGGCACACACACTCAAACCTGCGATCAGGGCGGTAACGCGTGGCAGCATGAGGCGATCTCCTTGTGAACCGTAGGTGCAGCAGGGGAGGTACGGCTCGGAAATACGCCCATGGAGGCTGCTGAAGCGCAGGGCCAGGATGTCCTTCCCGGACACCCCGCCGGTTAGTGAATTAGCTGGGCCGGCAGGTCTCCTGACTGATGCGTCGTCGCCATGCCCCGCCTTCCCGGACGTGGTCCAGTGGCATTCGAGGGTAGGCTCGGCATCTACAGTTGCGGGGGCAGTTTCGGTTCACGCCGCGTGCGGCGTTTCGAATTCCCTGTTAGTCCCATACGGGAACCGGCGGCCGTATGGTAAGCGATCACACCCTGTAGGAGCGAGCTTGCTCGCGAAGGTCGCTAACGTTAACGCGGGGAGCCTGGTGCGCCGCGGTGCTCTCGGGTGCTTCGCGAGCAAGCTCGCTCCTACAAAGGGATCGTCAGAGCCGAATATCCTGGGGGCCGCGGATCAGCGCTTCGATCCGGGTGCCTGTGGCGCGCTCTTCGTTGCTGAAGCCGTCGTAGTCGGCCAGGTTGGCGAAGCGGATGCCGGTCAATTGTTCGATCGCGATCACGCTGCGCTGGTAGGTTCTGAGCTGACCGAACACCAGGTCCAACTGATCCAGCTCGCGTCGCTGGTCGATCATGTAGGCACTGGCGGACGGTTTGCCGTCGTCGCTGAGGTAGGCCACCACTTTCCAGAATGCCTGGGGGATTTTTACCCCGCGATAAACGCGATCGTTGTCGCTGAACACCGGGCCGCTGAACACCGTGGCCCGGGCTTTCCAGCGCTGGGTGTTGTCGAGGATGTAGTCTTCCAGTTCCAGCCAGGTCTTCTGGTTGAAGCCGCTCATTTGAGGGGAGCAGTTGGTGAAGTGAAAGGTGTCGAAGTTGGCGGTGTTGGCCTCGTCGCCCCAGTTGGGGTCCTGGCGCCGTACCAGGTGGCCGCGGTCCAGGCCATTGCCGGCATAGAGGTCTTCACCTACCTGCGCATCCAGGGGCAGGCGGCCATCGTAGGCCCAGGTGTCGTTGCTGCGCGTGATGTCTACATGCTTGGCGCCGTCGATATTCACCCCCACGTAGAGCGCCAGTCGTCGAGAGCGCGACAGGGTGATGGAGAAATGCGTGTAGTCCAGACGCTTGGGTTGCACGTCGCCCGCCAGTGGCTGGTCAACCGTGGGCCATGGCACCACGAAGTCGCTGAGGAAGTCGTCGGCATAGCCAGCGCGGTTTTTGAGGTCCTTGGCCGCGGTGACGCGCGGCGTCGCGGCTTTGGCTTCCAGCAGGGTGGGGTTGGCCGCGACCAATGGGCGCAGGTCGGCGAGCCTTGGGCGGTGGGAAAGGTCGATGTTGGCTGTGCGGTCGGGCATGGGCATGTTCCTTATGGGCCTCGGATAAACACCACTGAAACACAAACTCATGACAATTTGGCCCAGGGGGCGAACACAGGGCTATCCTGAAAACCGTTACCCGGACGTTCACCACACGCCAAAAAGGAGCCAGCTCATGTGTGTTCGCCAACCGCGCAACCCGATTTTTTGCCTGATCCCGCCGTACATGCTCGACCAGATCGCACGCCACGGCGACAAAGCCCAACGGGAAGTCGCATTACGCACGCGTGCCAAGGACAGCACGTTTCGTTCGTTGCGCATGGTCGCGGTACCCGCCAAGGGGCCGGCCCGCATGGCACTGGCCGTGGGCGCCGAGAAGCAACGCTCGATCTACAGTGCCGAAAACACCGACAGCCTGCCCGGCAAGCTGATCCGCGGCGAAGGGCAGCCCGCCAGTGGCGATGCCGCGGTGGACGAAGCCTATGACGGCCTGGGCGCGACCTTCGATTTTTTTGACCAGGTCTTTGATCGCAATTCCATCGACGATGCGGGCATGGCGCTGGACGCCACGGTGCACTTCGGCCAGGACTACAACAATGCGTTCTGGAATTCGACCCAGATGGTGTTCGGCGATGGCGACCAGCAGTTGTTCAACCGCTTTACCGTGGCACTCGACGTCATTGGGCATGAGTTGGCCCATGGCGTGACTGAGGATGAGGCCAAGCTGATGTACTTCAACCAGTCCGGTGCGCTGAACGAGTCGTTGTCGGACGTGTTCGGTTCGCTGATCAAGCAGTACGCGTTAAAGCAAACGGCCGAGGATGCCGACTGGTTGATCGGCAAGGGGTTGTTTACCAAAAAGATCAAGGGCACGGCGCTGCGCTCGATGAAGGCGCCAGGCACTGCGTTTGATGACAAGCTGCTGGGCAAAGACCCGCAGCCTGGGCACATGGATGATTTTGTGCAAACTTACGAGGACAATGGTGGGGTGCATATCAATTCCGGCATTCCCAACCACGCGTTCTATCAGGTGGCCACCCGGATTGGCGGGTTCGCCTGGGAGCGTGCCGGGCGTATCTGGTATGACGCACTGCGCGATTCGCGGTTGCGGCCCAATTCCGGGTTCTTGCGTTTTGCGCGCATTACCCACGATATTGCCGGCCAGCTTTATGGCGTGAACAAAGCTGAGCAGAAGGCAGTCAAGGAAGGCTGGAAAGCGGTGGGCATAAACGTTTGACGAAGCCGCCTGAGCGGCGAGGAAAAACCATGCGAATTTCAATCAAGGAAAGCGGCGGGCCGGCGTTTTTTCCGGGGTTGGCCAAGCCGCGCACGGTAGAGTTGGACGCGCTGCCCGAGCCTGATCAGCAGGAGTTGCGGCAACTGATTGAAGCGTCGGGTTTTTTCCAGTTGCCGCAAAGCACCGATCCCGAGCCTGGCAACCCAGGCCGGGTGCATTACACCCTGACAGTTGCGGAAGGCAAGCGCGAGCACACGGTCTGTGTGCTCGCGCCGGTGAATCCCCCGGCACTGGACGGGTTGGTGCAGTGCGTGCGACGGCATAGTCGGGGCTGACTTGGGCCTATTGGCTAGATGAGCTCAGCAAGATCCGATGGGCTGAAGGCTTTCAGGCTGGAGGTCTCTCCCGTGCGAATTTTGCTGGCCCACTGTGGGTCGCTCAGTAATGCGCGGCCAACGGCGATGAGGTCAAATTCTTCGCGTTCAAGCCTGTGCACTAGATTATCCAGGCTGGCGGGTTGAGAGCTTTCGCCTCCGAAGGCGGCAAGAAAGTCCCCGGACAGGCCGACCGAGCCCACGCTGATGGTCGCCGCGCCGGTGAGTTTCTTGGCCCAGCCGGCGAAGTTCAGCCCCTGCTCGCCATCCAGTTCGGGAAATTCGGCTTCCCAGAAACGCCGTTGTGAGCAATGCAGGATATCGACACCCGCTTCCACCAGCGGCACCAGCCAGTCCGACATGGCGTTCGGCGTGGTCACCAGGCGCGCGCTGTAATCCTGCTGCTTCCACTGGCTCACCCGCAATATCACGGGGAACGCCGGGCCTACTGCTGCACGTATCGCCTTGACCACCTCTGCCGCGAAACGCGAGCGTTCCTTGATCGATGCACCATTGAACTGGTCGGGACGCTGATTGGTGCCTTCCCAGAAGAACTGATCGAGTAAGTAACCGTGTGCACCGTGTATTTCAACGGTATCAAACCCTAACCGTTTGGAGTCGGCAGCCGCCTTGGCGTAAGCCGCAATCGTGTCGGCGATGGCTTCATCACTCATCGCGTCACCGCGTGGCGTACTGGGTGCGGCGAGGCCGGAAGGGCCTTCGATACCTGTCTCGGGCGCCCAATCGTTGAAGGGATTTCCCACTGATCCGACATGCCAGATTTGCGGTCCCATTTTGCCGCCTGCCGCATGCACGCCGTCGATGACCTGTTTCCAGCCCGCCAATGCCTGGTCGCCATGGAACAGCGGGACGCCGGGGTCGTTACGTGCGCCGGGGCGATCAATGGCGGTGCCTTCTGAGAGAATCAGCCCGACGTCGTGTTCGGCACGTCGGCGATAATAGGCGGCGACGTTTTCTTCCGGTACACCGGTGGGGGAAAACGAACGGGTCATGGGTGCCATGACGATGCGATTTTTCAGGGCCAGGGATTTCAGCGCAAATGGCTGAAACAAAGCATCCAGATTCGTAACACTCATTGCCAGAGACTCCATTTGAAATGAGTCTTGATAGTATATTGTGTATACCTAATATCAATTAGGCACTTTAAAGCTATCAGGTATCCCAGAGGAAACCACATGCTCGATCATGACCCGGCGCTGACTCAAGACGGTACGGTGCCCAAGGTATTCAAAGCCGATTGCTCCAGCCGATTATTGCTTGATCAGATCACCGACAAGTGGTCGGTGCTGATACTGGGCTCTTTGTGCGAAAAACCGCTGCGTTTCAATGAAATCAGGCGTCGCCTGGACGGCATCACGCAAAAAGCCCTGACCCAGAGCCTGCGCCGTCTTGAACGCAGTGGCATCCTGGCGCGCCGGGTCATCCCGTCTTCACAGGTGGCGGTGGAGTACAGCATTACGCCGCTGGGGGGGACGCTGGAAGAGCCGTTCAAGGCGCTTTACGCCTGGACGCTCAGCCATTCGGAAGCGGTGCTGCAGGCGCAGGCGGCGTTCGATGCGCGCACCGACGACGCCTAGCCGTTGCAGCTTTACTTGCGGTCCAGCCACACCGTTTGTGCGTTGCAGAACTCGCGTACACCGAAGTGCGACAGCTCGCGGCCGAACCCGCTCTTCTTCACACCACCAAACGCCACCCGCGGGTCTGACACGCTGAACGCGTTGACAAAGACCCCGCCGGTTTCCAACTGATCGGCAATCGCCCGCGCCTTTGCCGCGTCGCTGGTGAAGATGCTCGCGGTCAGGCCAAACTCGCTGTCATTGGCCAGCGCCACGGCGTGCTCGGCGTCGCGAGCGGTGATGATCGAGGCCACGGGGCCGAACAGTTCCTGTTTGAACGACGTCATTTGATCGGTGACGTCAGCCAGAACGGTCGGTTCGTAGTAATTGCCCGCGCCCGCAACTTTATGGCCACCCAGCAGCAGCGTGGCGCCTTCTTCCAGGGTCGCCTGGACCTGGCCGTGCAGTTCGTCACGCAGATCAAAGCGCGCCATGGGGCCGATATAGGTGGCGGTTGAGGTGGGCTCGCCCATCACCAGGGCGCGGCTGGCTTCAAGGAACTTGGCGGTGAAGGCTTCAACCACGCCCGCTTCGATGATCAAGCGCTTGGCGGCGGCGCAGACCTGGCCGCTGTTCTGGAAACGGCCGATCACGGCGGCTTGCACAGCGGCGTCGAGGTCGGCGTCGTTGAGTACGATAAACGGGTCGGAGCCACCCAGTTCCAGCACGCATTTCTTCAACGCGGCCCCGGCTTGTGAGCCGATGGCGATGCCAGCGCGCACGCTGCCGGTGAGGGTCACAGCGGCGATGCGTGGGTCGGCGATGGCCGTAGATACACCGTCCTGGGTCACGTTGATCACTTCGAATACGCCTTCAGCGAAACCGGCTTTACGCAGCGCCTGCTGGATCAGATACGCGCTGCCCATCACATTGGGCGCATGCTTGAGTACGTAGGTGTTGCCGGCAAGCAGGGTCGGCACGGCGCCGCGCAGCACTTGCCACACCGGGAAATTCCACGGCATCACCGCGAGGATAGGGCCCAGTGGGCGGTATTCGATTCGGGCGCTGCCGTTGTCCACCAGAGTGGGTTCCGGAGCAAGCATGGCCGGGCCTTGGGCGGCGTACCACTCGCTCAGTTGCGCGCACTTTTCGATTTCGGCACGGGCCTGGGCGATGGGTTTGCCCATTTCCAGGGTGATCATTTGCGCCATGTCTTCAGCCTGTTCACGCAGGGCAGCGGCCAGGGCCAGCAGATATTCGGCTCGCTGGCTTACCGGCGTGCGACGCCAGGTGCGGAAGGCATCGGTCGAGCGGGCGAGGGCGGCGTTCAGCTGTTCTGCGCTTTCATAGGGGTAGCTGCGGACTGTTTCGCCGTTGGCGGGGTTGATCGACAGGGCGTGGGTCTGGTGGGAGATAGCATTGTTCATGGCACCGTCCGGCTGAATGAGTGGAATGGGGCCAGCGTACGGGGCTGTATGTTTTCTGGAAACTGAATAATATTAAGCAATATATTCTCATTACGAGAATGTTTGGCCTAAGCTCGTCCCCACGCTCTGCGTGGGAATGCATCCTTTGACGCTCCGCGTCAACGAGCTGTGAGCCAACGATTGGACGCGGAGCGTCCGAGGCAGCGTTCCCACGCAGAGCGTGGGAACGATCATGTACATGATTGGAGAATGACTTGGATCTGGTGCAACTGGAAATCTTCAAGGCCGTTGCCGAGCAAGGCAGCATCAGCGCCGCCGCGCAGTTGATTCATCGCGTGCCATCGAACCTCACCACGCGCATCAAACAACTGGAGCAGGACCTGGGCGTGGAATTGTTTATCCGCGAGAAAAGCCGCCTGCGCCTGTCGCCGGCCGGGTGGAACTTCCTCGGCTATACACGGCGCATTCTTGATTTGGTGCAAGAAGCCCGCGCCACGGTGGCGGGGGAGGAGCCCCAGGGCGCGTTTGCCCTGGGCTCGCTGGAGAGCACGGCGGCCGTGCGTATTCCGGCGTTACTGGCGGCGTATAACCAGCAATACACCAAGGTCGAGCTGGACCTGAGCACCGGCCCCTCGGGCACCATGATCGAAGGCGTGCTGTCGGGCCGGCTGACGGCGGCCTTTGTCGATGGGCCGGTGCTGCATTCCACGCTGGAAGGCGTGGCGGTGTTTGAGGAGGAGATGGTGGTGATTGCGCCACTGCATCACGCGCCAATCACCCGTGGCCAGGATGTGAATGGCGAGAACATCTATACGTTTCGCTCCAACTGCTCGTACCGGCATCACTTCGAACGCTGGTTCTCACAGGATGGCGCGGTGCCGGGCAGGATCTTCGAGATCGAGTCGTACCACGGCATGTTGGCCTGTGTCAGCGCCGGGGCAGGGCTGGCGCTGATGCCACGCAGCATGCTGGAGAGTATGCCAGGGTGTGCGGCGGTGAGTGTGTGGCCGCTGCCCGACACGTTCCGTATCTTGAATACCTGGCTGATCTGGCGGCGGGGCACGGTGTCGCAGAGTTTGAACAGTTTCGTAAAACTGCTGGAAGAACGCACTCTGCCAGCACCCTAGATCAAATGTGGGAGCTGGCTTGCCTGCGATAGCGGTGTGTCAGTCAATGAATCTTTAACTGAGCCGCCGCTATCGCAGGCAAGCCAGCTCCCACAGGTGTCCTACATCAGCCGCCAAATTGCAGGGTGCCCATGGCCAGTTTGGCCATGATTGCCGTCGCGCCTAGTTGTACCAGCCATAACGCCAGCCCACCGAGGAATACTCCCAACGCCACTTGCAGCACCAGGCTCTTCTGGCGCTTGGCTTGCGGTGCGCGTGGGGCGTAGTCGTGCAATTCGTCGCGGTCGGCGCGCAGGTCCAGGTCGTCGTTTCTCATAAAGCTCTCACAGCAAGGGGGCAGTCGGTGTTCAGTCTAGTGTGTTCGCCAATAAAAAGGGGGAAGCCATTGGCTTCCCCCTTCGTATAACGTTTGCCCGTTTACAGCACCTGGACAATCGCCTTGGTCACTGCACCAATGTTCGATTGGTTCAGCGCTGCCACACAGATACGCCCGGTATCGAGTGCGTAGATACCGAACTCGGTGCGCAGGCGGGTGACTTGTTCCACAGTCAGGCCGGAATAGGAGAACATCCCACGCTGGCGACCGACGAAGCTGAAGTCATGGCCTGGCGCAGCCTTAGCCAGTTCGGCCACCATCTGCTCGCGCATACCGCGAATGCGCAGGCGCATCTCGGCCAGCTCGGCTTCCCACTGGGCGCGCAGCTCAGGGTTGTTCAACACGGCGGCAACGATGGCTGCGCCGTGGGTCGGCGGGTTGGAGTAGTTGGTGCGGATCACACGCTTGACCTGGGACAGGATGCGCGCGCTTTCTTCCTTGGACTCGCTGACGATCGACAGCGCGCCTACGCGTTCGCCATACAGCGAGAACGACTTGGAGAACGAGCTGGACACAAAGAAGGTCAGGCCCGATTCCGCGAACAGGCGCACCGCGGCGGCGTCTTCGTGGATGCCGTCGCCGAAGCCCTGGTAGGCCATGTCGAGGAACGGCACCAGGTTCTTGGCCTTGACCACGTCCAGTACGTCTTGCCAGTCGGCCGGGCTGAGGTCGACGCCGGTGGGGTTATGGCAGCAGGCGTGCAGCACCACGATGGACTGTGGCGGCAGGGCGTTGAGGTCCTCGAGCAGGCCGGCACGGTTCACGTCGTGAGTGGCGGCGTCGTAGTAGCGGTAGGTCTGCACCGGGAAACCGGCCTTTTCAAACAGCGCCTGGTGGTTTTCCCAGCTCGGGTCGCTGATGGCGACGACGGCGTTGGGCAGCAGTTGCTTGAGGAAGTCGGCGCCGATTTTCAGCGCGCCCGTGCCGCCCACGGCCTGGGCGGTAATCACACGGCCTTCGCTCAACAGCGGCGACTCAGCGCCAAACAGCAGCTTTTGCACGGCCTGGTCGTACGCCACGATGCCGTCGATCGGCAAGTAGCCACGGGCGGCATGTTGCGCCACACGAATGGCTTCCGCTTCGGCAACGGCACGCAAGAGTGGAATCTTCCCCTCCTCGTTGCAGTAAACGCCCACGCCAAGGTTCACCTTGGTGGTTCGTGTATCGGCGTTGAATGCTTCGTTGAGGCCCAGGATTGGATCGCGTGGTGCCATTTCGACAGCGGAGAACAGGCTCATTTTTGCGGCAGCTCTATGGGGGGTAGGAGGGACGTGTCGCGCTCCAGCCGAATGCACTAGAGCGGTGCACAAACGGGGAGCTAGTATAGAGGCCATCACGGCTGAGAGCGACAACGGAAACGGCTTTTCGGCCATGTTTTTCGGTTTATTTGCTGACCGTTAGTCTTATTGCCACATTGGCGAGAAAGGTCGTGTAGGACGACGGCCTTGAAACCCGTCACATTCGACACCACTTCTACAGCTATCATGGTTTTTTCCTGCAACCTGCGATGATTATTCGCGGGTTGCTGAGCTATTTCGTCCCTGGCGGTGTCGAGTCTGGGGTGACTTCACGAGGTACGTTATGTCGGATTTCCAGCTCGTTACCCGTTTTGAACCCGCCGGCGACCAACCGGAAGCCATTCGTCAGATGGTCGAAGGCATCGAAGCCGGCCTGGCGCACCAGACGCTGCTTGGGGTGACCGGTTCCGGCAAGACCTTTAGCATCGCCAACGTGATCGCCCAGACCAACCGCCCAACCCTGGTGCTGGCGCCGAACAAGACCCTGGCGGCGCAGCTCTATGGCGAGTTCAAGGCGTTCTTCCCGAACAACGCGGTGGAGTATTTCGTTTCCTACTACGACTACTATCAGCCCGAAGCCTATGTGCCGTCCTCCGATACCTTTATCGAGAAGGATGCGTCGATCAACGATCACATCGAGCAGATGCGCCTCTCGGCCACCAAGGCCCTGCTGGAGCGCAAGGATGCGATCATCGTTACCACGGTGTCGTGCATCTATGGCTTGGGCAGCCCGGAAACCTATTTGAAGATGGTGTTGCACGTCGACCGTGGCGACAAACTCGACCAGCGCGAACTGTTGCGTCGCCTGGCGAGCCTGCAGTACACCCGTAACGACATGGACTTCGCCCGCGCCACCTTCCGGGTGCGCGGCGATGTTATCGACATCTACCCGGCGGAATCCGACCTGGAAGCCATCCGTATCGAACTGTTCGATGATGAGGTCGAAAGCCTGTCAGCCTTCGACCCGTTGACCGGTGAGGTGATCCGCAAGCTGCCACGCTTCACCTTCTACCCCAAAAGCCACTACGTGACCCCGCGCGAAACCCTGATGGGCGCCATCGAGGGCATCAAGGTCGAGCTGGCCGAGCGCCTGGAATACCTGCGTTCCAACAATAAACTGGTGGAAGCCCAGCGCCTGGAGCAACGCACCCGCTTCGACCTGGAGATGATCCTGGAGCTGGGCTACTGCAATGGCATCGAAAACTACTCGCGCTACCTGTCGGGCCGTGACTCCGGGGCGCCGCCACCGACGCTCTATGACTACCTGCCGCCGGACGCCTTGCTGGTGATCGACGAATCCCACGTCAGCGTGCCGCAGGTGGGCGCCATGTATAAGGGCGACCGTTCGCGCAAGGAAACCCTGGTGGAGTACGGTTTCCGCCTGCCGTCGGCGCTGGACAACCGGCCCATGCGCTTTGACGAGTGGGAAGCCATCAGCCCGCAGACCATCTTCGTCTCTGCTACGCCCGGCAACTATGAAGCCGAGCACGCGGGCCGCGTTATCGAGCAACTGGTGCGACCCACAGGGCTGGTGGACCCGGAAATCGAAATTCGCCCGGCGCTGACCCAGGTCGACGACCTGCTCTCGGAGATCAACAAGCGCGTGGCCCTGGAAGAGCGGGTGCTGGTCACCACCCTGACCAAGCGCATGTCCGAAGACTTGACTGATTACCTGGCCGACCACGGCGTGCGCGTGCGTTACCTGCACTCGGACATCGACACCGTGGAACGCGTGGAAATCATCCGCGACCTGCGCCTGGGCACCTTCGATGTGCTGGTGGGGATCAACCTGTTGCGTGAAGGCCTGGACATGCCGGAAGTGTCGCTGGTGGCGATCCTGGATGCGGACAAGGAGGGCTTCCTGCGCTCCGAACGCTCGCTGATCCAGACCATCGGCCGAGCGGCGCGTAACCTCAATGGGCGGGCGATCCTGTATGCGGACCGCATCACCGGTTCCATGGAGCGTGCGATTGGCGAGACCCAGCGTCGTCGCGACAAGCAGATCGCGTTCAACCTGGAACACGGCATCACCCCCAAGGGCGTGTTCAAGGACGTGGCCGACATCATGGAAGGCGCCACCGTGCCCGGCTCGCGCAGCAAGAAGCGCAAGGGCATGGCCAAGGCCGCCGAGGAGAGCGCCAAGTACGAGAACGAACTGCGCTCACCGAGTGAGATCACCAAACGGATTCGACAGCTGGAAGAGAAGATGTACCAGTTGGCGCGGGATCTGGAGTTTGAAGCGGCGGCGCAGACGCGCGATGAGATTGGCAAGTTGCGTGAGCGGCTGTTGGCTGTTTGATTTGCGTTGATTGGGCTGGCCTCATCGCGGGCAAGCCCGGCTCCCACATTGATCTGTGAGCGCGGTCAAAATGTGGGAGCTGGCTTGCCTGCGATGGCCGCGCCTCGGTTTTCCAGATATCCCCCAGGCTGTTACCATTCGCCCCTTGTTTCAATTTTCAGTTATATCGCCCATTCGAGACCTGCCATGACCACCGTCCGCACGCGCATTGCGCCATCGCCTACTGGGGATCCCCACGTCGGTACTGCTTACATCGCCCTGTTCAACTACTGCTTTGCCAAGCAGCATGGCGGTGAGTTCATCCTGCGGATCGAAGACACCGATCAACTGCGCTCCACCCGTGAGTCCGAACAGCAGATTTTCGATGCCCTGCGCTGGTTGGGCATTACCTGGGCTGAAGGCCCGGACGTGGGCGGCCCTCACGGTCCGTATCGCCAGAGCGAGCGCAGCGACATCTACAAGCAGTACACCCAGCAACTGGTCGATATGGGCCATGCCTTCCCGTGCTTCTGCACCGCCGAAGAGCTGGACCAGATGCGCGCCGAGCAACAGGCCCGTGGCGAGACCCCGCGCTACGATGGCCGTGCGTTGCTGTTGTCCAAGGAAGAAGTGGCTGCGCGCCTGGCGGCTGGTGAGCCCCACGTCATCCGTATGAAGGTGCCAAGCGAAGGCGTGTGCGTGGTGCCGGACATGCTGCGCGGTGACGTCGAGATCCCGTGGGACCGCATGGACATGCAGGTGCTGATGAAGACCGACGGCTTGCCGACGTACTTCCTGGCCAACGTGGTCGATGACCACCTGATGGGCATCACCCATGTGCTGCGTGGCGAAGAGTGGCTGCCATCGGCACCGAAACTCATTCTGCTGTACGAATACTTCGGCTGGGAGCAACCGCAACTGTGCTACATGCCGCTGCTGCGTAACCCGGACAAGAGCAAGCTGTCCAAGCGCAAGAACCCCACGTCGGTGACGTTCTACGAGCGCATGGGCTTCATGCCCGAGGCGATGCTCAACTACCTGGGCCGCATGGGCTGGTCGATGCCGGATGAGCGCGAGAAGTTCTCGCTGCAGGAAATGGTCGACAACTTCGACCTGTCCCGCGTCTCCCTCGGCGGGCCGATCTTCGATATCGAGAAACTCTCGTGGCTCAACGGCCAGTGGCTGCGTGACCTGCCGGTGCAAGAGTTCGCCAGCCGCGTGCAGCAGTGGGCGTTGAACCCCGAGTACATGATGAAGATCGCGCCGCTGGTGCAGGGCAGGGTAGAGACCTTCAGCCAGGTCGCACCCTTGGCCAATTTCTTCTTTGCCGGTGGCGTGAATCCTGATCCCAAGCTGTTCGAGTCCAAGAAGCTTTCCGGTGACCAGGTTCGCCAACTGATGCAGTTGATTCTGTGGAAGCTTGAAAGCCTGCGTCAGTGGGAGAAAGATGCAATCACGGCGACCATCCAGGCGGTGGTGGAATCCCTTGAACTGAAACTGCGCGATGCCATGCCGCTGATGTTTGCCGCAATCACCGGGCAGGCCAGTTCGGTGTCGGTGCTTGATGCGATGGAAATCCTCGGCCCGGACCTGACCCGTTTCCGCCTGCGCCAAGCCCTTGATTTGCTTGGTGGTGTGTCGAAGAAAGAAAACAAGGAATGGGAAAAGCTGCTGGGCGCTATCGCTTAAGCAGGCCGCTTGCGGCACGAAACCCCGGTTTTCCGGGGTTTCGTCGGTAAGTGATTGTTATCCCGGCAAAAAATTTTGGAAATTGTTGAAAATAAATTTGACACGTTTCCAAACCGCCATTAAGATTCGCCCCGTCCTCACCGATGAGGGGCTATAGCTCAGCTGGGAGAGCGCTTGCATGGCATGCAAGAGGTCAACGGTTCGATCCCGTTTAGCTCCACCAATTTTACAGGTTCAAGGTTCCGGCCACACCGTCCTTGAATCGATCAGTTCTCAGCGCTGATCAGTTGTATAGAAGGTTTGTGTCCCCTTCGTCTAGTGGCCTAGGACACCGCCCTTTCACGGCGGTAACAGGGGTTCGAGTCCCCTAGGGGACGCCAGTTTCAACAAGCAGCTCGAAAGGTCTGCTGCGTCGCGAGACGAAAAATCCGGGGCTATAGCTCAGCTGGGAGAGCGCTTGCATGGCATGCAAGAGGTCAACGGTTCGATCCCGTTTAGCTCCACCAATTTTACAGGTTCAAGGTTCCGGCCACACCGTCCTTGAATCGATCAGTTCTCAGCGCTGATCAGTTGTATAGAAGGTTTGTGTCCCCTTCGTCTAGTGGCCTAGGACACCGCCCTTTCACGGCGGTAACAGGGGTTCGAGTCCCCTAGGGGACGCCACGATTACCCGCTCTGCGGGATTTTTAAGGGTCATTCAATTATTGAATGGCCCTTTTGTTTGTCTGGCGTTTGGCCAATTCCCTCCTTTATTCCCATTTTTCTGTACTGACCGGCGGTCGTGCTTGTCGCTTGCCAAATATTATTATGGTAATAATATTCAACCCATGAACGACGGAGGCTTCGATGAGCGATAAAAAAGCGCAAACCCGCGAACGTATTTTGCAGGCTGCCAGCGCGGCATTGATCCAGCGTGGCCCGGCTGAGCCCAGTGTGGGTGAAGTGATGGGGGCGGCGGGGCTAACGGTAGGAGGCTTCTACGCGCATTTTGAAAGCAAAGACGCACTGATGCTGGAAGCGTTCAACCAGTTGTTGGCGCAGCGTCGCGCCTCCATCGATGACTTGGACGAACAGCTGACCGGCGAAGAGCGCCGCACCTTGGTCGCCGCGTTTTATCTGTCACGCAAGCACCGCGACTCCACGACCCAGGCCTGCCCGTTGCCCGCGACAGTGGGGGAGATGGGGCGCTTGCCGGACGCATTTCGCGAGGTCTTGAACGAGCACGTCGAGTTGATGGCTGCGCAACTGGCCGGCAGCCCTGAAGAGATCGACAAAGCCCTGGCGGACATGGCCTTGATGGTCGGGGGGCTGACCCTGGCGCGGGCGCTGGGGCCGGGCGAGTTATCGGATCGCGTGATACGTGCGGCCAAGTCGGCGGTACGCTGAAAAAGGGGACGCAAGATGGGCGCATTGACCTGGGTTCGTGGTTTCAATGGCACGGTGGGGCGCCTTGCGCCGCATGCGGTTGCCAGCAAGATGCGTCGCACCTTCATGACCCCGCGCGATCTGCCACCGCGTGACTGGGAGCTGCCGTTGTTGGCGCAATCGGAGCGCATCACTCTGCGTTTCGGCCTGTCGGCGTTGCGATGGGGGCATGGCCCGGCGGTGCTGCTGATGCATGGCTGGGAAGGCCGGCCCACTCAGTTCGCCAGTTTGATCACAGCGTTGGTCGACAACGGCTATTCGGTAATTGCCCTGGACGGTCCCGCCCACGGCCGTTCGCCAGGGCGTGAGGCCCATGTGCTGCTGTTTGCCCGCGCCATGCTTGAGGCGGCGGCCGAGCTGCCGCCGCTGTACGCGGTGGTCGGCCACTCCATGGGCGGCGCCAGTGCGATGCTGGCGGTGCAGTTGGGGTTGCGTACACAGGCATTGGTCAGCATTGCCGCACCGTCGCGCTTTCTGGATGTGTTGCGCGGGTTCACCCGCATGGTCGGCTTGCCGCCACGGGCGCGCTCAGCCTTTATCCAAGAAGTGGAGTTGAGCATGGGCATGCCGCTCAAGCATCTGGACGTGGCCCACTACCAAATGAACATTCCCGGCCTGATCGTCCACGCCGAAGACGACACCTTCGTTCCGGTCAGGGCGGCTCAAGCCATTCACGAAGCCTGGTTCGACAGCCGCCTGCTGCGCCTGGAGCAGGGCGGCCACCAGAAAGTGCTCGCCGACCCGCAGGTGATCGACGCTGTACTCGCCCTATTGGCCGGCTGCCGTCTACAGGAGCGCCAGAGCGCCTGATACACTGCCCCGCCGACATCAATCGACTGGAGCAAGGCATGGGCTGGGATTTGGCAACGCCGTTCATCATCGATCTGCAGGTTGCGGCTGAAGACATCGACGGCCTGGGACACGCCAATAATGCGGTGTATGTCTCGTGGCTGGAGCGTTGCGCCTGGCGCCATTCCCAGCGCCTGGGCCTGGACCTCACCGAATACCGCCGCCTGGACCGCGCCATGGCCGTGGTGCGCCATGAAATCGACTACTTGGCGGCAGGCTATGAGGGCGATGAGTTACAACTGGCCACCTGGATCGTCGATTGGGACCAACGGCTGAAAATGACCCGTCGTTTCCAGCTGGTACGCCCCCGCGACGGCGCGACTCTACTGCGTGCGCAAACAACCTTCGTGTGCATTGAGTTGTCCAGCGGCAAGCCCAAGCGCATGCCCGCCGAGTTTATTGACGGTTACGGCCCCGCCCTGACAGGGGGTTAACGGTTGCCACTGGAAACCCAGTAAACTACGCCACGATTTTTGTTGAGTGTTTTCCATGCAAATTGCTTTGGCGCCCATGGAGGGGTTGGTCGACAACATCCTGCGGGACGTGTTGACCCACGTGGGCGGTATCGACTGGTGCGTGACCGAATTTATCCGGGTCAACGACCGCCTGCTCACGCCTGCCTATTTCCACAAGCTCGCGCCTGAACTGCTGCACGGTGCCCACACGGCGGCGGGTGTGCCGTTGCGGGTGCAGTTGCTCGGTTCTGACCCGGTGTGCCTGGCGGAAAATGCCGCCCTGGCCTGTGAGCTGGGCTCTGAGGTCATCGACCTGAACTTCGGTTGCCCGGCCAAGACCGTGAATAAATCCCGAGGTGGCGCGGTGCTGCTCAAGGAGCCGGAGCTGCTCAACCAGATCGTCGAGCATGTGCGTCGTGCCGTACCGGCGCATATTCCCGTGACCGCCAAGATGCGCCTGGGCTTCGACAGCCCGGATGGCGCGCTGGTGTGCGCCACGGCCCTGGCCGAGGGCGGCGCTGCGCATATCGTGGTGCATGCACGCACCAAGGCCGATGGCTACAAGCCGCCGGCTCATTGGGAGTGGATCCCGCGGGTGCAGGACGTGGTCAAGGTGCCGGTGTTTGCCAATGGCGATATCTGGAGCGTCGAAGACTGGAAGCGCTGCCGCGAAATCAGCGGCGCCGAAGACATCATGCTGGGCCGTGGCCTGGTGGCGCGGCCCGACCTGGCGCGGCAGATTGTGGCGGCCAAGGCCGGCGAAGACGTGGTCGAGATGACCTGGGCGCAGATGCAGCCGATGCTTCAGGAGTTCTGGCGCCAGTCGGTGGCGCAACTCACGGAAAAGCAGGCGCCCGGCCGCTTGAAACAGTGGCTGGCGATGCTCACGCGCAACTACCCGGAGGCAGTGGAGTTGTTCACGGCCCTGCGCCGCGAGACGGACTTGGGCCAAGTCAGCCGCCTGCTGGGCATGCCTCATCCAGCAGCCGCCTGAACCCCTCGATCGGCAACGGTCGGCTGTGCAAATACCCCTGGAATAAATGGCAGCCCAGCTTTTGCAGGAACGCCAGTTGCTCCAGGGTTTCCACCCCCTCGGCGATGACTTCCAGGTTCAGGCTGCGGGCCATGGCCACAATGGCGCGGATGATTTCCGCATCATTGGGGTCGTGGGTCGCATCGCGCACGAACGACTGATCAATCTTCAGCGCGTCCACCGGCAGGCGCTTGAGGTAGGTCAGGGATGAATAGCCGGTACCGAAATCATCCATCGCAAAGCTCACGCCGAGTTTTTTCAGGCGGCGCATCTTCACCACCGTGTCGTCCAGGTTCTGGATCACGATGCCTTCGGTAATTTCCAGTTTCAGCAGGCTGAACGGCAAACCGTGTTGCTTGAGGCTGTGCTCCACCCGTTCCACAAAGTCGTTCTGGCGAAACTGCCGGGGACTGATGTTCACGCACAGGCTGAAATTGAGCGGGTCCACCAAGCCGTCGGCAATCAACTGGGCAAAGGCGCCGCAGGCTTCATCGAGAATCCAGGTGCCGACCTCCAGGATCAGGCCGCTGTCTTCCAATACCTTGATGAATTCCGTCGGTGAATGCGCGCCCAATTGTGGATGCTGCCAGCGCACCAGGGCCTCGGCGCCGACTATCCGGTTGCCGCGCGCATCCACCTGGGGCTGGTAATGCACGCTGAATTCGCCGCGTGACAAGGCCAGGCGCAAGTCGGTCTCCATGCGCAGGCGTTCGCTAGCGGTTCTTTGCATGCTGTTGTGGAACATCTGCGTGGTGTTGCGCCCGGAGTCCTTGGCGCGGTACAGGGCGATGTCGGCGCGCTTGAGCAGATCGGCAGGGGTGGTGCCGTGGTCGGGGATCAGCGCCACGCCGATGCTGGGCGTGACCTGCAGCCGGTGACCGTCGAGAAACATCGGTTCCGAGAGCAATTCGCGCAGGGTATCGGCCAGCGCTTGCACCTGGCTGCTGACCGTCTGGCGGGTGCCCTCCAGGCCGCTGAGCAATACCACAAACTCATCGCCGCCCAGGCGCGCCACGGTGTCCTCCATACGCACGCTGGCCTCCAGGCGCGCGGTGACGATTTTCAGCACGGTGTCACCAACGGGGTGGCCGAGGGAGTCGTTGATGTGCTTGAAGTGGTCCAGGTCCAGAAACAGCAGGGCGCCGCGCAGGTTGTGGCGCTTGAGCAGGGCGATCTGTTGGCTCAGGCGGTCCATCAGCAGCGCACGGTTCGGCAGGTTGGTCAGCGGGTCGTGATAGGCCAGGTGGCGGATCTGCGCCTGGGCGTTCTTCAATAGGCTTACATCCCGCGCGGTCAGCAGCAGACAGGGGGTTTCATTCAAGGTGATCGGCTCCACTGACACCTCCACCGCCAGTACCTCGCCGCGCTTGTTGCGCCAGAGCATTTCCAGGTGGTGGATGCGGCCCTTGATCTGCAACTCGGCCAACAGTGCGGCGCGTTGGTTTTCATCGGCCCAGATGCCGATCTGGTACAGGGTCAGGCCGATGGCCTCTTCGGTGCGGTAACCGGTCAGGCGGCAAAAGCCGTCGTTGACCTCCACATAACGGCCGGTGTCGCGTTCGGTGATGGAAATTGCGTCGGGGCTGGAGTGAAACGCCTTGGCGAACTTCTCTTCACTGGCCTTGAGTGCGGCTTCCGAGCGTTGCTGCTGGGTAATATCGCGCAGCGTGGTGACGATGCACGGCTGGTCGCTGACCTTGATCAAGCGGCTGGAAATCATGCAGGTCAGGCTTTGGCCGTCCTTGTGATGCACCACGATAGCCACATTGCTCAGGGCCTGTTCGCGAATCACCTGCTCGATGCGCTGCAGGCGCTTGCTGGAGTCGTCCCACAGGCCGATTTGTTCGGCGCTTTTGTCCAGTACTTCGGCGGCTGTAAAGCCAAACGTCTGGGTAAACGCCGGGTTGATCTCGATAAACGCGCCGCTCTCCAGGCAGGTGACGCAGATCGGGTCGGGGCTGGCCTGGAACAGGCTGGCGAACTTCTCTTCCGAGGCGGTCAGCCGTTGCTCGCGCTCGACCTGGTCGGTGATGTCCAGCAAGGTGCCGGCCATGCGCAGGGGCTTGCCTGATTCATCGCGATACAGGCGTGCGCGGCTCTCCAGGTAGCGCGGGCTGCCGTCTTCCATTTGCACGCGGTAGGTCAACTGATAGTTGCCGTCCGGGCCTTCGCGCAGACTGCGGTACGCATGGCGCATGCCCTCGCGGTCTTCATCGGACATGCCCTCAAAAAACGCATCGAAGGATTCATGGAACGGCGCGGGTTCCAGCCCGTGCAACTGGGCGGCACGCGCTGAGCCGTAGAGCATGCCGCTGGGGATGTGCCAATCCCAGGTGCCCAGTTGCGCGGAATCCAGGGCCAGGTCCAGGCGCTCCTGGCTGTCCTTGAGTGCTTGCTCGGCGTTTTTACGTTCGGTGGTGTCCAGGAACGTGCTGATCAGGTACGCCTCGCCGTCCAGTTCGACCTTTTGCGCGCTGAGGGTGCCGTCATGGATCTGGCCGTTGCTGGCGCAGAACTGCACTTCCATGGTGATGGGTTCCCCCTTGCGCTGCGTGGCCTTGACCAGCAGCGCACGCTGTTCCGGGTGGCGCCACAAGCCCAGTTCCAGGGTGGTGCGGCCGATGGCATCGGCCACCGGCCAACCGAACAGCATCTCGAAATACTGGTTGGCTTCGCTGATCAAACCGTCAGCCTGACGCGTCAGCAGTACCATGTTCGGGCACAGGTGGAACAGGGTGGCAAAGCGCTTTTCCGAATGGCTGAGGGCGTGTTCACGGTCGCGTTGGTGGGTGATCTCGCGGATCACCCCGATCATGCGCCGCCGTCCGGCTTTGTCGGGAACCAGGCTGCCGCTGATTTCCAGCCAGTGCTGGCTGCCATCGGGCCATTGGATGCGGTGGTGCATGGCGCGGTCGAGCGGCTCTCCGGCGAGCACCGCATGAAAGCCGCGCACCACCCGCGCACTGTCTTGTGGGGCCAGCAGGTCGAGGTAGTCGAGGTCCTTGGGCAGAGGCTGGCGCGGGTCAAAGCCGAATAACGCCTGGGTACCCCGCGACCAGCTGATTCTTCCCGTGTCGATTTCCCAGGACCAGGCACCCAGTCGCGCGGCATTGAGGGCCGTCAGCAGTTGCGGGGCGCTGTCCCAGCTTTGTTCCGCCGCTTGAGGGTCCAGGGCGTAGATGCGGGGCAGGGGTGGAACCGGGTCAACGGGGTTGCGCATTATCAAAGGGCCTTGGCTCATTGAGAAAACCGCGCGGTTTGACCTAAACCCCTGGCCCACACAGTGTCATGCCGGTAACCCTGGCAGATCGACCTGTGCATCCAACAGGCTCATGAAAGCCCGCGCAGCGTTCGACAGCGTCCTTTCGGTGTGCACGATATAGCCTAGCTGGCGACTGAGCTGTATGCCCGGCAAAGCGATACTTGCCACCTGATCATCGAGCATGGTGCGCGGTAACACACTCCAGGCCAGGCCGATGGAGACCATCATCTTGATGGTTTCCAGGTAGTTAGTGCTCATCGCAATATTAGGTGTGAGGCCCTGGGCCTCGAACAGGCGGCTGACAATATGGTGGGTAAAGGTGTTGCCGCCGGGAAATACCGCCGGATGCCCGGCGATATCGGCCAGGCTGACGGAGCCGTTGCTGATCAGGCTGTGTTCGGGCGCCACCACAAAATCCAGCGGGTCGTCCCACACACGGGTAGCTTGCACCAGGTTGTGGGGCTCTGGCGCCAGGGTGATCACCGCGACTTCCGCACGGCCGTGGAGGATTTCTTCGTAGGCCACTTCTGAATCCAGAAACTGAATATCCAGCGCCACATTCGGGTATTGCCGCGTGAAAGTGCGCAGGACCGGTGGCAGGCGGTGCAGGCCGATATGGTGGCTGGTGGCCAGGGTCAGGCGCCCGCTGACCTCGCCGGTGAGGTTGGTGAGGGCGCGGCGGGTGTCGTCCAGCACGTTGAGGATTTGATAAGCGCGTGGCAGCAAAGCCCGCCCGGCCTCGGTCAAGCCGACTTCACGGCCCAGGCGGTCGAACAGCCGAACCTTCAATTGTTGTTCCAAACCGGCGATGCGCTTGCTGATGGCAGGCTGGGTCAGGTGCAGGCGTTCGCCGGCGCCGGAGAAACTGCCGGTTTCGGCGATGGCGATAAAGGCGTTGAGGTTGGCCAGGTCCATGGTGATATTCCAGTTGGTAATCCAAAGCATAAAAAATATGAATTTGAGTTATTTAATGTAGCGCCATACCATCAGCCTCACAAGCCAAAGGGTTATTGAAAAGCCCGGCGTATAGAAGCACCGCTGATGAGGACCGACTGATGGCCGGCAAAACGCTTTACGACAAGCTTTGGGATTCCCACGAAGTGAAACGTCGCGATGATGGATCGTCGCTGATCTATATCGACCGTCACATCATCCATGAAGTGACCTCGCCCCAAGCGTTCGAAGGCCTGCGACTGGCCGGGCGCAAGCCTTGGCGCGTCGACTCCATCATCGCCACGCCGGACCACAACGTGCCCACCACGCCTGAGCGCAAGGGCGGCATCGAAGCCATTGCCGACCAGGTCTCGCGGTTGCAGGTGCAGACCCTCGACGACTATTGCGACGAGTACGGCATCACCGAATTCAAGATGAACGACGTGCGCCAAGGCATCGTCCATGTCATCGGCCCGGAGCAGGGTGCAACCTTGCCGGGCATGACCGTGGTCTGCGGTGACTCCCATACCTCCACCCATGGTGCGTTCGGCGCCCTGGCCCATGGCATCGGCACTTCCGAGGTGGAACATGTGTTCGCCACCCAGTGTCTGGTGGCCAAGAAAATGAAGAACATGTTGGTACGCGTCGAAGGCCAATTGCCGTTTGGCGTGACCGCCAAGGACATCGTACTGGCCGTGATCGGCAAGATCGGCACTGCCGGTGGTAACGGCCATGCCATCGAGTTCGCCGGCAGTGCAATCCGCGACCTGTCCATCGAAGGCCGCATGACCATCTGCAACATGTCCATCGAAGCCGGTGCCCGCGTGGGCATGGTGGCGGCGGACGAAAAGACCGTCGAATACGTCAAGGGTCGCCCGTTCGCGCCGCAAGGCGCCGATTGGTTTGCTGCCGTCGAAGCCTGGAAAGACCTGGTCTCCGACGCCGATGCGGTGTTCGACACCGTGGTCGAACTCGACGCTGCGCAGATCAAGCCGCAAGTCAGCTGGGGCACTTCGCCGGAAATGGTATTGGCCGTTGACCAGAACGTGCCGGACCCGGCCAAAGAGGCCGACCTGGTCAAGCGCGGCTCCATCGAGCGCGCCTTGAAATACATGGGGTTGACCGCCAACCAGGCGATCACCGACATCCAGTTGGACCGCGTATTTATCGGCTCCTGCACCAACTCGCGGATCGAAGACCTGCGCGCCGCGGCGGTGATCGCCAAGGGCCGCAAGGTGGCCTCGACCATCAAGCAAGCCATTGTGGTACCAGGTTCCGGGCTGGTTAAAGCCCAGGCGGAAGCCGAAGGCCTGGACAAGATCTTCCTTGAAGCCGGTTTTGAATGGCGTGAGCCGGGCTGCTCGATGTGCCTGGCGATGAACCCGGACCGCCTGGAGTCGGGCGAGCATTGCGCGTCGACCTCCAACCGTAACTTCGAAGGGCGCCAAGGCGCGGGTGGGCGTACTCACCTGGTGAGCCCGGCCATGGCCGCCGCCGCTGCCGTCAACGGTCGTTTCATCGACGTTCGCGAATTGATCTGAGGAAAACCCGATGAGAGCTTTTACCCAACACACGGGCCTTGTAGCGCCGTTGGACCGTGCCAACGTAGATACCGACCAGATCATCCCCAAGCAATTCTTGAAGTCGATCAAGCGCACCGGTTTCGGCCCTAACCTGTTCGACGAGTGGCGCTACCTGGACGTGGGCTACGCCTACCAGGACAACTCCAAGCGCCCGCTGAACAAGGACTTCGTGCTTAACGCCGAGCGCTACCAGGGCGCCAGCGTGTTGCTGGCCCGGGAAAACTTCGGCTGCGGCTCCAGCCGCGAGCACGCCCCGTGGGCCCTGGAAGAGTACGGCTTTCGCAGCATCATCGCGCCGAGCTACGCCGATATCTTCTTCAACAACAGCTTCAAGAACGGCCTGTTGCCGATCATCTTGAGCGACGCTGAAGTGGACGAGTTGTTCCAGCAAGTGGAAGCCAATGTCGGCTACCAGTTGACGGTGGACCTGGCCGCGCAAACCGTGACCCGCCCGGACGGCAAGGTGTATCACTTTGAAGTGGATGCCTTCCGCAAGCACTGTCTGATCAACGGCCTGGACGACATCGGCCTGACCTTGCAGGACGGCGATGCGATTGCTGCGTTTGAAGCCAAGCACCGGGCGAGCCAGCCCTGGTTGTTTCGCGATGCCTGATTTGCGGTAAACCGTGCGGGCCTCATCGCGGGCAAGCCCGACTCCCACATTGGAGTGCATTCCAACTGTGGGAGCTGGCTTGCCTGCGATAGCGCCAGTGCAACCACCACAAACCCAAGGAAAGCCTCCATGACCACCCCCGCCCACACCCAAGTCGTGCAAAAACAATTCGGCGAGCAAGCCTCGGCCTACCTGAGCAGCGCCGTACACGCCCAGGGCACCGAATTCGCTGTGCTGCAAGCCGAACTGGCCGGGCAGGGCGCTGCGCGACTGCTGGACCTGGGCTGCGGTGCCGGTCATGTCAGCTTCCACGTGGCGCCTCTGGTTAAAGAGGTGGTGGCCTACGACCTGTCCCAGCCTATGCTCGACGTGGTGGCCGCCGCCGCCAAAGACCGCAACCTGGCCAACATCCGCACCGTGCACGGCGCCGCCGAGCGTCTGCCCTTCGCCGATGGCGAGTTCGACTTCGTGTTCAGCCGTTACTCGGCCCATCACTGGAGCGACCTCGGCCTGGCCCTGCGTGAAGTGCGCCGGGTGCTCAAGCCGGGCGGCGTGGCGGCATTTGTGGATGTCTTGTCACCGGGCAGCCCACTGTTGGACACTTACCTGCAAACCGTCGAAGTGCTGCGCGACACCAGCCACGTGCGTGATTACTCCGGCGCCGAGTGGATGCGCCAGTTGAGTGAGGCCGGCCTGCACGTACGCAACAGCAGCCGCCAACGCTTGCGCCTGGAATACACCTCGTGGGTCGAGCGCATGCGCACGCCCGAGGTACTGCGGGCAGCAATCCTGGAGCTGCAAAAGGCGATGGGCCAGGAAGTACGCGACTATTACGAAATTCAAGCCGACGGCACCTTCAGCACCGATGTGCTGGTGGTCTTCGCCGAACGCTGATTGATGGTTCCCGACCTGCCTGTGGGCGGGTCGCCCGATGAAATGAGGAAAGCATGAGCAAGCAGATTCTGATTCTCCCTGGCGACGGTATTGGTCCGGAAATCATGGCCGAAGCGGTCAAGGTCCTTGAGCTTGCCAACAGCAAGTACAGCCTGGGCTTCGAGCTGAGCCACGATGTGATCGGCGGCGCCGCCATCGACAAGCACGGCGTGCCCCTGGCCGACGAGACCCTCGACCGCGCCCGGGCTGCCGATGCCGTGCTGCTCGGCGCCGTGGGCGGGCCGAAATGGGACAAGATCGAACGTGACATCCGCCCTGAGCGCGGCCTGCTGAAAATCCGTGCGCAACTGGGCCTGTTCGGCAACCTGCGCCCGGCCATCCTCTACCCGCAACTGGCCGACGCGTCGAGCCTCAAGCCGGAAGTGGTGGCGGGCCTGGATATCCTCATCGTGCGCGAGCTGACCGGCGGTATCTACTTCGGCTCGCCACGGGGCGTGCGCGAGTTGGACAATGGCGAACGCCAGGCCTACGACACGCTGCCGTACAGCGAGAGCGAAATCCGCCGTATCGCCCGTGTCGGTTTCGACATGGCGCGCGTGCGCGGCAAAAAAGTCTGCTCGGTGGATAAAGCCAACGTGTTGGCTTCCAGCCAGCTGTGGCGTGAAATCGTCGAAGAAGTCGCCAAGGATTACCCGGACGTCGAACTGAGCCACATGTACGTCGACAACGCCGCCATGCAGCTGGTGCGTGCACCCAAGCAGTTCGACGTGATCGTCACCGACAACCTGTTCGGCGACATTCTGTCCGACCAGGCGTCGATGCTCACCGGTTCTATCGGCATGCTGCCGTCGGCATCCCTGGACACCAACAACAAAGGCATGTACGAGCCGTGCCACGGTTCGGCGCCAGACATCGCGGGGCAGGGCATTGCCAACCCGTTGGCGACGATTTTGTCGGTGTCGATGATGCTGCGTTACAGCTTCAACCTGGGCGATGCGGCGGACGCCATCGAGAAGGCCGTCAGCCTGGTGCTGGATCAGGGCTTGCGCACGGGCGATATCTGGTCCCAGGGTTGCACCAAGGTCGGGACGCAAGAAATGGGCGACGCAGTAGTCGCCGCGCTGCGGAATCTGTAATCTCTCGGGCCCGCTTGCAGTTGTTGCTGCAAGGCGGCCCACTTTTTAACAAGGTGTAGTTGCGATGAAACGTGTAGGTCTGATCGGTTGGCGCGGTATGGTCGGTTCCGTGCTCATGCAGCGGATGCTGGAAGAGCAGGATTTCGATCTTATTGAGCCGGTGTTTTTCACCACTTCGAACGTAGGTGGCCAAGGGCCGTCCGTGGGCAAGGATATTGCCCCGCTCAAGGATGCCTACAGCATTGAAGAGTTGAAGAGCCTCGACGTGATCCTGACCTGCCAGGGTGGCGACTACACCAGCGAAGTCTTCCCCAAGCTGCGCGAAGCCGGCTGGCAGGGTTACTGGATCGACGCCGCTTCGAGCCTGCGCATGCAGGATGACGCGGTGATCATCCTCGATCCGGTCAACCGCAAGGTCATCGATCAGCAACTGGACGCCGGCACCAAGAACTACGTGGGCGGCAACTGCACCGTGAGCCTGATGCTGATGGGCCTGGGTGGCCTGTTCGAAGCGGGCCTGGTGGAGTGGATGAGCGCCATGACCTATCAGGCGGCCTCCGGCGCCGGCGCGCAGAACATGCGTGAACTGATCAAGCAGATGGGCGCGACCCACGCCGCTGTCGCCGATCAACTGGCTGACCCGGCCAGTGCGATCCTCGATATCGACCGCCGTGTGGCCGAGGCCATGCGCAGCGACGCTTACCCGACCGAGAATTTTGGCGTGCCATTGGCCGGTAGCTTGATCCCGTGGATCGACAAGGAACTGCCTAACGGCCAGAGCCGCGAAGAGTGGAAGGCCCAGGCCGAAACCAACAAGATCCTGGGTCGCTTCAAGAACCCGATCCCGGTGGATGGTATCTGCGTGCGCATTGGCGCCATGCGTTGCCACAGCCAGGCACTGACCATCAAGCTGAACAAAGACGTGCCAATCGCCGATATCGAAGGGTTGATCAGCCAGCACAACCCATGGGTCAAGCTGGTGCCGAACAACCGCGATATCAGCATGCAGGAGCTGAGCCCGACCAAGGTCACCGGCACCCTGAATGTACCGGTGGGCCGCCTGCGCAAGCTGAACATGGGCAGTCAGTTCCTCGGCGCGTTCACCGTCGGCGACCAACTGCTGTGGGGCGCGGCTGAGCCGTTGCGTCGCATGTTGCGGATTTTGCTGGAGCGTTGATCGCTTGAAGCAATAACAGAAACCCGCGTTCTGGTGACAGGCGCGGGTTTTTTGTTGCCTTTGTGATCATTCCCACGCTCTGCGTGGGAATGCAGCTCTGGACGCTCTGCGTCTGCTTTAGAGGCGTGACGCGGAGCGTCACAGGAGGCGTTTCCACGCAGAGCGTGGGAACGATCAGGGGGGCTGTAATTGCCTCACCCTCTACCACCCGGTAAAGTGCCGCTCCCCCGTAATGCCCGAGGCAATCCCATGACCCAGACCTTTGAAATCGCCGTGATCGGCGCCACCGGTACCGTTGGCGAAACCCTGGTGCAGATTCTCGAAGAGCTGGAGTTCCCGGTGGGCACCTTGCACCTGCTGGCGGGCAGCAACTCGGCGGGGGCTTCGGTGCCGTTTCGGGGCAAGAACGTGCGGGTCAAAGAAGTCGACACGTTTGACTTCAGCAAGGTGCAGTTGGCGTTCTTCGCCGCAGGCCCAGCGGTGACCCTGAGTTTCGCCCCGCGTGCCACCGCCGCTGGCTGCGCGGTGATCGACTTGTCCGGCGCATTGCCCGCCGAGCAGGCGCCGCAAGTGGTACCGCAGGCCAACGCCCATGTGCTGAACGCGTTGAAAAAGCCTTTTCAACTCGGCAGCCCGAGCCCCTGTGCCACGTACCTCGCGGTGGTGCTGGCGCCCTTGCGCGGTGTGGTGGACATCCAGCGCGTCAGCGTCACCGCCAACCTGGCCATCTCTGCCCAGGGCCGCGAGGCCGTCAGCGAGTTGGCGCGCCAGACCGCCGAGCTGCTGAACGTACGCCCCCTGGAGCCGGCGTTCTTCGATCGGCAAGTGGCGTTCAACCTGCTGGCGCAAGTCGGCACGCCGGATGCCCAAGGTCATACCGCCCTGGAGAAACGTCTCGTCCACGAACTGCGCGCCGTGCTGGAAACACCTTTACTAAAGATTTCCGCCACCTGCGTTCAAGCCCCGGTGTTTTTCGGCGATAGCCTGACTGTGTCGCTGCAACTGGCCGCGCCGGTCGACCTGGCCGCGGTGAACCGCGCCCTCGAGGCTGCGCCGGGTATCGAGCTGGTCGAGGAGGGCGATTACCCCACGGCTGTAGGCGATGCCGTTGGCCAGGACGTGGTGTACGTAGGGCGAGTTCGCGCCGGTATCGACGACCCGGCGGAACTAAATCTTTGGCTGACGTCAGATAACGTACGCAAAGGCTCGGCCCTGAACGCCGTGGAGCTGGCGCAGTTGTTGATAAAAGGCCTTGTGTAAAAGATACTTGGCGGCAATTTGTAGATTGATTCTAACCAGGCGCTATGCTTGGTCCCAAGTGAAACACAAGCGCGTCGGTGACCTATCGGCTCGCCATGCCTAATGGCAGCGGTTACCAACCTTCTCGCAGGGCGGGAAGCGTTCAAACAAAGGATGAGGCTATGGTTCAAGTTCGCAAACTGGTGTTAGCAATAGCGGCCGCCTCGGCGCTGTCCTCCGGTATGGCGCAGGCGCTGCAACTTGGGGAGATGACCCTCAAGTCGAAGTTGAACCAGCCGCTGTCCGTGGAAATCGAATTGCGCGATGTGGGCGGCCTCACCGCGTCCGAGATCACCCCCAGCCTGGCGTCTGCCCAGGCCTTCGTGGACGCGGGTGTCGATCGCCAGGCGTTCCTCGATGACCTGACGTTCACCCCGGTGATCAACCCCGAAGGTCGCAGCGTGGTGCGCGTGACCTCCAGCAAGCCGCTGCCCGATTCCTATGTGCGCTTCCTCATGCAGGTGCAATGGCCCAATGGCCGTTTGATGCGTGATTACAGCGTGCTGCTCGACCCGGCCAAGTTCGACCAGCCGGCCCCGACGGCGAGCGCGCCGGCCAGTACCGCGCCAGCCAGTACCGCACCTGCCGCCAGCACGCCTGCCCAGCACACCACCACGTCCCGCGACACCTTGTGGGAAATTGCCGCAAAGAATCGCAATGGCGCCTCGGTCCAGCAAACGATGCTGGCCATCCAGGCGCTTAACCCGGATGCCTTTGTCGACGGCAATATCAACCGCCTGAAAACCGGCCAGGTCCTGCGCCTGCCGGACGCTACGCAAAGCACCGCCCTGGCGCAGCCGCAAGCGATCGCCGAAGTGAGCGCGCAGAACGCCGCCTGGCGCCAGGGCCGTCGTGGCCCGCAGAGCCAAGTGGCCGGCAAGCCACAGTTGGACGCGACCAAGCGCACCCAGGCCGGCAATGCGCCGTCGAGCACCCAGGCCAAGGACAATTTGAGCCTGGTGTCGGCCGAAGCCGCCAAGAAAGGTGGAAAGGGCACCGTCGGTGACAGCCGCGCCCTGAGCGACAAGCTGGCAATGACCCAGGAAGAGCTCGACACCACGCGGCGCGACAACGAAGAACTGAAAAGCCGTGCCGCCGACTTGCAAAGCCAGTTGGACAAGCTGCAAAAGCTGATCCAGCTCAAGAATGACCAGTTGGCTCGTTTGCAGGCGCAAACGGGTGAACCACAGACCGCCGCGATGCCCGCGCAGTTGCCGGGTGAACCTGCAGCTGAGCCGGCGGCCCCCGTTGCAACACCAGCGCCAGTGCCTGAACCGGCCAAGCCGGCTGCTGCGCCGGCCAGCACCGAAGGCAAGTTCAACGACCTGCTGACCAACCCGATTGTGCTCGGCATCCTTGGCGGTGCGGCCCTGTTGGTGGTGTTGCTGCTTCTGCTGCTGTGGGCACGCCATCGCAATGCTCGTCGCGAAGAAGAGAAGCATCTGCGCATGGCGCGGGCGTTGGCCGAAGAGCCTGAGTTCGTTTCCAATATCGATCAAGACCTGCCGCCTGACAGCTTCGAGGGTCTTGAAGTACCGCCGCCGAGCGTCAAGCTCGACACCGCAACGCCGCCAGCACCCGCGCCTGCATCGGTGGTTGAGACGGTTGTGGCACCGACGGTCGCCTCTGTGCTGGCGCCGTTGGCGGTTGCCGTGGCTCAGGAAAACGCCAGTGACGCCCTGGCCCAGGCCCAATCCCATATCGACCGTGGCCATCTGAACCAGGCGGCGGATGTGCTTGAACAAGCCATCAAGCGCGAGCCCAAGCGCAGCGACCTGCGTTTGAAGCTGATGGAAGTCTATGGCCTGCAGAACAACAAGGACGGGTTCGTTACCCAAGAGCGCCAGTTGGTGGCCAACGGTGAGAACCATGCCCAGGTCGAGCAGCTCAAGGCGCGTTTCCCGGCCATGGCCGTGTTGGCCGCGGGTGTCAGTGCCGCAGTGGCCGCCGCAGCCCTGGATGCGCAGTACGTCAAGGACCTGCTCGACGACAAGCCGACCCCAGCCCCGCAGGCAGATACCTTCGACACCGATTTCGACCTGAGCCTGGATGACCTGGAAGCTGCCTCGCCGGCCGAGATCGCGCAAGACCAGCAAACCTTTGAATCGCTGCTCAAACAACAGACCGAGCCCAAGGCCGATGCGCCGGACCTGTCGGACTTTGACCTGGACCTGCAGTTGGACCCGCCCGCGTCGCAATCCGATGACGACTTCCTGTCGGGCCTGGAAGGGCAGATCAAGGATGTACCGCCGGTAGAGCCGCCGACCCTGACGCCGGCTGCGCTGGACGAATTCGACCTCCCGGAAGACTTTGACCTGTCGCTGGCGGATGAGCCGAGCGCGCCTGCGGCCAAGTCCGATGCCTTCGCTTCGGAGCTGGACGACGTCAATGCTGAGCTGGATCGTTTGTCCCAGAGCCTGGAACATCCGCCGATCGGGCCTTCCTTCACGGCTGAAGATGCCGCGCTGGGCGCTGAGGATGAGCCAGAGTTCGATTTCCTCTCCGGCACCAATGAAGTGGCCACCAAGCTTGACCTGGCCCAGGCGTACATCGACATGGGCGATGCCGAAGGCGCGAAAGACATCCTGTCTGAAGTGCTGACCGAAGGCGACGAAGGTCAGCGTAGCGAAGCCAAGGAAATGCTCGGCCGAATCTAACGGCCGACGCAGAAAAATGTGGGGCTTGCTCGCGAATGCGGTGGTTCAACTGCTGATGTGCTGGATGATACGGCGCATTCGCGAGCAAGCCCGCTCCCACATTTAAAGTCCACTCATGCACCCTGACGCCCTATAATGCCCGCCTTTGCGCAACTCATCAGGCTCACAGTTCTTGGCAAATATAGATAACGCGGCTGCCGAAATGGCGGCCGCAGGCTTTTACCGCATCGCCCTGGGCGTGGAATACAAAGGCTCGCGCTATCGCGGCTGGCAGCGTCAGGCCTCCGGGGTGCTGACGGTGCAGGAAACCCTGGAAAATGCCCTGTCCAAAGTCGCCAACTCGCCGGTGTCGCTGATGTGTGCCGGGCGTACCGACGCTGGTGTACACGCGTGTGGCCAAGTGGTGCACTTCGACACCCAGGCCGAGCGTTCGATGAAGGCGTGGGTGATGGGGGCTAATATCAATTTGCCCCATGACGTCAGCGTCAGCTGGGCCAAGGTCATGCCGGCGCATTTCCACGCGCGTTTCAAGGCCATCGCCCGGCGTTACCGCTACGTGATCTACAACGATCAGATCCGCCCGGCGCACCTCAATGAAGAGATTACCTGGAACCACCGCCCGCTGGATGCCGAGCGCATGGCCGAAGCCGCGCAGCATCTGGTCGGGGTGCATGACTTCAGCGCCTTCCGTGCCGGCCAGTGCCAGGCCAAGTCGCCGATCAAGGAAGTCCACCACCTGCGGGTGACGCGGCACGGCAAGATGATCGTGCTGGATATCCGTGCCGGGGCCTTCCTGCATCATATGGTGCGCAATATCGCTGGGGTGCTGATGACCATCGGCACCGGTGAGCGCCCGGTGGAGTGGGCCAAGGAAGTGCTGGAAAGCCGCATTCGCCGCACGGGCGGGGTCACGGCGCATCCGTTCGGCCTGTATCTGGTGGATGTGGAGTACCGCGACGAGTTCGAACTGCCGGAACGCTTTATCGGGCCGCACTTCCTCACCGGTTTCAGCGAACTTGGCGGCTGACGCCCGGAAAAGCTTTTGTTACCATCCGGGACTTTCTCGGTCCAACCCTGAGGTTCCTACGACATGTCAGCCGTTCGCAGCAAGATTTGCGGGATTACCCGCATAGAAGACGCGCTGGCGGCAGTCGAAGCGGGGGCGGATGCCATTGGCCTGGTGTTTTATGCCAAGAGCCCACGGGCGGTGAATGTGCTGCAGGCGCGGGCGATCATCGCTGCGTTGCCGCCCTTCGTGACCACCGTGGGGCTGTTCGTCAACGCCAGCCGCTGTGAGCTCAACGAAACCCTGGATGCGGTGCCGCTGGATATGTTGCAGTTCCACGGCGACGAATCGCCAGTGGAATGCGAAAGCTATCAGCGCCCGTACATCAAGGCGTTGCGGGTCAAGGCCGGGGATGATATCGCCGCAGCCTGCGCCGCGTATGCCGGCGCTCGCGGGATTCTGCTGGACACCTACGTCGAAGGCGTACCCGGTGGTACGGGCGAGGCGTTTGACTGGTCGCTGATTCCCGAGGGTTTGAGCAAGCCAGTTATCCTCGCGGGTGGGCTCACCCCTGAGAACGTCCAGGCGGCCATCGAACAGGTCCGGCCGTATGCCGTGGACGTCAGCGGTGGGGTGGAACAGGGCAAGGGGATCAAGGACCCGAGCAAGATTCGCGCGTTCATGCAGGCCGTGCGCAACAGCAGGGGTGGGATGTGACGGCTGGCAGTCTGCCGCCGTCCATAACTACCACTGTGTAAAACAGCCCGGCGCCGCCTGTGGGTGGCCCGGAAACGAAGTGGCAACCCTGCGCTGGCAGGTTGTCTGGAAGGCTGAGGATACGGGCGGGAAATGGCAGGTCCAACGTCTGACCCCGTCCCGCCTGTGTCATCGCCACATATGAATTTAGCTCAAGGGCATACGCGGGGCTGTGTTCAAGCCACCGGTACTGGAGAAAAGAAAGCATGAGCAACTGGTTAGTAGACAAACTGATCCCTTCGATCATGCGTTCCGAGGTGAAGAAAAGCTCGGTTCCTGAAGGTCTGTGGCACAAATGCCCATCCTGCGACGCGGTGCTGTATCGCCCGGAGCTGGAAAAGACCCTGGACGTTTGCCCCAAGTGCAACCACCACATGCGTATTGGCGCACGCGCCCGTATCGACATCTTCCTGGATGCCGACGGCCGTAATGAGCTGGGCGCCGACCTGGAGCCGGTTGACCGTCTCAAGTTCCGCGACAGCAAGAAGTACAAGGACCGTCTGGTCGGCGCGCAGAAGCAGACCGGCGAGAAAGACGCGCTGATTTCGGTCAGCGGCAAGCTGCTGGGCATGCCAGTGGTGGTCTCGGCCTTCGAATTCTCCTTCATGGGCGGCTCCATGGGTGCCATCGTCGGTGAGCGCTTTGTTCGCGCTGCCAACTATGCCCTGGAAAACCGTTGCCCGATGATCTGCTTCGCCGCCTCTGGTGGTGCGCGTATGCAGGAAGCCCTGATTTCCCTGATGCAAATGGCCAAGACCTCGGCGGTACTGGCGCGTCTGCGTGAAGAAGGCATCCCGTTCATCTCCGTGCTGACCGACCCGGTCTACGGCGGCGTGTCCGCCAGCCTGGCGATGTTGGGCGATGTGATCGTTGGCGAGCCTAAAGCGCTGATCGGCTTTGCCGGCCCACGTGTGATCGAGCAGACCGTGCGGGAAAAACTGCCGGAAGGCTTCCAGCGCAGCGAGTTCCTGCTGGAGCACGGTGCGATCGACCTGATCATCCCGCGTGGCGAATTGCGCCCGCGCCTGGGCAGCCTGCTTGCGCAAATGATGGGCCTGCCGACGCCTGTGTACATCGCGCCTAAGGTCGAGCCGATCGTCGTGCCGCCGGTGCCTGCAAACCTATGACCCAACGAACCCTGGGCGAATGGCTCGCCTACCTTGAGCAGTTGCATCCGTCCGCCATCGACATGGGCCTGGAGCGCTCGCAACAGGTAGCGGCCCGCCTCGGGTTGGGCCAGCCGGCACCGCGTGTGATCACGGTGACCGGCACCAACGGCAAAGGCTCCACCTGTGCCTTTGTCGCCGCGCTGTTGCAGGCCCAGGGCCTCAAGGTCGGCGTGTACAGCTCGCCGCACCTGCTGCGCTACAACGAGCGGGTGCAGCTCAATGGCGTAGAGGCCACTGATGCCCAGCTGTGCGAAGCCTTTGCTGCGCTGGAGGCCGGGCGTGGCGACATCTCCCTGACCTATTTCGAGATGGGCACCCTGGCGGCGTTCTGGCTGTTCGAGCGTGCGCAACTGGATGTGGTCGTGCTGGAAGTCGGCCTCGGCGGGCGCCTGGATACGGTCAATGTGGTGGATGCCGACCTGGCCCTGGTGACCAGCATTGGTGTCGATCATGCTGACTACCTGGGCGATACCCGCGAATCGGTGTCTTTTGAAAAGGCCGGGATCTTCCGCCAGGGCCGTCCGGCGCTGTGCGGTGACCTGGATCCGCCGCAACCCTTGCTGGACAAGGCGCGCGAACTGGATTGCCCGTTCTACCTGCGCGGTCGCGAATTCACTCTGGACATCGGCGACACCCATTGGCAATGGCGTGGGCAGGATGCACGTGGCCAACGGGTAGAGCTGCTTGATTTACCGTTGCTGAACCTGCCGATGGAAAACGCCGCGCTCGCGCTGCAAGCCTATCTGCTGCTGGACCTGCCGTGGGATGCCGCGCAGATTGCCGCGACCTTGCTGGCAACCAAAGTGGTGGGGCGCCTGGATCGCCGAACCTTCGACTGGCAAGGCAAGCGCCTGAGCCTGATGTTGGATGTGGGCCATAACCCCCATGCTGCGCAGTACTTGGCTCAGCGTCTGGCGCGTACCCCGCCGTTGGAGCGTCGCCTGGCGGTGTTCGGGTTGTTGGTCGACAAGGACCTGGACGGCGTGGTTGCGCCACTGCTGGGCAGCGTCCAGTCTTGGGCTGTTGCGCCGCTGGATACGCCGCGCAGCCGTCCCGCCGCTGAGCTGGAAACTGCCTTGCAGAACCTTGGCGCGCCGGTGGCGTCGTATGCAAGCGTCACTGCGGCCCTGGAGGCGCAGTGTGCGGTAGCGACGGCCGAGGACGAAATCCTGTTGTTCGGATCATTTTATTGTGTTGCCGAGGCGCTTGAATGGCTGGCCCGGCGCTCCACGGAGGAAGCTGCACATGGCATTACTGGATAGCGCATACAAGCAGCGAATGGTCGGGGCCTTGGTGCTGGTGGCGTTGGCGGTAATCTTTCTGCCGATGCTGTTCTCCCGCCAGGACGAACAGCGCCAGGTGGTGGTTGAAGCCCCTGCCGCGCCCCAGGCACCGGTGGTGCCGCAGGTTCAGGTCGAGCCGGTGGTGGTGCCTGAGCCCCAGGCGTTGCCGCAAGAACCTGTGCCCACCGATGAAGACGTTGCCGCGCAAGAGGCGCCCTCGATGCCGGTGCAGCCGAGTGTCCCGGTGGTCAAGCCGACCCCGGCACCGGCCGTTGCTGCCAAGCCGGCCGCCCCTGCGCCAGTGCCCAAACCGGTAGCGCCGCAGCCTGCGGCACCGGGCAAGCCAGATGTGGGCCAGAGCCGCATCGACCCTAATGGCCTGCCGATCAGTTGGTCGATCCAACTGGCCAGCCTTGCCAACCGTGAAAGTGCTGACGCCCTGCAGAAAAAGCTGCGAGCCCAGGGCTATAACGCTTATATCCGCAGCGCCGACGGCAAGAACCGTGTGTTTGTCGGGCCGCTGATCGAGCGTGCCGAGGCAGATCGCCTGCGCGATCTGCTGGGTCGCCAGCAGAACCTCAACGGTTTCGTGGTGCGTTTCCAGCCCGAGCGCGGCTGAACAACCGCCGGCTTTGGCTGGTAAATGTGGGAGCTGGCTTGCCTGCGATGGCGGTGGTTCAATCGACAACGATGTCGAATGTGCCGCCCTCATCGCAGGCAAGCCAGCTCCCACATTGATTTATGGTGGGCTTGAAATGGCGTTCACACCGCCCAATCTATTGATTTGCAAAGCACCCGCAATCACCGCTTACCGATAGCCCGGCGCTCTGCTAAAATGCGCCGCCTTATCCGTACGTAGGCTGCACTGTGCCATTTACCTGGGTTGATTGGGCGATCGTTGCAATCGTCGCCATCTCCGCTTTGATCAGTCTAAGCCGCGGCTTCGTAAAAGAAGCACTGTCGTTGCTGACCTGGATCATCGCAGGAGTCGTAGCCTGGATGTTCGGTGGTTCGCTGTCGGTCTACCTGGCCGGGTACATAGAGACACCTTCGGCTCGCGTCATCGCGGGCTGCGCCATCATGTTCATCGCCACGCTGTTGGTGGGGGCAATGGTCAATTATCTTATTGGCGAGTTGATACGTGTCACCGGCCTTTCCGGGACCGATCGATTTCTCGGCATGGCCTTCGGGGCTGCGCGTGGCGCGCTGCTGGTGGTCGTGGCGGTCGGGCTGTTGAGCCTGGGGCCGGTACAGCAGGATTCGTGGTGGCAGGAGTCGGTACTCGTGCCAAAATTTCTATTGGTTGCAGACTGGTCCAAAAACCTCATATTGGGGTGGAGCAGTCAGTGGCTGGCCAGCGGAATCAGCGTACCCGCTGATCTTCCGTTCAAGGAACACCTCTTGCCGGCCAAAACGCCTCAGTAAGCTGTGTTCAGTCAAGATTCATTAAGTAGGGGTTGCGTCGCATGTGTGGCATCGTCGGTATCGTCGGTAAGTCGAACGTCAATCAGGCGCTGTATGACGCGCTAACCGTCCTCCAGCACCGCGGCCAGGACGCTGCCGGTATTGTGACCAGCCACGACGGCCGGTTATTCCTGCGCAAGGACAATGGCCTGGTGCGTGACGTGTTCCATCAGCGTCACATGCAGCGCCTCGTCGGGCACATGGGCATTGGTCATGTGCGTTACCCGACTGCCGGTAGCTCGACCTCGGCCGAAGCTCAACCGTTCTACGTCAACTCGCCTTACGGCATTACCTTGGCGCACAACGGTAACCTGACCAACGTTGAACAACTGGCCAAGGAGATCTACGAATCTGACCTGCGCCACGTCAACACCAGCTCCGATTCGGAAGTGCTGCTCAACGTGTTCGCCCACGAGCTGGCCCAGCGCGGCAAGCTGCAGCCGACCGAAGAAGACGTGTTCGCCGCCGTGATCGATGTGCACAACCGTTGCGTCGGTGGTTATGCGGTGGTGGCGATGATCACCGGTTACGGCATCGTCGGTTTCCGCGACCCCCACGGCATTCGCCCGATCGTGTTCGGCCAGCGTCACACCGACGAAGGCGTCGAGTACATGATCGCTTCTGAAAGCGTGTCCCTGGACGTGCTGGGCTTCACCCTGATCCGCGACCTGGCGCCGGGCGAAGCTGTCTACATCACTGAGGACGGCAAGCTGCACACCCGTCAGTGCGCCGTAGCGCCGAAACTCACCCCGTGCATCTTCGAACACGTCTACCTGGCGCGCCCGGATTCGATCATCGACGGCGTCTCGGTCTACAAGGCGCGCCTGCGCATGGGCGAGAAGCTGGCCGAGAAGATCCTGCGCGAGCGCCCCGAGCACGATATCGACGTGGTCATCCCGATCCCGGACACCAGCCGTACCGCTGCGCTGGAGCTGGCCAACCATTTGGGCGTCAAGTTCCGCGAAGGCTTCGTGAAGAACCGCTACATCGGCCGTACCTTCATCATGCCCGGCCAGGCGGCGCGCAAGAAGTCGGTACGCCAGAAGCTCAACGCCATTGAGCTCGAGTTCCGCGGCAAGAACGTGATGCTGGTGGATGACTCCATCGTGCGCGGCACCACCTGCAAGCAGATCATCCAGATGGCCCGCGAAGCCGGGGCGAAGAACGTGTACTTCTGTTCCGCCGCGCCTGCGGTGCGTTACCCGAACGTGTACGGTATCGACATGCCGAGCGCCCATGAGTTGATCGCGCATAACCGTTCGACCCAGGATGTGGCCGACCTGATCGGCGCCGACTGGCTGATCTACCAGGACCTGCCGGACCTGATCGAAGCGGTTGGCGGTGGCAAGATCAAGATCGAGCAGTTCGACTGCGCCGTGTTCGACGGCAAGTACGTGACCGGTGATGTCGACGAGGCCTACCTGAACAAGATCGAACAGGCGCGCAACGACTCGTCGAAGATCAAGACCCAGGCGGTCAGCGCGATCATCGATCTGTATAACAACTGAGTAAACACCGGCCCTGAGGGGCCGGTTTTGTATCTTAAATAAAGAATTGAATAAGGAGTCGCAGCATGAGTCAGGAATGGGATGCCGGTCGGTTGGACAGCGACCTCGATGGCGTAGCTTTCGATACCCTGGCTGTGCGCGCCGGCCAGCACCGTACCCCGGAAGGTGAACACGGCGACCCGATGTTCTTCACCTCCAGCTACGTGTTCCGTACTGCCGCCGATGCCGCTGCGCGCTTTGCCGGCGAAGTGCCGGGCAACGTGTATTCGCGCTACACCAACCCGACCGTGCGCGCGTTCGAAGAGCGTATCGCGGCCCTGGAAGGTGCCGAGCAGGCCGTGGCGACTGCCACCGGCATGGCGGCCATCCTGGCGGTGGTGATGAGCCTGTGCAGCGCCGGCGACCATGTGCTGGTATCGCGCAGCGTGTTCGGCTCGACCATCAGCCTGTTCGAAAAGTACTTCAAGCGTTTCGGTATTGAAGTGGACTACGTACCCCTGGCGGACCTGTCCGGTTGGGAGGCGGCCATCAAGGCCAATACCAAGCTGTTGTTCGTCGAATCGCCGTCCAACCCGCTCGCTGAGCTGGTGGACATCGCTGCGCTGTCCGAAGTCGCGCATGCCAAAGGCGCGATGCTGGTGGTGGACAACTGCTTCTGCACCCCGGCCTTGCAGCAGCCGCTGAAGCTGGGTGCGGACATCGTGGTGCACTCGGCAACCAAGTTCATCGACGGCCAGGGCCGTTGCATGGGCGGCGTGGTGGCTGGTCGCAGCGAGCAGATGAAGGAAGTGGTGGGCTTTCTGCGCACCGCTGGCCCGACCCTGAGCCCGTTCAACGCCTGGATCTTCCTCAAAGGCCTGGAAACCCTCAGCCTGCGCATGAAAGCCCATTGCGCCAACGCCCAAGCCCTGGCCGAGTGGCTGGAACAACAGGACGGTATCGAGAAGGTGCATTACGCCGGCCTCAAGAGCCACCCGCAACACGCCTTGGCCCAGCGCCAGCAGCGTGGTTTCGGTGCGGTGGTGAGTTTCGAAGTGAAGGGCGGCAAAGACGGCGCCTGGCGCTTTATCGACGCGACGCGCTTGATCTCCATTACCGCCAACCTGGGTGACAGCAAGACCACCATCACCCACCCGAGCACCACCTCCCACGGGCGCCTGGCGCCGCAGGAGCGTGAAGCGGCCGGCATCCGTGACAGCCTGATCCGCATTGCGGTGGGTCTGGAAGACATTGCCGACTTGCAGGCAGACCTGGCCCGCGGGCTGGCGGCCTTGTGATCGAGTGGTCCATGGAGGCCGCAGCGGCCAGTAACGGGCGCGTGGCGTTGGTGACGGGCGCGGCGCGGGGCATTGGCCTCGGGATTGCCGCGTGGCTGATCAGTGAAGGCTGGCAGGTGGTGCTGACCGACCTGGACCGCGAGCGCGGTGCCAAGGTGTCCAAGGTGCTGGGCGACAATGCCTGGTTTATCACCATGGACGTGGCCGACGAGAAGCAAGTGGCCCAGGGTGTCGCCGAGGTGCTGGGGCAGTTCGGGCGCCTGGACGCGCTGGTTTGCAATGCGGCGGTGGCCGACCCGCGCAATATCACCCTGGAAAGCCTCGACCTGGCGTACTGGAATCGCGTGCTGGCGGTCAACCTCAGCGGGCCGATGCTGTTGGCCAAGCACTGCGCGCCTTACCTGCGTGCCCATGGCGGTGCCATCGTCAACCTGGCCTCGACCCGGGCGCGTCAATCCGAGCCTGACACCGAAGCCTATGCGGCCAGCAAAGGTGGGCTGTTGGCCCTGACCCACGCCCTGGCCATGAGCCTTGGGCCGGAAGTGCGGGTCAATGCGGTCAGCCCTGGCTGGATCGACGCACGTGACCCGGCTGCACGGCGTGCAGAACCGCTCACCGACGCCGATCATGCCCAGCATCCGGCGGGCAGGGTGGGGACGGTGGAGGACGTGGCGGCGATGGTGGCCTGGTTGCTGTCACGCCAGGCCGGGTTCGTCACCGGGCAAGAGTTCGTGGTGGACGGCGGCATGAGCAAGAAGATGATTTACAGCGAGTAGGGCCGGTAGCCGTCTTGAAGTCATTTTTGTCTTTTTCAGAAAAACTTCAAGCAGGCTATTGACTTAGGTCCGCTACCTGCGTAAATTTCGCGGCCTCAACGAAGCAAAGGGTGATTAGCTCAGCTGGGAGAGCATCTGCCTTACAAGCAGAGGGTCGGCGGTTCGATCCCGTCATCACCCACCACTTCTTGAGAGTTTTGCCCTCGGGCAAGACGCAACGTTAAAGGTTGCACCGACGCGCAGCGGTAGTTCAGTCGGTTAGAATACCGGCCTGTCACGCCGGGGGTCGCGGGTTCGAGTCCCGTCCGCTGCGCCATATTTTCCAGGTTCGATGTGTCGGGCTTGAGATTGAACAGCCAAGGCTGATCAGTCAGATGTTTAAAGGTGGTTGAGGGTTCATGCTCAATCAGCCAAGCGATACGCAGCGGTAGTTCAGTCGGTTAGAATACCGGCCTGTCACGCCGGGGGTCGCGGGTTCGAGTCCCGTCCGCTGCGCCATATCTGCCTCAAGGCCCACTGAACGCCTTGAAGCACAAGGAAAGCCACTGGCTCACCTTGATCCGATAGCAAAGACCCTGGTCGAAAGACCGGGGTTTTTTGTGTCTGGGGGTTTGAAAAAAACCTCATCTTCTTCGCTACCACCAGCGCTCATTATCGGCAAACGGCCGACAGATCATTTCGATTCTGTCGGCCGTTTTGCGTTCTTGTGTCAAAAAATTTCAATGTGGTTATTTGCCGCAGGCGCAGAAACCTTTAAAGTTAACCCTTCGGTCAACTTTGCACTGTCATCATGGCCTTTTGATTCGTCGAGAAAGGCTTCTGCAAGTCTCCAGATTCGGTGTACTTAACCATAAGGGCGGATTTATAACCGCTCAGAGGATGATCCATGTCCAACCGTGAAATAACCCGGCGCTCGTTCCTCCAGGGCGGGCTGGTGGCGGGTGTGAGTGTCACGCTCACGCCGCTCAGCACCCAGGCGCTGGCTGCCTTGATGGAAAACAGCGTGACCGTGCCGTCTGAAAAGTGGCTCGGCCACAACGGCAAGGCGCGCCAGCGTAACGATGCCTTGTCGAAAGTCTGCGGCAGCAAGGTGTTTGCCCGCGACATCCGTTCCAAGGACATGCCGGGCTGGCCCCAGCAGCAAGGTCACGCCATGTTGCTTAAAACCATCAAGGCCGACCACATCTACGCGGGCTACGACCTGTCGTGGCTTGGCGCCGATCTGCAGCCGGACCGTATTGTCACCGCTGCCGACCTGGACAAGGACGGTATCGTCTTCCCGGAAGAGCATGCGCCGGACCCGTTGCTGCCCGAGGGTAAAGTGCCGATGTTCATCGGTCACCCGGTGGCGATCCTGATCTGGAACGACTTCGAGCGTTTCCGTCAGGCCAAGAACAAGCTCAAGTTCAATGACAAGGCGATTCGTTACGGCGCCAAAGTGCCGTATTACGAAGGCGACCCCTACGGCAGCTTCCGCTATGTGCGCGTGGGTGGCGCGACCTCGGCCGATGAAGACGAATTCGCCAGTCTCAAGGATTCGATCCTGTTCCCGATGCTGAAAAACCGTCGCCCGGTGTGGAATTCCCAGCCAAACCTGCACGGCAACCTGACCGAGCGCGGGTTGTTCTACGCCGAGCGCATGAAGAGCCAGATCAGCACGCCGCCGGACAACTGGCTGGTGTTTGACGAGCGCTACAAAACCCCATCGATCGAACCGGCCGCCATGGAGCCGGACAACGGCAACGGTTGGTACGATCCGGCGACCAAGACCCTGCACTTTGTGGTGGCCACCCAGTGCCCATTGGAAGTGGCGACCGAGACCGCCAAGATGATCTCGCCGTCGCGCTTCGGCCTGGCCCACTTGAACATGCACCCGGGTTACACCGTGGGGTACGGCTCCAAAGACCACAATATCTTCGTCTACTACGCCGCCCTTGCTGCGTTGTATGGCGCTGGCGTGCCGGTGCGTCTGGCCAACGACCGTTACGAGCAATTCCAGAGCGGCATCAAGCGTCACCCGTTCGATATTCGCTATCAATTGGCGGTCGACAAAAACGACCACAGTTTCAAAATTTTCCTCGCCGACATGAGCGTCGACGGCGGTGGCCGGATCAACTACAGCCCATCGGTGGCTGCGGTCGGCGCCACGGCGGCGCAGTCGATCTACTACATGCCGCAGAACGACCTGCAAGTGACCGCGTACCACTCCCGTGGCGTTGAAGCCGGTTCGATGCGTGGCTACGGCACCCTGCAAAGCATGGCGGCGACCGAAATGATGGTCGACGAAATCGCCGGGCGCCTGGGTGTGGATGCCATTGAGCTGCGGCGCAAGAACGCACTGCGTTCGGGCATGAAGAACACCCAGGGCGCGATCCCTGCCGGTGCGTTGCGCCTGCACGAAATTCTCGACAAGGCCGCTGTGCACGACGTGTGGAAAAACCGCGACGCGATCAAGCAACAGCGCGAAGCCGCAGACCCGGATAACTGGTATGGCGTCGGTTTTGCCATCTGCCAGAAAGACTTCGGCACCGGTTCCGAAGCGCCGATGGCCAGTGTTGAATTCAGCGCTGACGGCCGCATCAGCCTGCGCCACATCGGCATCGAAATCGGCACCGGCATGTCCACTTCGCAATCGCTGGTGGTCGCCGATTTCCTCGGCAGCCCGGCCCACGAAGTAAAAACTGGCGAAACAGAGTGGCAGGAAATGCAGCTGGTCACCGGCGGCAACCCCTACACCATGAGCCAGGCCGAGCAGGACACCCTGCTGCGCAACCCGCGTTGGGTGGGCAAGCTCGCTTCGGCGTCTTCGGCGACCAACTCGGCGTACTACTTCAGCCATGCCACCCGTGAAGCGGCGCGTGTGCTGTTCAACCACGGCCTGTGGCCAGCGGCGCTGGAGATCTGGCGCCAGGGCCCGTTTGGCGGCCAGGCCAACCCCTATGTGGTGCGCCGCGAAGACGCGCATTGGGTCGACGGCAAGCTCACCGCCAACGGCATGCAGCCGTTGAGCTTTGAAGAGCTGGCCAAGCGTGCTCACGAGCGCGGCCTGGTCACCGCTGCCACGGTCCACGGGTTTAACCGCTGGAGCTGGGCCGAGGCTGAGTACAGCATCGACGGCGTGCGCGAGCGCCTGCCGCTCGACGGTCTGGCGGTGAAATACGGCGACGGCGCACCGAAAGCCAAGCAGGCGCTGATGAACACTGCCGGTTTCCACCTGCTCGATCGTCAGAACGTCAGCTATCCCGCCACCCAGTTGAACAACGCTGCGGTGACGTACTACAGCCCCGTCGCCACGTTGGTCGAGTTGAAGGTCAACAAGGGTTCGGCACAGGTCGAAGTGCTCAATCACCATTCGTGGATCGAGTGTGGTCGGGTGCTGGTTGAAGAATTGGTCAAGGGCCAGCTCGAAGGCGGTGTGGCCATGGGCATCGGTCACGCCTTGATGGAAGAAATGCCGCTGTACGAAGGCGGGCCGGGGGAGGGTGACTGGAACTTCAACCGCTACCGCCTGCCAATGGCGCGTCACGTTGCCGTGTGGAAACAGACCTCGGAGATTCTGCCGGCGCTGTCGCCGAGCGACCCGTCCAAAGGTATCGCTGAGGTGGTGATGATCCCGATTGTCGGGGCCATCGGTAATGCGGTGGCGCACGCCATCGGTAAACGTGTTCGCGACCTGCCAATCACGGCTGCCCGCATCAAGGAGGCCCTCAATGGCTAACCGTCCGCTTCAACTGACCCTCAATGGTCAATCCGTCGGCCCGGTGGACATCCCTGATGACCTGCCGATGATCGACTACCTGCACGAGTACAAGAACCTCACCGGCTCGCGGTTGGGCTGCGGCCAAGGCATTTGCCACGCCTGCGTGGTGATCGTCGATAACCCGGACGGCACCAGCGAAGAAGTGCGCACCTGCATCACCGGCGCGCACTACTTTGAAGGCAAAAAAGTACGCACCATCGAAGGCCATGCCAAGCGCGACGAGGCGGGCCAGGTCACTGAGCTGAACCCGATCCAGCAGCGCTTCGTGGATGAGTTCGCCTTTCAGTGCAGCTATTGCGCACCAGGCTTCGTCAACGCGGCCACGGTGTTGGTGGAGAAACTGCAACGCCAGCCGACCGTGCACAGCAAGCTGGAACAAGTCATCGAGGACAGCCTCGGTCATCACGTCTGCCGTTGTACCGGGTACGTGCGTTATTACAACGCCACCCGCAACGTGCTGACCGATCTCGGCCTGGTCAAGGAGGGTTAAGCATGAAGCTTTTTCTGACCCGCCTGGCCTTGGCGGTTGGCCTGGCCGCGCCGGTATTGTTTGCCCACGCTGATGATCAAGCCAAGCGCGGCGAATACCTCGCCCGCGCCGCCGACTGCATGGCCTGCCACACGGCACCGGGCGGCGCGCCGTTTGCGGGCGGCCTGCCGATTGTCTCGCCGTTCGGCACCATCTACGGCACCAACATCACGCCAAGCAAGGAACACGGCATCGGCTTGTACAACGATGATGAGTTCTTCGCCGCGTTGACTGAAGGCAAGCGTCGCGACGGCGCGTACTTGTACCCGGCGATGCCCTACACCTCGTACCACCTGATGCCGCGTGAAGACTCGGACGCGATTCATGCGTACCTCAAGACCATCGAGCCGATCGAGCGCGCAGCGCCGGTGACGAGCCTGAGCTTTCCGTTCAACGTGCGCCTGGGCCTGATGGGCTGGAACGTGTTGTACGGCAAAGCGCTGAAACTGGAACCGGCGCAAGGCAAGAGCGAAGCCTGGAAGCGCGGCCAATACATGGTCGAAGTGCTCGGTCACTGCGGCGAATGCCACACGCCACGCGGCCTGCCCGGCGCGATGGAGCTGGACAAGCGCCTGACCGGCGGCATCCTCAATGGCTATCTGGCGCCCAGCCTGCTCGCCACGGACCTGGCCGCACGCGGCTGGAATGAACAGGACCTGAGCACCTTCCTCAAGCACGGCATGAGCGCTCAAGGCTCGATGTTCAACGAGATGTTCCCGGTGTTTCACAACAGCACCCAGGGCCTGAGCGATGCGGACCTGGCCGCGATGGCGACCTTCCTGCTCGGCGATAAACCGCCGGCAGCCAAGGCGTTGGTCGAAGTGCCGGTGGAGCAACTTGGCCCGAGCGCTCAGCGCGGCCGCCAGGAATACCTGAACGTCTGTGCCGGTTGCCATGCGGCAGGTGGCGAAGGCAAGCCGCACATCGCGGTGGCGATGCGCGGCAACACCACGCTGCGGCTGGAAGACCCGCGCAACCTGGTACGGGTGATTGAGGACGGGATCGGCGAGCAGAAGTTCTCCGGGTTCGAACACATGCAACCGATGCCGGGCTTCGCTGGAAAACTCAGCTCGGAGCAACTCACCGATCTGATCAATTACCTGCGCCAAGGCTGGGGCGGGCAATCGGCGGAGCTGGCGGTAAGCGACGTGCAGAAGCTGCAGGCTGAGGCGCCGTCCATCGAGCACAAGGCGCACTGACATGCAGCATCTGGATCTGCAGGTGATACGACGGGCGCTGGAGTGGTCGGTGGCCGGGCAGCGCATCTGGCTCTGTACGGTGCTGGCCACCTACGGCTCGGCGCCGCGGGCGCCGGGTTCGCTGCTGGCGGTGAACGCCGCTGGGCAGTGGATTGGGTCGTTGTCGGGTGGTTGCGTCGAGGAAGACTTTCTCGAGCGCGTCGCCGAAGGTGCGTTTCTCGATGCGGTCAACGTGGTGCGCTATGGCGCAGGGGACGATCCGCGCTCGCGGGTCAGCCTGCCCTGTGGCGGTATTCTCGATGTCTTGGTTGAGAAGCTCGAGCCTGACTGCGAGGTGCAGGCGCACCTGCGTGAAGTGGAGTCGGCGCTGCTCGGGCAGCGCCGCTTGATTCGCGAGGTGTACCTGGCCAGCGGGGCGCACAGCCTGTTTGCTGACCGCGAGCAGGGCGCGCGCATCGAGCGTGACAGTGACCGGGTGCGCATCCGTGTTGGTGCGGCTCAGCGTTTGTTGCTGGCCGGGTACTCCAGCGTGGCGCAGGCATGTGCCGAGTTTGCAGTTGGCCTAGGGTTCGAAGTGATTCTCTGCGACCCCTGCGATGAAGTGCTCGAAGGCGTGGTGCTCAATGGCGTGGAGATTCGTCGCCAGTTGCCGTCGGTGTTTATTGCCGACGGTGGCTGTCACCGTGATACGGCGGTGGTGGCGCTGACCCATGACCCGCGTATCGACGATCTGGCGATGATGGAAGCGGTGCGTACCGACGCGTTCTACATTGGCGTGATGGGGTCGTTGCAGACCTCGCAGAAGCGCTTTGAGCGACTGCGCCGTATCGGTGGGTTAGGGGAGGCTGAATTGGCGCGGATACACGCACCCATCGGGCTTAACCTGGGCAGCAGGACGCCATCGGAAATCGCGCTGGCAGTATTGGCCGATATCGTGCGGATTCGCAGCGGGATTGCTCGCGACCAGCTCTGAAGTGCATCTTTGCTTAAAGGCGCGTTGTAATGTGGCGAGGGAGCTTGTTCCCGCTGGAGTGCGTAGCACTCCCAGGCTTTTGGGGCCGCTTCGCAGCCCAGCGGGAGCAAGCTCCCTCGCCACAGGTTGCCTGTGTTTACATCCCGAATTTATCTCGCAACCCGTAGTACCAAGCCCCCAGTGCCGCAAACGGCGTGCGCAACATTTGCCCACCCGGGAACGGGTAATGCGGCAAACCCGCAAACGCATCAAAACGCTCTGCCTGACCCCGCAAGGCCTCTGCCAGTACTTTGCCTGCCAGGTGCGTGTACGTCACGCCATGGCCGCTACAGCCCTGGGAGTAATAGATGTTGTCACCCAGGCGACCGACCTGCGGCAAACGCGACAGGGTCAGCAGGAAATTGCCAGTCCAGGCGTAGTCGATCTTCACGTTCTTCAGTTGCGGAAATGCCTTGAGCATTTTCGGCCGGATGATCGCTTCGATATTCGCCGGGTCTCGTGCGCCATACACCACGCCGCCGCCGAAGATCAGGCGCTTGTCGCTGGTGAGGCGGTAGTAGTCGAGCAGGTAGTTGCAGTCCTCGACACAATAATCCTGGGGCAACAGCGTCTTGGCCACTTCATCGCCCAGTGGCGCCGTGGTGATCACTTGGGTGCCGCACGGCATCGACTTGGCCGCCAGCTCCGGCACCAGATTGCCCAGGTAAGCGTTGCCCGCGACGATAATGAACTTGGCCCTGACCCTGCCTTCAGCGGTGTGCACCACCGGATTGGCACCGCGCTCAATGCGCACCGCTGCCGATTGCTCATAGATCGTGCCGCCCAGGGATTCCACGGCCGCGGCTTCACCGAGCGCCAGGTTGAGCGGGTGGATATGACCGCCGCTCATGTCCAGCAGGCCGCCCACATAGTTGTCACAGGCCACCACTTCGCGGATGCGGTGCTCGTCCAACAACTCCAGTTGCGTATGGCCGTAGCGCTCCCACAGGCGCTTCTGCGACTCCAAGTGGCCCATGTGCTTGCTATTGAGGGCGGCGAACACGCCGCCGTCCTTCAAGTCGCACTGGATCTGATACTTGGCCACGCGCTCACGGATGATCCTGCCGCCTTCAAACGCCATCTGCCCCAACAACTGCGCCTGCTGAGGCCCGACACTGCGCTCGATCACATCGATATCGCGGCTGTAACTGTTGACGATCTGCCCACCGTTGCGGCCCGAAGCACCAAAACCCACCTTGGCGGCTTCCAGCACCGTGACGCGAAAGCCGTTCTCCAGCAAAAACAGCGCACTGGAAAGCCCGGTATAGCCAGCCCCGATCACGCACACATCGGTCTCGACTTCACCTTGCAGCACAGGACGGGGCGGGACTTCATTCGCAGAAGCGGCGTAATACGACTGGGGGTAGGGGGTGTTCGCCATCCTGGAACCTCTGTTTTATATTTTTTACGAGTGCGCCGATCCTACCTGAGTTGAAAATTGCCTGCCAGCCACCCGGAAATCACGGGTGTACCCGACGCAAATAAAAATTCGCATATTCATAGGGTTAGCTGAAAAAAAGATGTTGACACCCCTTCGGAATTCCGTAGAATGCCGCCTCACAGCAGGCACGTAGCTCAGTTGGTTAGAGCACCACCTTGACATGGTGGGGGTCGTTGGTTCGAGTCCAATCGCGCCTACCAAACAAAATCCGCTCTGCTGGGCGGTCTAGAAGGGCTCACCGAAAGGTGGGCCCTTTTTTGTTGTCTGCAATTTGGGCACAGCAAAGCCAAGACGCCTGGCGGTGTCCTTTCAGGGCTTGAAAGTCCAATCAGGCGAACAGCGTCGCCACCGCCAGCAGGCAAATTACCTGGGCGAACAGTTGGCAGCGTATTTCGCCAAGCGTGGTCGCCATATTACTCATTTGTCCGGCATACATAGCGGGAACCCCTCATTGTCGGCGTGACGCCGTGAATGAACTGCAAGTACACACAGCTGCATCGTGGAGTATAGGTGCTGATCAGGAATTTTCACTTCCGACGCTATAGCGAGCTCACCCACACGATTTGTCCAAAAAAACTGGGCTCAATTTCTTCCAGGCACCGTACCGCACAGTGTCATCCCCCCACAAAAATTATTGGTTTGCAGCAACAATTTTTCTTGTTGGACACCCCCGGCCCCAGGCAGCAAAGTTGCCGCCACTGACGCTCGACCTTCCAGGTCAACAATAAAAAAACCGAGCCGACTGCACGCCACTTTCAAGCTGTGAGCCCTTTGCTCACATCCTGCTGTAATGGCGCCGCAGCGCGCACTAAAGGACCTTCCCGCCATGCAAACTGTTGTGAACTTATGGCCGTTGATCGGCGTACTTGTCATCGTGGTCGGCTTTGTATTGCGCTTCAATCCGCTGTTGGTGGTCACCGCGGCCGCCATCGCCACCGGGCTTGCCGCCCAGTTCCCCCTGGAAAAAATCCTCGCCACCATGGGCGATGGCTTCCTTCAGACCCGTGCCCTGCAACTGATTCTGTTATTGCCGCTGGCGGTGATTGGCCTGCTGGAACGCCATGGCCTGCGCCTGCATGCGCAGAACTGGATCGCCCGCTTCGAACGCGCCACGGTCGGGCGCTTGCTGATCATTTATCTGTTTGTGCGTGAGTCCACGGCGGCCATGGGGTTGACGAGCCTGGGTGGGCATCCGCAGATGGTGCGGCCGCTGCTGGCGCCGATGGCCGAGGGCGCGGCGGAAAAGCGCTATGGCAAGCTGCCGGACAAGCTGCGTCACAAGGTACTGGCCATGTGCGCTGCCACCGATAATGTCGGGTTGTTTTTTGGTGAGGACATCTTCGTGGCCTTTGGTGCGATTGCGTTGATGCATACCTTCCTGCTCGGCTCGGGGATTGATGTGGAGCCGCTGCACATTGCGGTGTGGGGCATCCCGACGGCGATCTGTGCCTTCGTTATTCACGCTATCCGGTTGCATCGTTTCGACCGGCGCCTGACCCGCGAAATGAGCTCGGCCACTACCCCGGTGGAGGCTGCTCAATGATTATTTCCATTCAATACCTGTACTGGCTGGCGGGCGTGCTGCTGCTGATTACCGCCGGCATGATCCTGCTCGACCGTTCCCACCCCAAGCGTTGGTCGAGTGCGCTGTTCTGGTTGTTGTTCGCCGTACCGTTCCTTATAGGCGAGCGCCTGCCTTCGGTGCTCATCGGAGTGGGTGTGGTGGTGATGGCATTGATTGCGGGCTTGGGCGGCGTTGGTCGTGGCCAGCATGCCCAATTGCACGACAAGGCGTCCCGCGCCAGTGCCGGGCGCCTGGGCCACAAATTGTTCATCCCGGCGTTGGCGATTCCGCTGACCACGGTGATTGGCTCGGTGTTGCTCAAACACACCGAAATCGGCGGCGTACCGCTGCTGGACCCGAAGAACACCACCTTCGTCTCCCTGGGCATCGGTTGCCTGATCGCTCTTGGCCTGGCCTGCTGGCTGACCCGGGATACGCCGGTACAAGCGTTACGCGAATCCCGTCGCCTGACCGAAGCCCTGGGCTGGGCCATGGTGCTCCCGCAAATGCTGGCGATGCTCGGGCTGTTGTTCAATGAGGCCGGGGTGGGTACGGCGGTCGCTCATGTCACCACCACTTACATCAACCTGGACTACAAGTTGGTGGCGGTGATGGTCTATGTGCTGGGCATGGCCTTGTTTACCGTGATCATGGGCAATGGTTTTGCGGCCTTTCCGGTGATGACCGGTGGCGTCGGCGTGCCGGTGCTGGTGGGGATTTACGGCGGCAACCCTGCGGTGATGGCGGCCATTGGTATGTTCTCGGGCTATTGCGGTACGTTGATGACGCCCATGGCGGCCAACTTCAATATCGTACCGGCGGCGCTACTGGAACTGCCGGACAAAAATGCAGTGATCAAGGCCCAGATACCCACGGCGTTGATGATGCTGGTGGTCAATATCGTGCTGCTTTACCTGTTGATGTGAGGTCATTGTGCAAAGCGTATTGCTGACGGGCTTCGAGCCCTTTGATAACGCCCCGATTAACCCCTCGTGGGAGGCTGTGCGTCGGTTGGATGGCGTGCAGTTGAGCGAAGGTGTGCAAATTGTTGCGCGTTGTTTGCCCTGCGCATTTGCCTCCGCTGCCGAGACCTTACTGCAATTGATCAACGAACTGCAGCCGGCAATGGTCATCGCCACGGGCTTGGGGCCTGGGCGCAGTGATATTTCCATCGAGCGCGTTGCGATCAACGTTAACGATGCGCGTATTCCCGACAATCTGGGCGCTCAGCCAATTGATACCGCAGTGGTGGAGGGCGGCCCGGCGGCGTACTTCTCGACGTTGCCGATCAAGGGCATGGTCAAGGCGGTGCGTGAGGCGGGTATTGCGGCCTCGGTGTCGCAGACGGCGGGGACGTTTGTGTGTAACCAGGTGTTTTACCGCTTGCAGCATGCGTTGGCGGGGACTGGGGTGCGCAGTGGGTTTATTCACGTTCCCGGCTTGCCTGGATCGGGCGAGCCGTCGATGGCGTTATCGACGACCGTGGAAGGGGTGCGTGCGGCGGCGTTGGCCGCCTGGCAAACCCAGGCGGATATCGTTCTTACCGGTGGCCAGATCAGCTGACGCTATACGCTGTGTTGCAATTTCAACTACAGTTCCAGCACACCCTCGCCTTGGAAAGTTGCCATGTTAAAGCGTACGAAGTTCGTGTCGGTTGCGTTGTCGCTAGCACTGTCCGTGACCAGTGGCCTTGCCCTTGCAGATCCAGGTAATGGCAAAGGCCAAGGCAACAACAAAGGTGATGCCTATGGTGGGCAGGACACCGGCAAAGGTCACGGTAATAACAAAGGTAATGCCCAGGGTGGGCAAGGTAAGGGCAAAGACAAGGGCGGCCCATCCAGCAATGACTTCAGCGTTGATCGAGGTCGTGTGCTGAATGTGTTGGGCGGCCACCGCGATTATTGGCGTCCGGGCCCGGCCTTACCGCCTGGCATTCAGAAAAACCTGGCACGCGGAAAGCCACTTCCGCCGGGTATTGCCAAGAAACTCGACGGCCGCTTGCTGGGGCAGTTGCCTCGTTATGATGGTTACGAATGGCAGCAAGCGGGAACCGACTTGATATTGGTGGCCATTGCGACCGGTATCATCTACGAAGTTCTGAACGGTGCGTTTGATTGAGTTGCAGCGCCCTCAGGCTTCACGCCCAGGGAAGAACAACTCAAAGCAGGTCACGCCGTCTTCACTGCTGACGCGGTACCGCCCGTTATGCAACTGCATGATGGTCGCCACGATCGAGAGCCCCAGGCCGTTGGACTGGGACGACCGCTCGCGGGATTCATCCACCCGGTAAAACCGTTCGAACAGCCGCGGCAGGTGCTCGGCCGGGATCGTCTGGCCGTGGTTGCTGACCCTCAGGTTGATGCCCGCGCCATCCGGCACTGCCTGGATACTCAGCTCCGAGCCCGGCGCGCCATACTTGATGGCGTTGGCACACAGGTTGGCCAAGGCCCGGCGCAGCAACATCGGTTCAGCCCAGATCACCCCTTCGCCCAAGGCGGTGATGTGCATGTCCACATCACCCGCCAGCCCTTCGAAATAATCTGCGATACGTTCCACTTCATCCGCGGCGTCCAGCGCCTGGCGTTGGCGCAGTGCGCTGGCGGGGTCGGTGCGAGCCAGGAACAGCATGTTGTCGAGCATCCGCGCCAGGCGCTCCAGCTCTTCGACATTGGAGGCCAGCAGTTGCTGATAGCTCTCGATGCTGCGGTGCTGTTGCAGGGCCACCTGGGTTTCGCCGAGCAGGTTGTTGATCGGGGTGCGCAGTTCATGGGCCATGTCGGTGGACACTTGGCCCAGTTGTACAAAACCTTTGGCCAGGCGCTCAAGCATGGTGTTGAACGAGTCGATCATGGGCAGCAATTCTTTCGGTGCGCCGTGGCTGTCGAGGCGTTCGGCCAGGTTGCTGACGCCGATCCCTTGGGCGTGTCGGGCCAGACGGCGCAAGGGCAGCAAGCCGCGATGGACCAGTAGGTAACCGACCAGCGCCAGGGTGATCGCGGCGATACTCGCCAGGATGTATACGCTCAGACGATAACTGGCGAGTACCGCGGTGCGCTCGGTCATCAGGCGGCCGCTGGTGATTTGCAGGCTGCCCAGGTCGCCGGAGTCGATGGCCACGGCCACCATCGAGAAGGGAATACCGTTCAGGCCGGGCAAATGTTGCACGTCGCTCAACATGAGCCGGTGATCCTTGGGCAGCGGCTGGATCGACGGCAGCGCAATGTTCCCCGGGTTCACCAGCAGCAGCGGCTGCTGGCCGGGTGCGGCGATACTCAGCACCGATTCACGGTTGCCCAACATGTTCTGGAACAGCTCTGGCTTGGTCTTGATCAGGTCCAAGGTATTGCTGTCGTTGAGTAGGTTGCGTAATTGATCCACTCGGGATATCAGCGCGGCGTCATCGCGGCGGACCAGTTCGCGCTCCAGTTCCTGGTACAGCGCCACGCCCAGGGTTGCCAACAGGGCGAAGGCGAGCAGGGCGAAGATCAACGCCAGGCGCAGGGTCAGGGAGTAAGGGCGCTGGCGGCTCATGGCTGGGTATCGAAGCGGTAGCCAATGCCCCGCACGCTGTGGATCAGCTTGAGCTGGAACGGGTCGTCGATTTTCAGGCGCAGGCGCCGCACGGCGACGTCCACCACGTTGGTGTCGCTGTCGAAGTTCATGTCCCACACCCGCGAAGCAATCAGCGAGCGGGACAGCACCTGGTCCTGGTGCGTTGCGAACAGATGCAGCAGGGCGAACTCTTTGTTGGTCAGGGTAATGCGCGTGCCGGCGCGGGTCACCCGGCGCTTGAGTACGTCAATGTGCAGGTCGGCGATGTGCAGTTGCTCTTCATCCCGGCTCGGGCCGCGACGGTTGAGGGTGCGCAGGCGCGCCACCAGTTCGGCGAACGAAAAGGGCTTGATCAGGTAGTCATCGGCACCCAGTTCAAGGCCTTTGATGCGGTCGGCGATGTCATCGCGGGCGGTGAGGAACAACACCGGGGTATCGGCCTCTTTGCGCAGGCGGCGCAGCACTTCCCAGCCATCCATTTTCGGCATCATCACGTCGAGTACGATCACGTCGAACGGCGTCTCCAGGGCCTGGTGCAAACCGTCCACGCCATCGCGGGCCAGGCTTACGCAATGCCCCAGCTCCTGCAGGCCATTGAGCAGATAATTGCCGGCCTTGGGTTCGTCTTCGACTACAAGGATGTTCATGAGAAGTGCTCTGCTTCAATAAGTTGCGCCAGTGTAGCCCGATCAATTGTCATTGGTGCAACCGGTGCCCTGGACTTGATAATCCAGCACGTGTACGCGGTCTTGGTGGTCCAGGTAGCGCAGTTGCGCCGGCACAACCCCGCATTGGCCGTAGGTGTCGGTGCTCGACAGCACCTTGGCGACATCCAGGTGGACGAAGAAGCCGGTTTTGTCGTGGATCACGTTGGCGGCAGGGGCGGCGTCGGCAGCGAATACCGAGCCAGTGACGAGCAAAGCGGTGAAGCCCAGGGCAATCAGTTTCATGGTGGTGTCTCACGTTTCGGGTTGGCTACCGGGTTGGCAGTGAGTTCACGGTAACCAGGCGACCCCAACAGCCAACCAACAGGAGCATGACAAGTTCGTCATTTTTGCCTCGGAACTGACGGGCCAGGTCTCGGCGTTTACAAGCGCCTAAGTGATCCGTAGATTGCAGGGGCCCAGCCCATGAGGAAACCGCGCAGTGTCCAGTCCAAATCCAAGTGTATTTAGCCGGCGTTACCGTGCCTTCCTGTTCGACATGGACGGGACTCTGCTCAACTCCATTGCCGCTGCGGAGCGCGTCTGGGGCATCTGGGCTGCACGGCACGGCTTGGATGTGGAAGCGTTCCTGCACACCATTCATGGGGCCCGCGCGATTGATACGATCACCCGCCAGGCGTTGCCGGGTGTCGATCCACAGGTAGAAGCCCAATGGATCACCGAGGCTGAGCTGCATGATGTCGAAGGCATCGTGGCGATTCCCGGTGCGGTGGCGTTTTTGGCGAGCCTGCCCGCCGATCAATGGGCGTTGGTCACCTCTGCGCCAAAAGCGTTGGCCGTGCGCCGGCTGCAAGCGGCGGGCATCCCTGTGCCGGCGGTACTGGTGACAGCCGAAGACGTGAAGACGGGTAAGCCTGATCCGGCGTGTTATGTGCTGGGAGCCCAGCGCCTGGGTGTGCCGGTGCAAGACTGCCTGGTGTTCGAGGACGCCACAGTGGGTATTCAGGCAGGGGAAGCGGCGGGAGCGGATATCATGGTGGTGACCTCGACACATTTGGCGCCGATGGCGACTGCCCATGCTTGCATCGAGCAATATGGTGCGTTGAAAGCCCAGCGTGGGGCTGATGGCTTGCTGTCCCTGAGTCAGTTGGCGCCGTGATACGTGGAAGGCCGAGCCTGTTATCGGTCTCGGCCTTCCAGGCAATCGATGGGATCGGACAATGCCTGCAGCCGGCTGTTTTTCATACCCTGACGCGACAACACCATTTCCCTGAGGATCTCGGTGGCCAGCCGGTTAATGGCTTCTGTGCCGTGATAGTGCGCACGCACGATGCCGGTAATCGCGAAGTGATCGGTCTCTGGGCCAGTCAGCACGGCGGACAGGGTGCCGTCGGCATGCAGCGTGCACTCGACCCTGTAGCTGGGCAGGCGGTCAGCCAAGGCTTTTTCGATTTGGGATTTGTTGAGGGTGTCCATCCGTATTTGCACCTTTGATTGGCTACGCAGGGCAAGCCCAATGATAGGTGGTGCGGTGGCGCTGTAAATACCGGCGATCCGAAAGCAGGCAGCAGCGCTCAGCGTGCGGCTTTCTCGTGGGTGCGATGGGCGGCGCGCTGGCGCAACTTGCGCAAGATCATCTTCTGGATCGGCTTGAGGCAGAACACAAGCAGGTAGCCGCAGAGCAGAAGCGCCAGATCCACCCAGGAATGGGTGTCGGGATCGGCCCCTTCAACTTCCATTCTCAACCCACACCCGAGTGCCACGAAGACCAGCCCTATCAGCAGGGCAATCATCCAGGATCTTGAAACAAGGGGTTGCGACGCGGCTGGCCTCATCGACGTGTTCCTGAAATGCACTCGGATGGCAGGATAAAGTGTCAGAAATTGGGCTGCCAATAGCGCGACAAGTTCCGGATGCCCTGACAGTTTCATCTTGCAGCGAAGGGAATGTTCAAGGCGCGCTGGTCACGCGGGGAAACGCGAGCAGGCCAATTGGGTTTTCGCCAGCCGTTACAGTGAACGAAAAGGCTGGCTACTGGAGGCGTTTCAAGGCGTCTGGTTTTTATCGGGTGCAGTCAGGCCGGCCTGGATACGCTGGTAAATCTCCTCGCGATGCACGGCAACATCCTTAGGGGCGTTGATGCCGATTCGTACTTGCTGGCCGCTAACGCCCAGGATGGTGATCGTAATGTCATCACCGATGTTTATGCTTTCACCGACTTTGCGGGTGAGTATAAGCATGGACTTCTCCTTGAATTACTTTTAAGGACACATGTTTCAGACAGGGTAGGTGTCGGATGTGTGTAGCTTACTGCGAAGCGCTTCCCTGTGACTGCCTCTTTCTAGGACGCATAGAGGCGACATTAATTCCCATGGCGGTATCATACAGGTCGCGATACATGATTCGCATTGTTTAAGCCAACGTTTATGACGGCCAGAATAGACAGTGAATGGTAAAGTTGCCTCTTTGATCCTCAAAGGAGCAGGGCAGTGCGTAAAGTAGCGATGGCAATTGTGGTGTTGGCGTTGGCCGGATGCGGTGAAGGTAAGTCGGTCGACGCCCCCAAGGCCAAGCCTGCCGTGACCGAAAGCCTGCCGCAAACCGGTGCGATTGCCGCTCAGGAATGGGATATACGGGTCGGCCCGCCGGACCATAAGCTGCAGGCGATCACCGACCTGACCGCCTGGTTGCTGGAACACGGATTCAATTTCTACATCGTGAAAGTCGACGGCAAGGATGAGGTGCTATTGGGCCCGTTCGCGACCAAAGCCGAGGCCGAGGCCAAGCAGGCGCTGCTGAACGAAAAAATGGCGCGGGCCAAGAAAACCGACACCGTGTCGGAGATTATCGAGCACAACGTCGCGCAGTAGCAGGCCAAGTGGGCGGGCACCCCGCCCACGTTCAGCCGCAGGCCTTCAGGTTGACCGGGCCGACGAACTCATTACCACGCCCCATCACGCACGCCACGGTCTGGTTGCGCTGGCGCTCCCAGGTTTGCACCGGGTAGGTCTTGTTCCAGGCTTCATACAATTGCCGGTCCTGCTTCGACAGGCGCAGGCCGTATTGCTTGCTCATATAAAAATACGTGCGCGCGATCATTCCGCGAATGGACGGGCGCGGCATGACCTTCTTCGCCTTGAAGTCCACCTGGGTCAGGCATGAGCCGTACTGCCCGCTTTGCACCGGCAGCCAGCCAAAGCTGAAGTTGTTACGGTCGCCATTCACTTCGCCGATGCTCGGCACCAGGTTGTGCAGGTCTGCCTCGGCGCGCTTGAACACCTCATCATGGCGCGTGCAGTTTTTTCGCCCGCCGTTTTGCCAGCATTGGCGCAGATGCCCGATTTGCCAGGCCGGCACGATGTGTTCCCACTCAATGCGTGCGGCGCGGTTGGCGTTTTTACGCGGTATGTAACCGCAGGCTTTCAGGTTCACCCGGTTACCGGTGTATTTGCAGCCGCAATAGAATTCAGTGGATTGCGGCGCGTAGAGCTTCCAGGCGATTTTCTTGGCTTCGCTGAAGGTTCGAGGGGCCTGGGCGTTGGCGGTGACGGTGAAAAACAGACAGCACACAGCAATAAAACGGGCACTCATTGAATCAATCTTCCTTCGGCACAACCCAGAAAATCTGCACGCCACCGTCATCTCGATAGGCGAGGGTGACGTTGTCGTTTTCCGCAATCTCTTCCAGTAAACGTTGCCAATCGTTCTCCGGCTCATCGGGTAAACGGAAGATCAACGCTGCCTTGGCTTTCTGCGCGTTGGTCGAATTGATGATTTTTTGCACGCGAATGGCCAGGCGCTGATAGGCGTCAGGCGATGCAGGTGCTGCGGAAGAGGGCTTTGCCACAGAGCATTCCTTAATTGGCTGTACGCACATACAGTATTTAACTGTAGGCAATTTCGCAACTGCTTAAATTTCAAGAAGTTCGTCTGACAGCGAATCAGGAAGTTTGTTGAGAAGGGAAGGCAGGAACTGTAGGAGCGAGCTTGCTCGCGAAGAACGTTAACGATAACGCGTAAAGCCTGACTTAACGCGGCGCTATCAAGTTTTTCGCGAGCAAGCTCGCTCCTACGGGTGAATCAGCAGGGATCAGTACTCCCAGAAGATCCGTTGCAATTCTTTGCTGTCCTGGGTCTTGGTCAGGGCGACCATGGCCAGGATGCGGGCTTTCTGCGGGTTCAGGTCAAGGGCGGCGACCCAGTCGTATTTGTCGTCTGGCTGTTCGGCGTTACGCAGAACCATGCCACCGGCGTTGACGTGGGAAGAGCGAATGATCTGCACGCCTTGTTTACGCAGTTCCAGCAGCGCTGGAACGACCTTGGACGATACCGAGCCATTGCCGGTACCGGCGTGAATGATCGCTTTGGCACCCGCTTGGGCCAGTGCTTTGTAGGCGGTGTCGCTCACGTTGCCGTAGCCGTAGGCAATTTCAACGTCAGGCAGGCTTTTGATGGTTTTGATGTCGAACTCAGAATCCATGGTGTGACGCTTGGCCGGCAGGCGGAACCAGTAGGATTTGCCTTCAACGACCATGCCCATTGGGCCCCATGGGCTCTTGAAGGCTTCGGTTTTGATGTTGATCATCTTGCTGACGTCGCGACCCGATTGGATCTCGTCGTTCATGGTCACCAGCACGCCTTTGCCGCGGGCTTCCTTGCTACCTGCGACCGCAACCGCGTTGTACAGGTTGAGCATGCCGTCTGCCGACATCGCGGTGCCTGGGCGCATGGAGCCGACCACCACGATAGGCTTGTCGGTTTTTTCTACCAGGTTCAGGAAGTAGGCGGTTTCTTCAAGGGTGTCGGTGCCGTGGGTGATCACGATGCCATCCACGTCCTTGTTGTCGGCCAGTTCGGCGACACGGCGACCCAGTTGCAGCAGGTTTTCGTTGTTGATGCTTTCCGACGCAATTTGCATCACTTGTTCGCCGCGAACATTGGCGATCTGGCTAAGCTCAGGAACGCCGGCGATCAGTTGTTCGATGCCGACTTTGGCTGCCTGGTAGGTGGCACTGTTGGCCGCACTGGCGCCGGCGCCAGCGATGGTACCGCCGGTGGCGAGGATGACCACGTTGGACAGTTTGGTCTTGCTTTCAACTTCCTTTGCCTGGGCGGCGACGGGGAATAGCAGCAGAAGGGCCAGGGCGCCCGGAATAACGTTCTTCAATGCAGATTTCATTATTTTTCTCTCTGGTTTTTGATGAGTGCTGTAGCAGGTTCATCTAGAACACCCGGGCGGTTCTGAACGCCGCGAGGTGCTGAGAAAGAGCAGGATTTGTACCAGGCTGAGCATGTTGGTATTTTTAAATTAACTTATTGATTTAAAACAATTTAAAGTGAGGTTTCGGTTTGATGGGGTTGGGCGCTGTCCGGCTTTCCGAACGAGAAGGGCTGTGGTGTTCGGTTGTCCGAAAGCGTTCACGATTTGTCCGGGCACCCTGTGTGATCATTCGCCACACAGCCTGTCGTTTCAGAGAACGGTCACAGAGGGCGATTTTGCTTAAACGTATCAGCTGTCAGTAGCTGAAGGATAAGCTTGGAGGGCGCCCATGAAAGGCTCGCTGCCATCGTTGACAAATCTCGACAAGGTTCTCATAGTTTGCTCAACGCAAACGTTTGCGAGATGTTTCACTGGGCCCTTAGGCACATCGTCACAGCTCGTATCAGCCGCCCAGGTGGGAGGGCTGCCGAAGGGGTCTTCGGTGCAAGCGTTGCTCACAATAATCATAAGATCGGAGTGAACCCATGAAGCTGCCATTTGCTGGACGTCTTCTTGCTGTTGCTGTGCTTGCTGCCGCATCCGCCGCTTTGCCTCTCTCTTCTGCATTTGCCGATGACGCTGCCAAAACGCCTACCGTGGGTTTGGTGATGAAGTCCCTTGCCAATGAGTTTTTCGTCACCATGACCGACGGTGCGAAGGACTACCAGAAAGCGCATCCTACAGAATTCAAGTTGATCTCCAACGGCATCAAGAACGAGACCGATACCAGCGCTCAGATCGCCATCGTCAACGAAATGATCAACGCCAAGGTCGATGCGCTTGTCATCGCTCCCGCCGACTCCAAGGCACTCGCCAGTGTGCTGAAGAAAGCTTCCGATGCCGGTATCAAGGTGGTCAACATCGACAACCGCCTGGACCCGGAAGTACTCAAAAGCAAAAACCTCGATATCCCGTTTGTAGGCCCGGATAACCGCAAAGGCTCCAAGCTGGTGGGTGACTACCTGGCCAAGCAGCTGGCTGCCGGTGACAAGGTCGGCATCATCGAGGGCGTACCCACTACCACCAATGCCCAGCAGCGTACCGCAGGTTTCAAGGATGCGATGGACGCGGCAGGCATGAAGATTGTTTCCACCCAATCCGGTAACTGGGAAATCGACCAAGGCAACAAGATCGCCGCAGCGATGCTGAGCGAAACGCCAGATATCAAGGCGCTGCTGGCCGGTAACGACAACATGGCCCTGGGCGCCGTCTCCGCCGTGCGTGCGGCAGGCAAGGCCGGCAAGGTGTTGGTGGTGGGTTACGACAACATTGACGCGATCAAACCAATGCTCAAGGACGGCCGCGTGTTGGCCACCGCTGACCAGGCCGCTGCCCAGCAAGCCGTGTTCGGTATCCAGAACGCGCTGAAGCTGGTCAAGGGTGAGAAAGTCGATGCCAAAGATGGCGTGATCGAAACCCCGGTCGAACTCGTCATCAAGCAGTAATCCTGGCAGTACCCAACAGCGCCCGCTCGTCCTGAGCGGGCGCCTGGAGATTTTCCTATGTCATCTTCCGCCCCGAACGCTGTCCTCTCGGTCAGCGGTATCGGTAAGACCTATGCCCAACCGGTTCTGTCCGACATCACCCTGACGCTTAATCGCGGGGAAGTGCTGGCGCTGACCGGTGAAAACGGCGCAGGCAAAAGTACCTTGTCGAAGATCATCGGCGGCCTGGTCACGCCCACCACCGGGCACATGCAATTCAATGGTCAGGATTACTGCCCTGCCAGCCGCACCCAGGCCGAAGCCTTGGGCGTGCGCATGGTTATGCAGGAACTCAACCTGCTGCCGACGCTGACCGTGGCTGAAAACCTGTTCCTGGATAACCTGCCAAGCCGCTGTGGCTGGATCAGCCGCAAACAGCTGCGCAAGGCCGCGATCGAAGCCATGGCCCAAGTCGGCCTGGACGCGATCGACCCGGACACGCTGGTGGGCAGCCTGGGCATTGGTCACCAGCAAATGGTCGAGATCGCTCGTAACCTGATCGGCGACTGCCATGTACTGATCCTTGACGAGCCCACGGCGATGCTTACTGCTCGTGAAGTCGAGATGCTGTTCGAACAAATCACGCGCCTGCAGGCTCGAGGCGTGGCGATCATTTATATTTCGCACCGGCTCGAAGAGTTGGCCCGTGTCGCCCAGCGCATTGCGGTATTGCGCGACGGCAAACTGGTCTGCGTCGAACCGATGGCCAACTACAACAGTGAGCAACTGGTGACCTTGATGGTCGGTCGCGAACTGGGCGAACACATTGACCTGGGCCCGCGCACCATCGGTGGCCCGGCCTTGACGGTGACGGGCCTGACCCGTTCGGACAAGGTTCGTGATGTGTCCTTTGAAGTGCGCGCCGGTGAAATCTATGGCATTTCCGGCCTGATTGGCGCCGGCCGCACCGAATTGCTGCGCCTGATCTTCGGCGCCGACCCGGCCGACAGCGGCACCGTGGCCTTGGGTTCGCCGGCCAAGGTGGTGAGCATTCGCTCGCCGGTGGACGCGGTCGGTCATGGTATTGCCCTGATCACCGAAGACCGCAAGGGCGAGGGCCTGCTGCTGACCCAGTCCATCAGCGCCAACATCGCCCTGGGCAACATGCCGGAAATTTCCGGCGGTGGCGTCGTCAACAGCCGCAACGAAACCGCTCTGGCCAAGCGCCAGATCGACGCCATGCGTATCCGCAGTTCCAGCCCGACGCAGCTGGTGTCCGAGCTGTCGGGTGGTAACCAGCAAAAGGTGGTAATTGGCCGCTGGTTGGAGCGCGATTGCGCGGTGATGCTGTTCGATGAGCCCACCCGCGGTATCGACGTCGGTGCCAAGTTCGACATCTATGCCTTGCTCGGTGAACTGACCCGCCAGGGCAAAGCGCTGGTGGTGGTGTCCAGTGACCTGCGTGAGCTGATGCTGATCTGTGACCGCATCGGCGTGTTGTCTGCCGGGCGCCTGATCGAGACCTTCGAGCGTGACAGCTGGACCCAGGACGAATTGCTCGCCGCCGCCTTTGCCGGCTATCAGAAACGTGATGCGCTGCTCAACGAAGCCGCGCCTAGGAATACCCCATGAAAACAAGCATTTCCCCCGGTAAAACTGGCGGCAACTTCTATGGCCTGGGTACCTACCTGGGGCTGGCGGGTGCGTTGCTGGCGATGATTGCGCTGTTCTCGCTGCTCAGCGATCACTTCCTGTCCTATGACACCTTCAGCACCCTGGCCAACCAGATTCCGGACCTGATGGTGCTGGCGGTGGGCATGACCTTCATCCTGATCATTGGCGGCATCGACCTGTCTGTGGGATCGGTATTGGCATTGGCGGCCTCGGCAGTAAGCGTGGCGATCCTGGGCTGGGGCTGGAGCGTGTTGCCCGCCGCCCTGTTGGGCATGGGCTGCGCGGCGTTGGCCGGCACTATCACAGGTTCCATCACGGTGGCCTGGCGCATTCCGTCATTTATCGTATCCCTCGGCGTGCTGGAGATGGCCCGCGGCGTGGCCTACCAGATGACGGGCTCGCGCACCGCTTATATCGGTGATTCGTTTGCCTGGCTGTCCAACCCGATTGCCTTCGGTATTTCCCCGTCGTTCATCATCGCCTTGCTGGTGATCATCGCGGCCCAGTTGGTACTGACCCGTACGGTCTTCGGTCGTTACCTGATCGGCATCGGCACCAACGAAGAAGCGGTGCGCCTGGCGGGCATCAATCCCAAGCCTTACAAGATCCTGGTGTTCAGCCTGATGGGGCTGTTGGCCGGTGTGGCGGCGTTGTTTCAGATTTCGCGTCTGGAAGCGGCGGACCCGAATGCCGGTTCGGGCCTGGAGCTGCAAGTGATCGCCGCCGTGGTGATCGGTGGCACCAGCCTGATGGGCGGGCGTGGCTCGGTCATCAGTACGTTCTTCGGCGTGTTGATCATTTCGGTCTTGGCCGCCGGGCTGGCGCAGATCGGCGCGACGGAACCGACTAAACGCATCATTACCGGTGCTGTGATCGTGATCGCCGTGGTCCTCGACACTTACCGCAGCCAGCGCGCCAGTCGGCGGGGCTGAGCCATGGCAACGATCAAGGATGTGGCAGCGCTTGCAGGTATTTCCTACACCACCGTGTCCCATGTGGTGAACAAGACGCGCCCAGTCAGCGAGCCGGTACGCATCAAGGTCGAGGCGGCGATCAAGCAGTTGGACTACGTGCCCAGTGCCGTCGCACGCTCGCTCAAGGCCAAGACCACGGCCACCATTGGGCTGCTGGTGCCCAACAGCCTCAACCCGTATTTTGCCGAGCTGGCTCGGGGTATCGAGGATTACTGCGAGCGTAATGGCTATTGCGTGATCCTCTGCAACTCGGATGACGACGCAGAGAAACAGCGCAGTTATTTGCGCGTGTTGCTGGAAAAGCGCGTCGACGGCTTGATCGTGACCTCCGTAGGTGGCGATGACAGTGGCCTTGCCGCAGGCTTGAGTGCAGTGCGCACGCCCATGGTGATTGTCGACCGGGCGCTGGATGGGATTGATGTGGACCTAGTGCGCATCGATCACGAGGAGGGCGCTTACCTGGCGACCCGGCACTTGCTGGAATTGGGGCACCGGGACATCGCCTGTATCGGCGGCCCGGGGCATACCCGCGTGGCGCAGATGCGCCTGGCGGGTTACCAGCGTGCATTGCGCGAGGCGGGCATCGAGGTGTTGGCCAGTCGTACCCTGGAAAGCGATTTCACCAGCACGGGCGGTTATGCCGCAGCCGTACAGTTATTATCGCAACACCCGCCCAGCGCGATTTTCGCCAGCAACGATATGATCGGGTTTGGCGTGCTGCGCGCCGCTGCCGAGCGCAATGTGCGGGTGCCGGGCGAGCTGTCGGTCATCGGTTTCGATGACATTCAGATGGGGCGCTACGTCTACCCGGCGCTGACGACGGTCGGCCAGTCGATCCTGCAATTGGGTGAGACGGCAGCCGAATTATTACTGCAACGAATAGCAACACCCCAACTGCCGATCGATCAACGTATCGTGACGCCCAGTATTGTTTTGCGTGAGTCGACCGCGCCATTGGCTGATGTGTTCGCCCAATACCGCTGAACCGAATTGATGAGTACTGATGTATGCCAGCAAAAGTAGTGGTAATAGGCAGCTTGAACATGGATCTGGTCACCCGCGCCAGTCGCTTGCCGCGTGCCGGTGAAACCCTGATCGGCCAGACATTTTCCACTGTGCCCGGTGGCAAGGGCGCCAACCAGGCCGTCGCCTCGGCACGCCTGGGGGCGAGTGTCGCCATGATGGGGTGCATCGGTACCGACGCCTATGGCAGCCAATTGCGCGATGCGCTGTTGGTGGAAGGGATCGATTGCCAGGCTGTCAGCACGGTGGACGGCTCCAGCGGTGTGGCGTTGATCGTGGTCGATGACAGCAGCCAGAACGCCATCGTCATTGTGGCCGGCAGCAACGGTGAGCTGACGCCTGCGTCGCTGCGAACGTGCGACGCTGTGCTGCAGGCGGCAGATGTGATCATCTGTCAGCTTGAGGTGCCAATGGAGACCGTTGGGTATGCGCTCCAGCGGGGGCGCGAACTGGGCAAGACGGTCATTCTCAACCCGGCCCCGGCAAGCGGGCCGTTGCCCGCTGATTGGTATGCCTCGATCGATTATCTGATCCCCAATGAAAGCGAGGCCAGCGCCCTGAGCGGCGTGACGGTCGACTCCCTCGACAGCGCCAAGGTCGCCGCGACCGCGCTGATCAAAGCGGGCGCCGGTAAGGTCATCATCACACTGGGCGCCCAGGGCGCGCTGTTTGCCGACGGCAAGAGCTTTGAGCACCTGGTGGCGCCGAAGGTCAAGGCGGTGGATACCACCGCTGCTGGCGATACCTTTGTCGGTGGCTTTGCCGCCGCGCTGGCCGCGGGCCAGAGCGAAGCCCGGGCGATCCGTTTTGGCCAGGTGGCGGCGGCGTTGTCAGTGACCCGCGCCGGCGCTCAGCCTTCCATTCCTACGCTGCACGACGTACAAGGTTTTGTGCCCGCATGAAAAAGACCCCTTTGCTGAATATCGCCCTGTCGCGCGTGATCGCGTCCCTGGGCCATGGCGACATCCTGGTCATCGGCGATGCCGGCCTGCCGGTGCCTCCCGGCGTCGAACTGATCGACCTGGCCCTGACCCAAGGCATCCCGGACTTCATCAGCACCTTGCGCATCGTGCTTAGCGAAATGCAGGTGGAAAGCCATGTTCTGGCAGAAGAGATCCTGCTGAAACAACCGCCCGCGCTGACCGCGCTAAATGCGCTCACAGAGCAGGCTGAACTGGGCGAACGACGCCTGCTCAGCCATGACCAATTCAAGCAATTGAGCCGCAATGCCCGCGCCGTGGTGCGCACTGGCGAGTGCCAGCCGTACTGCAATATCGCGCTGGTGTCCGGCGTAACGTTCTAGCGTCCCACCCCCAATGACAAGGAGTGCTTTATGCAACGTGGTCTACCTACCCTGAAAAACCTGTTCCGGAGTGTTCTGCTTTTGTCCGCGCTCACTGCTGCAAGCGCCCAAGCGGCGGAAAAAATCGACCTGATCATCGATACCGACCCGGGTGCCGACGATGTGGTGGCCTTGCTGTTCGCCATGGCTTCGCCGCAGGAACTGAGCATTCGTGCGCTGACCACCGTGGCCGGCAATGTGCGCCTGGACAAGACTTCCCGCAACGCGCGCCTGGCGCGCGAGTGGGCAGGGCGCGAGGACATCCCGGTGTACGCCGGTGCGCCAGCGCCGCTGCTGCGCAAACCGATCTACGCCGAAAACATCCATGGCAAGGAAGGCATTTCGGGCGTCACGGTGCATGAACCGAAAAAAGGCCTGGCCGAAGGCAATGCGGTCGACTACCTGATCAAAACCCTGAGCAGCGCCAAGCCGCACAGCATCACCATCGCCATGCTCGGCCCACAGACCAACCTGGCACTGGCACTGACCCAGGCGCCCGAAATCACCCAGGGCATCAAGGAAGTGGTCGTGATGGGCGGCGCGCACTTCAATGGTGGCAATATCACCCCTGTGGCTGAGTTCAACCTGTTCGCCGATCCGGTGGCGGCTGAGATCGTGCTCAAAAGCGGGGTGAAGTTGACCTACCTGCCGTTGGACGTGACCCATAAAGTCCTCACCAGCGACGCCCGCCTGAAGAAGATTGCGGACCTGAACAACAACGCGAGCAAGGTGGTCAGCAGTATTCTGAATGAGTACGTCAAAGGCGATATGGAGCACTACGGCATTCCGGGTGGCCCGGTCCATGACGCTACCGTGGTGGCGTACCTGCTCAAGCCTTCGCTGTTCAGCGGCCGTGAGGCCAACATGGTGGTCGACAGCCGCGAAGGCCCGACCTTCGGCCAGACCATCGTCGATTGGTACGACGGCCTAAAGCAGCCCAAGAATGTGTTCTGGGTTGAGAATGGCGACGCGCAGGGCTTCTTCGATTTGCTGACCGAGCGACTGGCACGTCTGAAGTAAGGTGTTTTACCGGGCGGCGCTCGTCGCCCGGTTCTATTCGCGCTCTTGGGCGCCCATGTAGTCGGCCGGGTATTTCTCGAATATCTGGCCAATGAACGCTTGCGCCGCCTGGGTGCCCAGTTCCTTGACCAACAGGTCGATACCAATGATCGCCAGTTCCTCCGGGCTTCCGGGGCTGTAGGAACTTTGCCCTTGGGGCCACTTGGCTTTGATGTCGGCTTGAAGCGTTACGGTGGTCATGGAAATCTCACGGGCTGAAAATGCGTGGTAATGCACTGGAACGCCGTTCCAGAGGGGCGCAGTTAAGCATTTTGTACGGCGTTTGGCACTGCTACTTAGGCATGACGCAGAGGCTGTGCGACACTGTCGGCCTGTTAAATGGCCGGGAAACACCGCGTGCAAATCGATTTGAGCAAGCTCGACAACCTGACGCTGGAGGCTGTGCGCCAAATGCTTGGCAGCGCCAGTGACGACGAACATACCCAGCTGCGGGTGACCAAAAAAGGCGTCGCCTACATTTCTTCCGGCGTAGTCGGGGGGGCTGATATCGATGGCCTGCTGTTTCGCCTGGAGACCTGGGCCAAGGGTTCCGGTTATGTCGGTCTCGTGGCGGCCAGTGACGAAGTTTGGGTCATGCAGATTTTTAACGCACTGAAGCAGAATTGGCCTACAGCGACGTCAGACTATATCGACATCTACTAAGGACGTTCATATCTAGTCACGATTGACAGGGCGCTTGCCAGCAGTGAGTCAGGCAGACTTGCCCACCAGCGGTTAACGTCTTGAAACCAATCGCTTTGACTGCTGTCGCACGATCTCTGTCCACTTTTTATCATAGGAGGCTTCATGCCTTGGAAGCTCGCATCATTCGGTACTTTGTTGGCTGCGCTCGCGTTGGCGGGTTGCAGCACCCCGGGTGCCTCTGAGCCAGGCAAAGCTGCCACTGCGACCGATGCCGGTCATAGCCGCTGTGAGTCGAAGGCTGCAGAGTTCGCCATCGGCCAGAAAGCCTCGCCTCAATTGCTGGAACAGGCCCGCACGCGTGCCGGCGCGCAGAATGCACGCATTCTCAAACCCAATGACATGATCACGCTGGAGTATCGCTCCGACCGCTTGAACCTGAACACCGACAACAACCTGGTGATCAACCGGGTTAACTGCGGCTGATGCGGCTTTTGCATCACCCATAAAAAACCCCGTCACATGGACGGGGTTTTTTTTAGCTCAGCGGAGAATTACTCGCCGCGAACCTGTGCAGCTTGCATACCCTTTTGGCCTTTCTCAGCCACGAAGGAAACGGTTTGGCCTTCTTTCAGGCTTTTGAAACCGTCGCTTTCGATAGCTTTGAAGTGTACGAACAAGTCGTCACCGCCACCTGTAGGAGTGATGAAGCCGAAGCCTTTTTCATCGTTGAACCATTTAACGGTGCCGGTTTGGCGATTAGACATGGTGTATCTCCAAGAAACATATATTTTCAGTAGTGCTGTGCTGCTCAGGCCAACTGGGCACACCGGGCTATCATAGTCGAAATGTTCGGCTTGGGAGCCCCCCCAAGGCACTGTTTGCTAATCAATCGCTTTGCGTTTGATCCATCATTGGGCTGAAAGCCCCTATTTACGGGGCTTTGCGACGACATATCAGCTATTAAAAAAAGCCGTAAAACCTGCATAATTTGTGCGAAATGGCAGTTTTCAGGCTGTTTTTCCAGCGAAATGGCCGTCGAATCGTCAGCCAATCTTACTTTTTCTTCACCACTTTGCAGGACGAAATAGCCGCGACCGCTTTGTTTTTAAGCTCCGGGCTGGCGTTCTGGTTGGTCATCAATTCCTTGATCTCGGCAGTGCTCAATTCGGCATTGATCTTGTCGGCGCCACATTCACAGTGGGCTTTGGCAGTTTTGACGTCCACGTTCTGGCTGGCGGCGGCACTGCAGTCGTTGACGAAGGCGTCACGGGCGCCGGCTGGCCAGTTGGAAGGGGCTGCAGCCTGCGCGCCGAGGGAAAGGAGGCTCAGGGTAGCGGCGACAGCGAGGGTAGAGGTAAAACGCATCATGGGGATGCTCCTTTGGGTCGAGGACGAACGGCGATTCTCAGTGGCTTTGAGGCCCTACGTACAGCTCAAGTTCACTTTCACAGCTATAAAGCCATGAATTGCTCTTTACCCAACGCTTGGCCGACGCGATGACCGTTCATCTGTGCTAGCATCCTTGCCTGGCTATTTCCCGGCGCGCCATTTGCCGCCTTGCCAGGTTCTTTTTGTTCACTCCAGTCACTCTGGTTCGATTATCGGTTGGCCGAAAGGCTCCTGCCGCTGTAAGGCAGGCGTTCATTATTGAACGGCCTGGTGTTGGATCTTGTACTGGCTCATCCCAACCCACGTGACCTTTGGTAGGGGTCACCACTAGGAGAGGAGGCGCCATGCCAACTATTACTCTTCCCGACGGCAGTCAACGTTCATTCGATCATCCGGTTTCCGTAGCCGAGGTCGCCGCATCCATTGGTGCAGGCCTGGCCAAGGCCACCGTGGCCGGCAAGGTCGACGGCAAGCTGGTTGACGCCAGCGACCTGATCACCAGCGACGCCAGCCTGCAAATCATCACGCCCAAGGATCAAGAGGGGCTGGAGATCATTCGCCACTCTTGCGCGCACTTGATTGGCCATGCGGTCAAGCAACTGTACCCAACCGCCAAGATGGTGATCGGCCCGGTCATTGAAGAAGGCTTCTATTACGACATCGCCTATGAGCGTCCTTTTACTCCGGACGACCTGGCGGCCATCGAGCAGCGCATGCACGCGCTGATCGAAAAAGATTACGACGTCATCAAGAAAGTCACCCCGCGTGCCGAAGTGATCGACGTGTTTACCGCGCGTGGCGAGGACTACAAACTGCGTCTGGTGGAAGACATGCCGGACGAGCAGGCCATGGGCCTGTACTACCACGAAGAATATGTCGACATGTGCCGTGGCCCGCACGTGCCGAACACGCGCTTTCTCAAGTCGTTCAAGCTGACCAAGCTGTCCGGTGCCTACTGGCGCGGTGATGCGAAGAACGAACAACTGCAACGGATCTACGGCACGGCCTGGGCTGACAAGAAGCAGCTGGCCGCCTACATCCAGCGCATCGAAGAAGCCGAAAAACGCGACCACCGCAAGATCGGCAAGCGCCTGAACCTGTTCCACCTTCAGGAAGAAGCGCCGGGCATGGTGTTCTGGCACCCGAATGGCTGGACCCTGTACCAAGTGCTTGAGCAGTACATGCGCAAGGTGCAGCGCGAAAACGGCTACCTGGAGATCAAGACCCCGCAAGTGGTTGATCGCAGCCTGTGGGAGAAATCCGGGCACTGGGCCAACTATGCCGACAACATGTTCACCACCCAGTCGGAAAACCGCGACTACGCCATCAAGCCGATGAACTGCCCGTGCCACGTGCAGGTCTTCAACCAGGGCCTGAAGAGCTACCGCGAGTTGCCGATGCGCCTGGCCGAGTTTGGTGCCTGCCACCGTAACGAGCCATCGGGTGCGTTGCACGGCATCATGCGTGTGCGCGGCTTCACCCAGGATGACGCCCACATCTTCTGCACCGAAGAGCAGATGCAGGCCGAGTCCGCAGCGTTTATCAAGCTGACCATGGACGTTTATCGCGATTTCGGCTTTACCGACGTCGAGATGAAGCTGTCCACTCGTCCGGAAAAGCGCGTCGGTTCCGACGAGCTGTGGGATCGCGCCGAAGCGGCACTGGCCGCAGCGCTCGACAGTGCGGGCCTTGCATACGATCTGCAGCCGGGTGAGGGCGCCTTCTACGGTCCGAAGATCGAGTTCTCGCTCAAAGATTGCCTTGGCCGTGTCTGGCAGTGTGGTACCCTGCAGCTCGATTTTAACCTGCCGATCCGTCTGGGAGCCGAATACGTCTCCGAAGACAACAGCCGTAAACACCCGGTTATGCTGCACCGGGCGATCCTCGGCTCGTTCGAACGGTTCGTCGGTATCCTGATCGAGCACTACGAGGGCGCGTTCCCTGCGTGGCTGGCTCCGACCCAGGCAGTGATCATGAATATCACTGATAAACAGGCAGATTTTACCGCTGAAGTTGAAAAAACTCTCAACGAAAGCGGGTTTCGTGCCAAGTCCGACTTGAGAAATGAAAAGATCGGCTTTAAAATCCGCGAGCATACCTTGCTCAAGGTTCCCTATCTCTTGGTTATCGGAGATCGGGAAGTCGAGATGCAGACTGTCGCTGTGCGTACTCGTGAAGGTGCTGACCTGGGCTCGATGCCCGTCGCCCAGTTCGCTGAGTTCCTCGCGCAAGCGGTTTCCCGGCGTGGTCGCCCAGATTCGGAGTAATTATTATTAAGCGTGAAATGAGACAAGATAAACGAGCTGCACCGAAAGCCCCGATCAACGAGAATATCTCGGCACGCGAGGTTCGGTTAATTGGCGCTGATGGCGAGCAGATTGGCATCGTCTCGATTGATGAAGCGCTTCGTATTGCAGAAGAGTCCAAGCTGGACCTGGTGGAAATCTCCGCCGATGCAATCCCACCTGTTTGTCGGGTGATGGACTACGGCAAATCGATCTTCGAAAAGAAGAAGCAGGTTGCCGCAGCGAAGAAGAACCAGAAGCAGATTCAAGTAAAAGAAATCAAGTTTCGTCCAGGGACGGAGGAAGGGGATTACCAGGTAAAACTGCGCAACCTGGTACGTTTCCTGAGTGATGGGGACAGGGCCAAGGTATCCTTGCGATTCCGCGGCCGTGAGATGGCCCACCAGGAGCTGGGGATGGAACTCCTCAAGCGGGTTGAAGCTGACCTGCTCGAGTACGGTTCGGTCGAACAGCATCCTAAGATGGAAGGACGCCAGCTTATTATGGTCATCGCCCCGAAAAAGAAGAAGTAATCAACAGGGCACGGCAGGCCTTCTGATTATGTTTATCAACTGAATGCGGAGTACCGAACATGCCAAAGATGAAAACTAAAAGTGGTGCTGCTAAGCGGTTTCTGAAAACTGCTAACGGCATCAAGCACAAGCACGCTTTCAAGAGCCACATCCTGACCAAAATGTCGACCAAGCGTAAGCGTCAACTGCGCGGTAGCAGCTTGCTGCATCCGTCTGACGTGGCAAAAGTCGAGCGCATGCTGCGCCTTCGTTAATTTTGGTTCAAGAATAGAGGAAGTAACTCATGGCTCGTGTAAAGCGTGGCGTCATGGCCCGTAAGCGTCACAAAAAAATTCTGAAACTTGCTAAAGGCTACTACGGCGCGCGTTCACGCGTATTCCGTGTTGCCAAGCAAGCGGTAATCAAGGCAGGCCAATACGCCTACCGCGACCGTCGTCAGAAAAAACGTCAGTTCCGCGCTCTGTGGATCGCTCGTATCAACGCTGGTGCACGTGTTAACGGTCTGTCCTACAGCCGTTTCATCGCTGGCCTGAAAAAAGCGTCCATCGAAATCGACCGTAAGGTTCTGGCTGAACTGGCCGTGAACGAAAAAGCGGTGTTTGCTGCGATTGTCGAGAAAGCTAAAGCCTCCTTGGCTTAAGTACCCCCGACAGTCACCCTGGGCTACTCCTGTGGCTCAAGGTGGTAAACGTCATAAATAGGGGAAGAGCCTTCAAGCTCTTCCCCTATTTTGTATCTGGAGTCTGTACATGGAAAACCTGGACGCGCTCGTCGCCCAAGCCCTTGAGGCTGTGCAAAGCGCTGAAGATGTAAATGCCCTGGAGCAAATCCGGGTTCACTACCTTGGCAAGAAAGGTGAATTGACTCAGGTGATGAAGACCCTGGGAAATCTGCCCGCTGAAGAGCGTCCGCAAGTCGGTGCGCTGATCAACGTCGCCAAGGAGCGTGTCACAGAGGTTCTCAATGCGCGCAAGGCGTCGCTCGAGGAGGCCGATCTTGCGGCCAAGCTCGCCGCCGAGTCCATTGACGTGACCTTGCCTGGTCGTGGCCAGGCTTCGGGCGGTCTGCATCCGATCACCCGGACTCTGGAACGTATCGAACAGTTCTTCACCCACATCGGCTACGGCATTGCCGAAGGCCCTGAGGTCGAAGACGACTACCACAACTTCGAGGCGCTCAACATCCCAGGCCACCACCCGGCCCGGTCGATGCACGACACCTTCTATTTCAACGCCAACATGCTGCTGCGCACCCATACCTCGCCGGTACAGGTCCGCACCATGGAAGCGAACAAGCCGCCGATCCGCATTGTCTGCCCAGGCCGTGTGTACCGTAGCGACTCGGATATCACCCATTCGCCGATGTTCCACCAGGTCGAAGGCCTGCTGGTTGATCGCGATATCAATTTCGCCGACCTCAAAGGCACCATCGAAGAGTTCCTGCGGGTGTTCTTCGAAAAAGAGTTGGCGGTGCGTTTCCGTCCTTCGTTCTTCCCGTTCACCGAGCCATCGGCTGAAGTCGACATGGAATGCGTGATGTGCAGCGGTAAAGGCTGCCGTGTGTGCAAGCAGACCGGCTGGCTGGAAGTGATGGGCTGCGGCATGGTTCACCCCAACGTGCTGCGCATGTCCGGGATCGATCCGGAAGAGTTCTCGGGCTTTGCCTTCGGCATGGGCGTTGAGCGTCTGGCCATGCTGCGTTACGGCGTGAACGACTTGCGTCTGTTCTTCGACAACGACTTGCGGTTCCTTGCGCAATTTCGCTAGTCGTAACGAATCTTTAGGAGAGCAGGATGAAATTCAGTGAACAATGGCTGCGTGGCTGGGTAAGCCCGCAGGTAGATCGCGACGAGCTGGTTGCTCGTCTGTCGATGGCCGGTCTTGAGGTCGATAGCGTTACGCCGGCCGCCGGAGTTTTCAGCGGCGTGGTGGTGGGCGAGGTGTTGAGCACCGAGCAGCACCCGGATGCCGACAAATTGCGTGTGTGCCAGGTCAGCAACGGCTCGGAAACCTTTCAGGTCGTGTGCGGAGCGCCTAACGTGCGCCCGGGCCTGAAGATCCCGTTCGCCATGATCGGCGCCCAGTTGCCGGGCGACTTCAAGATCAAGAAGGCCAAGCTGCGTGGCGTTGAATCCAACGGCATGCTGTGCTCCCAGGCTGAGCTGCAAGTGGGTGAGAGCAATGATGGCTTGATGGAGCTGCCGGCCGACGCGCCAGTGGGTCAGGACATCCGTGTTTACCTGGAGCTGGAAGACGCCAGCATCGAGGTCGACCTGACCCCCAACCGCGGCGACTGCCTGTCCCTGGCTGGCCTGGCCCGTGAAGTGGGTGCGCTGTACAACGCGCCTGTCACCCGTCCAGTGGTCGCTGCCGTACCGGCGGTACACGACGAAGTACGCTCGATTGAAGTATTGGCGCCCAACGCTTGCCCGCGTTACCTGGGGCGTGTGATCCGTAACGTCGACCTGTCCAAGCCAACCCCGCTGTGGATGGTCGAGCGCCTGCGTCGTGCCGACGTGCGCAGCATCGACGCCGCCGTCGACATCACCAACTACGTGATGCTTGAACTGGGCCAGCCGTTGCACGCGTTCGATCTTGCCGAAATCAACGGCGGCATCCGCGTGCGTATGGCCGAAGAGGGTGAGAAGCTGGTGCTGCTCGATGGTCAGGAAGTCAGCCTGCGTGGCGATACCCTCGTGATCGCCGACCACGCACGCGCCCTGGCGATTGCCGGCGTGATGGGTGGCGAGCACAGCGGTGTATCCGCGACCACCCGTGATGTATTCCTTGAAAGTGCGTTCTTCGACCAGATCGCGATCGCTGGCAAGGCCCGTTCCTACGGCCTGCACACCGATGCGTCGCACCGCTACGAGCGTGGTGTGGACTGGAAGCTCGCCCGTGAAGCCATGGAGCGCGCCACCGGCCTGCTGCTGGAAATCACCGGTGGCGAAGCCGGCCCGATCACCGAAACCGTCAACGAACAGTTCCTGCCGTCGATTGCGCCGATCACCTTGCGTGCCAAAAGCGTTGAGCAAATGCTCGGCCTGGTCATCGAGCCGGCTGAAATCGAGCAACTGCTGTCTGCGCTCGGCCTGGGTATTTCTGCGGGTGGGGAAGGGCAGTGGCAGGTTGCAGTACCTAGCCATCGCTTCGACATCAGCCTGGAAGTCGACCTGATCGAAGAGCTGGCGCGCCTGTACGGCTACAACCGCCTGCCGGTTCGCTATCCGCAAGCACGCCTGGCACCGCAACCCAAGGCCGAAGCGCGTGCGCACCTGCCCGAACTGCGTCGTTTGCTGGTTGCCCGTGGTTACCAGGAAGCAGTGACCTATAGCTTCATTGATCCTAAACAGTTCGAACTGTTCAACCCTGGCGTTGAGCCGTTGCTGCTGGCCAACCCGATCTCCAACGACATGGCCGCCATGCGTTCCTCGTTGTGGCCGGGCCTGGTGAAGGCACTTTCCCACAACCTGAACCGCCAGCAAGACCGCGTGCGCCTGTTCGAAAGCGGCTTGCGTTTCGTCGGCCAGCTCGATGGCTTGAAGCAAGAGCCAATGCTGGCGGGTGTTGTCTGCGGCAGCCGTCTGCCGGAAGGCTGGGCGCAAGGCCGTGAGGTCGTGGACTTCTTCGACGTCAAGGCTGACGTGGAAGCGGTGCTGGGTTTTGCCGGTGCGCTGGACGCCTTTACGTTTGTACCGGGCAGCCACCCAGCCTTGCACCCAGGCCAGACTGCACGTATCGAGCGTGAAGGTCGCCTGGTGGGCTTCGTCGGCGCCATTCACCCGGAACTGTCGAAAACCCTGGGTCTGGACCGTCCAGTCTTCGTGTTTGAGCTAGTCTTGGCTGAAGTTGCGTCGGGCAAAATGCCTAAATTCAGCGAGTTGTCGCGCTTCCCTGAAGTGCGTCGCGACCTGGCCCTGATCGCCGACCGTGAAGTCGCTGCCACTGCAGTTCTGGATGTAATCCGTGAAAATGCAGGGGAATGGCTGACAGACCTCAGGCTATTTGACGTCTATCAGGGTAAAGGCATTGATCCGCATAGAAAAAGCCTCGCAGTTGGCTTGACCTGGCAGCATCCATCGCGCACTCTTAATGACGATGAGGTGAATACCACGACGCAAAATATCCTCACCTCGCTCGAACAAAGGTTGAACGCCACGTTAAGGAAGTGACGTATGGGGGCTTTGACGAAAGCTGAGATGGCGGAACGTCTGTACGAAGAGTTGGGTCTGAACAAGCGCGAGGCCAAGGAATTGGTCGAGCTGTTTTTTGAAGAGATCAGACACGCTCTGGAAGACAACGAACAGGTCAAATTGTCCGGTTTCGGCAATTTTGACCTGCGAGACAAACGCCAGCGGCCTGGCCGCAATCCAAAAACGGGAGAAGAAATCCCGATCACGGCTCGCCGTGTGGTCACCTTTCGTCCAGGGCAGAAGTTGAAGGCCCGAGTTGAGGCTTATGCTGGAACCAAGTCATAACGACGAGCTACCCGTCATCCCAGGCAAACGCTACTTCACCATTGGTGAAGTCAGCGAGCTGTGTGCGGTAAAACCGCACGTGCTGCGCTATTGGGAGCAGGAGTTTCCTCAACTCAACCCCGTCAAACGCACCGGGAACCGTCGGTATTATCAGCGCCAGGACGTGCTGATGATCCGACAGATCCGCGCGCTGCTGTACGACCAGGGGTTCACCATCAGCGGCGCACGCCAGCGTATGTCCGGTGATGAAGCCAAAGACGACACCACCCAATACAAGCAACTGATCCGCCAGATGATCTCCGAATTGGAAGATGTATTGGTGGTGCTGAAAAAATGATTCAAGCTTTAAAAATACTTCCACATTTCAAAAGCTTGCGGTATATTCCGGTTCGCTTCGTTAAGAAGTGAACCCAGTAACACGCCTAGTCGGGGCGTAGCGCAGTCCGGTAGCGCACTAGCATGGGGTGCTAGGGGTCGAGTGTTCGAATCACTCCGTCCCGACCATATTATTCAATGACTTAGGCCAATGTTCACAGCATTGGCCTTTTTCATATGCGTGACATTTGCGTGACTTCTCGTTTTTTCACGCCTGCTTCCTCTTCAAGATTGTCAGTATCGGTCCGCGAGAATCGGTTGCTGATACCATGTTCGCAGCTTCAACCAGATGCCCGAGCTCAGCGCCCGAGTAGTGACTGGCGATGCTGCCGTTTTTGTATCCCAGTAGGGCCTTGCGGTCTTCCTCGGTTACGCCTGCCGCACGCAGCCGGCGGCCAAACGTGTGTTTAAGGTCATGGATCCTGATGGATGCATACCCAGGGTGAGCGGGGCGAAGGTTTTCCTCCTGCCAGAGTTTCGCCGCTCTCACCCGAGCCTTCTTCCAGGCCGAGTCGTTCATGCGGTGCATCGCGGTGCCGTTGTATGGGAAAACCCATTCCTTGTTTATACCGCGCTGCTTTTCGATGATCGACCTAGCCACGCTGTTCAGCACCACCAGCCTCTCGCTCTTCCGGCTTTCGGATCAAGCCCAAGCGCACGCCTTCATCGCGAACAATCAAGATGTCGTCGCCATAGCCCCATGGATTCTCGAAACCGTTATCCATCACGGGCTGGAAATACCCGTAGCGCATCGTTTTTCCAGTGAGTACGAACGCACCGATAGACCCGACAAGGCTCTTCAGGGGGCCGCCGTGCGAGAAGCCATCCCACGAGCCCTCCCTCGTGACGTTGATGCGGGCGCCGGTGTAGTCATCGAACAACCAGACGATATTTCGCCGACCGTTGAGAGCGAGGTATGCGTCGTGCCCGGTACCCGTATTGCGAAAGAAGCGCGGGCCGCAATTGGCGATCACCCTGAGGAATTCGTTCGCAGCCATGATTCGGTCCAGACGCTGCTGGCCGATGGTTTTGTTTTCTGTAGGCATGGGAAGTCCTTGCGGGCCATGCCCGGGTGGTGGAGGGTAGGGAATTGAGTTGTACTGATGATATGATCGCCGCATGGATAGGGAGTCGATCAATGGGATACAGGGCGGCGTTTTACTGTGCAGTGGTATTTCTATTAATTGTTTTAGCAATTGCAATGAATCTAGAATTGTGGGGCAGTAAGTTGTTTTGGGATGAGGCTAATAAGTATGGCCTTTTCTTTACGATATTCGGTACTTTGTTCGCTGTAGGAACGTTTCTCTATGTGGGCATGTATGGCGAGAGGCTGAAGCGCCGACATAGAATTCCTGAGACCCATAAAGATTTACAGCAATTACTTCTTGAGGTACGGCACCAATTGAAAGATTGGAAAGGTCGCGAGAATGAAATTGTTGATCTTTTTTATCAAATAAATGGTCATCTTGAAAATGTGAGCCAAAAACTGGATGGTCCTGAAAAAGCTCTAGCAAAGAAGCTTTCCGCGTCAATTGCTCGGGAGGGAGCTATATACATTTTTAGGCGAAAGTTAACGGAAGATGCAAGCTGGGTTATTCAGCGGAATCTGCAAAAATTTGTTACCCAGCTTGGCGCAAAACATCAGGACAATGAGGTGGAAAGGGTATGAACGACACTAGATTTTCTAATATGGTTGCTAGGCTTATCGAGGAGACGGCACGCGGGCGTATGTCTTGGCGGTTGAATCAGGCACCTAGAAGCATTATAGATGGAACTGAGGATCGTATCGGCTTGTACTTCGAAGGGACGTTTAAAGAAACAAAATTTTCCATTTATGAATTGCGTTTCAAAAACTTTACAGATGAGGAAGCATATAATTGGAGCTCCACGGTTGTATTGGCCATCGTAGACTACGACGATAGGGTTCTTTGGACCCAGAGTAATTACCGCGAACTGTATGAGCTTTATGATGATGTTCGCAGGAAAGCTAGCGGAGTTGACAAGCTACTCGACTATTTCCGATAGGCTTCATCAGTCAACACAGACTCTAGCAATTGCCGCTTCGTGTTCGGCGAACATATCAAATCGGGTGTCCGAGTAGTCAAGCAAGGGATGTGCCAGCTGGCGCTATTCAGTGATATGGGGTATTACGGGTGACCGGCATGGAGCCGGATCAAGGAGCGGATATGCCAAGCGTTGAAACATTCAGTGATGAAAGCCAAGGCCACCAGTTCGACATTGAGGTGCGACACCACACGAACGGGTTCACTTATCAGCTCAGCATTCCAGGCCTGCCGCCAATCCGACCTGGCGACCAACTGTTTGCCTCGCTGGATAAGGCCAGGCAGCACGCGCGCGAGCAAGCCTGGCGCCTTATTGACCAGCTAGTGAAATCTCAGCGGTAAGCAATGTCTCAGGACGAGGCGCGCTTGAGCTGTTCGGTAAGTTGAGTTGGAAGGCCGCGTGGCGTCAGCGTGCTGCCGGCTTCGTCGAATTCGATTCTGTCGCCCAGCAGGTGCCCCTCGAAGCTGATCGACAGCCCCTCGGCCCGACCGGTGAATCGCCGAAATTTGTTGAGGGTCTTCTTGTCCGGCGGCAGGGTCTCGGATATTCCGTAATCCTTTGCCTTGATGAAGTCGTAGAAGTTCTTCGGCCGGTCTTCATCGATCAGGCCCGACAGCTCATCGAGGGTTATTGGCTCCCCTAGCTTGGCCTGGGCCATTGAGTAGCTGACCAGCGTGTGCGTCTTCTCGCGGGCTGACTCTTCTGGCAAATCCTCGCTTTCAACAAAGTCGCTAAACGCCTTCAGCAGCGTGCGGGTTTCGCCCGGGCCGTCGATCCCTTCCTGGCAGCCGATGAAGTCGCGGAAGTAATCGTTGATCTTGCGGCCCTGTTTGCTCTTGATGTACGAGATGTATTGCTTCGACTGCGGGTTGTTCTGCCACATCGCTGATGTTGATGCGTGCGGCAAGACGGACATGGTCCAGGTCCAGGCGCTTTACCGTCATCAGGTGGAGCTCCTCGGTCATAGTCACCGCTTCGGTTTCCTGTACTACGGCAACGACGAGGTGTTCGGTCATACCTTGCCGATAATGGCAGAAGAGCGCATGCCCGCCAGTGGTGAGGTTCGACTCTTCCATTAGCTTGGTCAGGTGATCGGCTGCGACGACGCTGAAGTTGAAGAAGTCAAAACCGCCGGCCAGGTACTTTCTAAGCCATCCGCTAAGTGAGTGAGCGCCGGGCTCCGCATGGAAGAAGCCCCAGGCCTTGCTGGTTGCGGCGTTATAGCTTTCGTTGAGCTGGTGCATCAGTTCGTCACGGGCTTGGCTCTCTACTTGCTCGTCGCCGCTAAGGAACAGAACGGCCGGAGTGCCGTCTGGCTTCTTGTCTATCTTGTGGATTGCGCTGTGAAGTATGGGCAATGCGTTTACCTCAGGTAGGCGCCGCCCTCTGTGACCGGTGGTGGCAATTTGGTTTGGGTTGGGTTAAACAGGTGTCGGCAATTTGCCACTAACAGATGGAGCTGAAAGCGTGGAAAAAGCAGATTTTGACTACGACTATGACCAATTTCGTGGTGAGTTGAACACGGTGACATATGCGTACAAACGCATAAAAGACAAACTTATGCAGAATTTTGAGCATTGGAAGGAGCTCGGCCCAAAATTTCTCAGCGATCAACTCTCTGTAGAGGTCGGTGAGGGGGGGGAAAGTGTCGCCGGCGTCGTCGTCGGCAAGCATTTCTCCATCTCTTTAACGCCTCTAGCGATAGAAAATGATAACTACGCTCTTGCCGTTCTAACCACTGTCAATTCAGTAAGTAAGCTTCCTGTAGAGATTGATCGTTTCCTCGTATCGATAAACGGGGATGTTCTATCTATGGAAAGAGAGGTGCTTTTGGACTGGGATAACGAATATCAGAGCCTAAAACTGTTGGTCGCTGTGGCTCGGCGCGTCATTCGAGCTGATTCGGCGTCTGTACAGTCTCGTCTCCCGGCTCCCTAATCAACTCGAGCATACTTTCGCTGTAGAATTTACGCGCCACGTTTTCGCTAATCACGATTTCGTGGCGCGGATAACGTAAGAATGCGATCAGCTCGTCGTCGGGCATCAAGTCCATTTTCATGAAGGCGATCTGCAGGACCTCGCTGATGATCGGCACCTGGCCGCGAAGCCGGATACGCTCCATGGCCTGCTCGATGCCGGGCCTGACCTTGTGCCGCAATGCTTTCTCGGCGACCGCCAGCCGCTTCTGCGCGGCCTTGGCCGATCGTTCCTGAACAGTCTTGGCCATGGCCTACCTCTTCTATTCTGCTGGCCGGCAGTGCGAGCCAGGTTTGACGTTTACGTTGCTGGGTGCGGGCTATGCGGCGCATGAATCGACCTTCACCTACTGTATGGGCGCACAGTAATCAATGTATTGCAGGTTTGGGGAGTGGTGCTCGTCGGCAGGACGCCGGTGGCGGGATTTCGCGTTAGAGTTTCTTCCCCAAAACGCAACCGTTTGGACCAATGTTTATTGAGTTTAGAAGAGTCGCAAAAGTGGGTGTTTTTGGCTAGTAGTTTTAGGGGCAACCCCTTGATATTAAAGGCCTTTAGCGTTTCTTATACGGCATCCCAGGCTTCGACACCAGCAATTGCCTATCAGTAGGTCAGCATGAAAAAAAGGACTTACCACTGATCGCCATCATTTCGCCTTAGTAAGCATGGTGTTTTTCAGGTAGCCTCTCCGTTTTATTTGAGGAGCGCTAGGCAATGGGCAAGGGACTGTACTTGGTGTATTTCATCGTCGGTTTATTACTTGTAAAGATGAGCTTCGATTTGTACCAATCTGGCGTAAAAATACTGGTGGACTACGATCAATGTCAGAGGCTAGAAGTCCCAGAAAAAGCCGAATGCGAGCAAAATGTGGAAGGCCGTTCGGGTATCTGGTCAAAAGTCGTCCTCTCTGTTGCAGGCAGAATCTGAGCTAAACTGTAGGAATATACAACGTTAAGTTATTGATTCTTATGGGGTGGTCTATGTTCTTTGAAGATCACCTGAAACGGTGTGTATTCCTTATGGAATAATAGCTTGCGCCTGTTTTGAGGCCAACTTGACATGGTGGGATACTTGCGCGCCACAGTCCAGGTTCAACTCTGCACGTCCGCACGCAAGAACTGACGCTCTTAAGCTCAGTCAGTCTGACCAGCTTTCGTCTACGATAAGCTTCCGGTTGATATCCACCTGCTCGACAGATTGCGTTCTCCCGAAACCTCTAAGTGCCATGTGATCTTTGTAGATGACCGTGCCTACGACCTGGCCTTCTGAATTAACGACGGAGTACTCGCTGATATCTTCCTGGGCCATAGATCCTTTCGATACAGACTTAACGTATTTCAGTTCTTCGCCTTGGTTCAACTTTACCTTGCTCTGCCACATAAGTCGTTCCTTCAGATTTTTATGGGCTCTTAACGTATCACAACGCAGAGCATGCGCTATCGGAAGCCTTGCGCAAAACCTCGGCTACAGGCACGGGTTTCCGTTTGCATAAGCACAAAAAGGAGGATGATTTGCCACTAGCAATAGGGCGCATATTCTTTATAAAACAATAGGTTAGATGGCTACAGTACCCAGCATGGGGTGCTAGGGGTCGAGTGTTCGAATCACTCCGTCCCGACCATATTATTCAGTGACTTAGCCGAACTCTAACCAGTTCGGCTTTTTCATGCGTAGGGACTTTTGCGGGGAATCATCCCGACTTCCTCCTCAAGAGGGTCAGCGCTGGCCCGCGAGAGTCAGTTGCTGACACTTTGTTCGCAGCCTCAATCAGATGCTGCAGCTCCGGCGTAGAATAGTGGCTGGTGATGCTGCCGTTCTTGTGGCCCAAAAAAGCCTTGCGGTTCTCCTCGGTTGTCCGCCGCTCTCATTCACACCTTCTTTACTAGCTAAAAAAGGCAAAATTTTGAAGGTGAAACTGCGTAGGGTTCAATCCTTGGCCGGTGAGCAGTTCAAGGCCGAGTACACCGTCATTAAGATCCTTGAGCACCGAAAGGCGATAGATCGGTTACCAATAAGTTTCCAGCGCAACCTGGCTTGAAGACAAAGCCCGCTAGCGAGCGGCCCTCCTCGCATTTGTCTACCGTTTCCCTGCCTGCTCGTAGACTGAGCTGCGTTCGCGTTTTCCGACGGCCAGAACCAAGATGACAATCCGCTCATCCTCAACGCGGTATACAAGCCGATAGCCGGCGCCGCGCAATTTGATCTTGTAACAATCTTTCATACCGTGAAGCGCGTCACTTGGCACTCGCGGTCCGGCCTGTCGCTCCTGGAGCTTTTTCAGAAACTGGAGACGTATCGTACCGTCGAGTTTTCGCAGTTCCTTGAGCGCCTTCGGATCCCATTCAACGTCGTAATCAGCGCCCATTGGCTATATCTGCCTCCGCCTCGCCAATCAGATCGTCGAGAGATACTCGAACGGGTGTTTCGTTGGCGTCGAGCCGAGCCTTGACCAAGTGAATCAGTTCCAGCTCGTCCAAGCGCTCTACCATCGCTTCGTAGACATTTGCCGGAACCATGTAGCCCATAACGCGGTTGTGGTTCAGTACCGCCACGGGCAGGCCATTGGCGCCGCTCAAGACGGATGATGGGTTTTTCTTGAGTTCGGAAACGCTCACCGCCACGTCAGCCAGAATATTTTGCATAGATAAGACTCCTATATAGGTCTTAATTCTGGTCTTTTTGTTATGGGGTGGCAAGTGTTCCCCTAAAGTTCAGAGCATGCTCGCATTTACAGAGCTTGATCGCTGAACTATCGAGGCCGGTGCAAACTGGCATATGATTACCAGCAGCTCATTGAGCTACTGACTGAGGCAGATCATCATGCGTAAAGCTAATACCGAAGAATCCAGCCTATTGGCGGATTTCTTCAGTAACGCCTCCTATGAAACCAAGCGTGAGGTTTTCCGGGAGGTGCTTCACAAGGCAAGCGCTTCCCAGCGTGAGGTGGTTGCACGCGCGGCAAAAATCAAAGGCTCACTCTCCGCTGGTGACTCTGTCAGAAATAAAACGTCTGACGCCTAGTTTTGAGTAACCATTAAACGCCCGGCTTGTCTGCTGGTTTTTTTCGTTTTGCGCATCCGTTGACGCAACGCTGAAAAATGAGGTGGGAATTGAAACGCAGCCTGTTTGCCGGGCTGGTGCAAGGTGTGGAGGATATGAGCGAGCACCGCAAGGGAAATATTACGCTTCGTCAGTACGAAATGAGCAAAACCAGTGCTTGTCAGGCGGGTCAGGATGAAGCTGGGTACGTTGAAGAGCTTGGAGTAGTCGAAGTCCAACCCAAATTCCCAGGCTGCGCTGCCGATTAAGTGGTCAGCGCGTCCCTGAAACCTTGAAGCCCGGTCATGCGCCGGGCTTTCTGCATCTGGCTCAAGGCTTTTCAGCGTTAGCCTTTTCATGCAGGGCAGCTATGCCCTCAATCTCGACTCTCTACAGATGCGGTAGACACTGCCTATACCGCCATCGTGGAGATGTGTAAGTTCGACGGCCTGTTGCTGAGCGGTCTCAGCCCAAACTGCGATAAGTGCGCCTGGGAAGTTTCCTACATTCCGCGTCAGGGCTTGCTTGTTAGGCTCCAGCTCTTTGAGCTTAAGGAGTTCCCTGATGACAAAACGTCTAGCCGCCGAGTTCTTCGGCACATTCTGGCTGGTACTGGGTGGTTGCGGCAGTGCCGTTCTGGCTGCCGCCTTCCCTGAGCTGGGCATCGGCTTTGTCGGCGTGGCATTGGCATTTGGCTTGACGGTATTAACCATGGCCTACGCCGTCGGCCATATTTCCGGCGGTCATTTCAATCCGGCGGTCACTCTGGGTTTGCTCGCCGCGGGGCGTATTGATGGCAAGGATGTGCTGCCCTACATCGTCACTCAGGTACTAGGTGCGATCGCAGCTGGCGGGGTGTTGTACCTGATCGCCAGCGGCAAGGCCGGGTTTGATGTGTCGGCGGGGTTTGCCACCAATGGTTACGGTGAGCACTCTCCGGGTGGTTTCTCGTTTCTGTCAGTGGTGGTCACCGAGTTTGTACTGACTGCGTTTTTCCTGCTGATCATCCTGGGTGTTACCGATAAAAAAGCACCGGCCGGATTTGCGCCGCTTGCCATTGGCCTCGCCCTGGTCTTGATTCACTTGATCAGTATTCCAGTGAGCAATACATCCGTTAACCCGGCGCGCAGCACTGGCGTGGCGATTTTCCAGGGCGGTTGGGCGGTCTCCCAGTTATGGGTGTTCTGGGTGATGCCTTTGGCAGGTGGTGCGTTTGGTGGCCTTGTGCATCGTTTGGTATTCGCGACAAAGTCCTAGGCGGTAAGAGTGAAGGCTGTCCTTTTTGCAGTCGACGGTAGTTTTTAAATCCATGCCTAGAGCCCTCCCTCGTTGTATTGTTGGCTGTAGCGGTGCATGACCCACGGCGTGCACAACCTGACAATCGCAAGTGACGGTGCCCACTCAGGCGCGTGGACAACCGGGGTGTGTTCTGCCTCACGCCCCGGTAGCCAGAACTCCAGCGCAATCTCCTTGTGGCGCTGTTCAGCGTCACGTAACAAGTGATTGTGCGTCAACAGGCCGTATACCTCTATGTTGTTGAAGTCCTGCTCAAGTTTAGTGAGCCCCACGTCTTGGTTTTTGCTGGCTGCGCAACGTTCTGTGGGCGGGTGACGGTAGTATTTGAAGTCGATGACTTTCACTTGGGTTTGAGTATTCAGCACAAGGTCAGGGCGGCGTTCGATACCATTGCGATGGAATATCTGCGCACGCGTGGCCAGCCAGTGTTTCCTTAACATGGGCGTTGATAAGGTCGATGGTAAATGATCGAAATCACAGGTCATGAAGCCCATCATGCCTGGTTCGCCTTGGCCGGTTGCGGCATGGTGCAGGCAGACCGACTCCCAGACGGCCCAGAAATTCTTGATGCCCCAGATCTGCCCTTGGCGCTGCCCATGGGTGTGTCCACCGTATAAATAGCGCTCCAGCACCCCGTGTAACAATCGATAGTTGCTACCGCGTAGCGATTCTTGGCGGTTGATTTCGCGCAATAAATATTGCAGGTGCTGCCGTGTACGTAAGCATTGTTGCCGGTCTATGCCAAAGAGAGAGTCATTGGCGGCCAGGTGTCGATGCCTGAAGTGGGCTGCTATTGCTTGAGCATCCGCGCTGAAACTGCCCCATCTGCAGGCCGGGTCTATTCCCAGAAACGCTCGATAAAAGTCGTCGGCGATGAAGCAGTACAAACCGACAATATCGGACATGCCATAGCAGGCTTCACGTCGTGATCCTGGCGTCCGCTCAAGATAAGGCGCGCCATTGTTATCAAACACCGCCAGGTGCAGGTGTCGCTCAAGATGCCGGGTCACGTCCCAAGGTTGTTGTGCAATCCTTTTGCGTAGAGACAGCAATCCAAGCGGGTCAGCACGGTCGAAGAGCTCATCCAGGCCCATGGCGTCACAAAATGAGATACCACCATCACCTTCTTGAAGTCCTGGCTCTGAGTGCTCCTCCAATCCATCCAATTGACCCAGTCGCTTGAAAGAGCGGCGCGTGCGACGAAAGACCGCGAAGCTTTTGTAGAGCACAGCCAGTGCTTGAGCGGGCGCCATACCACTCATGCCGAATGGTACTTTCAGTTGGTAACTGCCGTCAGGCTGAGTAAAAATCCCCACGGCGCCGTCATCACTTTCCTCCAAGAGCATGTCATGTATGAGCATCACTGTGACCTATGCCCGTTCAGTGGTATGTGTGCCCACAACCGGGCTTGTAGGGGGGGTGTCAAAGAGTCGTTCAATAAAGAGGTCTGCGTGGTCGACAAACTGGCCAAATGTCCGGAGGTCGGCGGTGGGTACGCCGAGCTTTTTTGCCAAGGGCGATTTGTCCCGCTCGAACACGCTGTCCCACAGATAAAGAAAGAGTTTGCCGTGGATGTCGGCGTTGAGGATTTTATGAGTGGTGATGCCTGAGTTGAGGTTGCATAAGTGCTCGAGGAACACCTCGATGACCCGATCGTTTCCGCGTTTATGCCGCTTGGAAAGATAATAAGAAGACGTTTGATCGTACTCGATCGCTCTCAACTTATTGTGCGCAGCGCTTTCATCATATTGGGCAAAGGCAAAAATGCGCTCTTGGACGAGCGGGGGCAGTGTTTTGACAAAATCGACTAACGCTTTATCGAATGCGTCGCTGTTGTCTCGGCCGGAGTTTGCGACGGTGACGCCTTTGGACAGCTTGTTGAGCAAGGCCATGTTTTCTTTGTACTTCACGCCTAGCGTAGGCTCAGCCTTGGCCTTGATAAACCAGGGGCCAATCAACTTGTCGTCCATGTTACGGGATGGGCACTCGGCCAGGATAAAAGCATTGAGAGCATTAAGAACCATTTTCCAGTTACGCACAGGCGATGCGGTAACCATTGCTGTGGCCTGATCACTCGGGACATTGTCAAAATTTGCCGGGCAGAATTCGAAGTTCCATCGCCTTTTGAACGCAGAATCCATGAAAAATACAGACTCGTCACTGGTGTTCATGGTTGCGATGAGAAATAGGTTAGGCGGGAGTTTCAAGCGCCGGGCATCGAGCAGGGTTTGGAGTTCCTGTGGCAGATGCTGCCTTGTCACCGGGCCCTTTTTCAACTCGGTGTCCAGCGCTTTAATGATCAAGTCTGACACGCTGATTTCGTAGCTGGACCATCCATCATCAGCACGGTCGAGCAACTGGAACACATCGCCGAAGATCTCTGCGCAGTTGCCACGGTTTATCTCATCAATCAACAGCACCACATTGGCAACCGTTTGGCCGTTGGCGTGGTTGGCCCAGTAGCTGTAAGCGCTGGACAGCGCACGTATGAAGGGGCCTGCGTACATGGTGTAGGAGATCGACCCTTCGTCAGACAGGGGTAACAAGCGTGCTACAAACTCACCATAGCTGTAATCCGGGTGAAAGGTTACCGGCACTACATTGTTGCCCTTGGCATCGACTCGCTCTGCCTTGTCAGTGCGTGCCAAATAGCTTTTGCTGGTACCCGGCGGGCCGAAGAGGATGAGTTGGTGCGGAAGGGGAAAGTCCATTTGACGTGCGTTCCTTGTTGTCGACGTGACGGGCTTGGAATTTGAATAGTATCAAAATGCCATTTTTTTATGGTGGTGGGTACCCATTCGATGGTCGTATGGATGCCACCTAAATAAAATATACACAACGGCGAATGTTTTTTGATGCTTGCGTTTGGCGATGCGTAGAGAGCCAGAGCTGGATCATGGTTATTTATTTCCCTTTATTGCCGAGCTCCCGGAACTAGCACCGAAACTTCCAGTCGATTAACCCAGTTAACTCCGACTGCGGCCTAAGGAACTAATGGCACTGCGCTTGTATTGTCCGGTAGTTCCAAATAGCCATACCTTTTTCGCAAGTTAAATACCTCAGACTATGTCGTCAATGCCTCTCGATGCCTGCCATCTGCACATCCCGCACACCGACCAAGTGTGCGCGTGGCTGATGCAGCACGCCGGGCTCAAAACCGCTGATCTGGAACGCGCCCAGCGTTTATCCACTGAGCCTGGCGACCTGCTCGGTTTACTCACGCGCTTGGGCTTGGTGTCTGAAATCGAACTGGCTCGCGCCTGGGCTGATTTGCTGGATGCGCCACTGCTGTTGGCCGACGCCGCGCCGCCGTTACTTGACCCGCTTCCCGTGCTCACCGAGCGCTTCATGCGTCATTACCAGGTAGTGCCCATGGGTTGGCATCAGGGCGGGTTGCGCGTAATGGCCGCCAACCCCGCGCAGTTATATCCGTTCCAGGCCCTGGCGTATGCCTGTGAGGTGCCGGTGTGGCTGGCCATCGGTTCGCGTACTGAAGTCGACGCGCTGATCGAGCGCTATTACGGCCAAGGCCGTTCCGCCATGGGCAGCCTGATCGAAAACCTCGACGAGCAGGGGGGCGCCCTGGAAGATATCGAACACCTCAAGGACATGGCTTCGGAAGCACCGGTGATTCGCCTGGTCAACCTGATCCTGCAGCGCGCGGTGGAACAGCGCGCTTCGGATATCCATATCGAACCCTTCGAAAACCAACTCAAGGTGCGCTACCGCATCGACGGTGTGTTACACGACGCCGAAGCGCCGCCGGCCAGTTCGTCGGCGGCGGTGATCTCGCGGGTGAAGATCATGGCGCGCCTGGACATTGCCGAACGGCGCCTGCCTCAGGACGGGCGCATCATGCTGCGCATTCAGGGCAAGGCGTTGGACCTGCGGGTGTCCACGGTGCCCACCAGCTTTGGCGAGTCGGTGGTGATGCGCCTGTTGGACCGGCAAACCGTGCAGTTCGACTTCCCCAGCCTGGGCTTTGATGGCCCACGCCTGGCGGCCTTTTTGGACCTGTTGGCGCGGCCCCACGGCATCCTGTTGGTCACCGGGCCTACGGGCTCGGGCAAAACCACCACGCTCTATACCGCGTTGTCGCAGCTCAACACGGCTGAACGCAAGATCATCACCGTGGAAGACCCGGTGGAGTACCAGCTTGAAGGCATCAACCAGATCCAGGTCAAGCCGGCCATCGGCCTGGACTTTGCCGGAGCGCTGCGCGCCATCGTGCGCCAGGACCCGGACGTGATCATGATCGGCGAAATCCGCGACCTGGAAACCTGCCGTATCGCCGTGCAGTCCTCCCTCACGGGTCACTTGGTGCTCTCAACCCTGCACACCAACAGCGCCGCGGCGAGCATCACGCGCTTGCTGGACATGGGCGTGGAAAGCTACCTGATTGCCTCCACGGTCAGCGGTATCCTCGCCCAGCGCCTGGTGCGCCGCCTGGACTCTGCCACGCGCGTGGCCTTCCAGGCCCCAGCGCAATTGATCCAGGAGCACGGCCTGGATCGCCTGACCGAGCAGCGTCCCATCCTGCTTTACCGCGGCGATTATCACGGCCGCAGCGCCCTTACTGAATTGCTGGTGATGAACGATGAGTTGCGTGGCCTGCTGATGGGCCGCGCCGACGCCGCCAGCCTCGAACACGCCGCCCGCCGCGCCGGTTTGCGCACCTTGTATGAAGACGGTTTGCGCCAGGCCCTGGCCGGTGTCACGTCCCTGGAAGAAGTGCTGCGCGTCACCCGTGGTGACGACACGTGAGCCTGTTCAAGTTCCGTGCGTTGGACAGCCAGGGCGTGGCCCAAAGCGGCACGCTGCAAGCTATTGACCAGGCCGCTGCCGTCGCCGTCTTGCATCAGCGTGGCTGGTTGCTGCTGCACATCGAAACGGCCAGCGGCCCCTTGTTGCGCCAGGCACGCGGGCAGTTGAAGGGCGCAGCGCTGGTGAGTTTTACCCAGCAATTGGCCACGCTACTGGGTGCCGGCCAGCCCCTCGAACGCGCTTTAAACCTGTTGCTCAAGCAAGCCCGCCATCCCCAGGTGCGGGCCTTGATCGAGCGCATTCGCGATCAGGTCAAGGCCGGCAAACCGCTGTCGGCGGCGCTGGAGGAGGAGGGCGGTACGTTTTCCCCGCTGTACCTGAGCATGGTGCGCGCCGGTGAAGCCGGCGGGGCGCTGGAAGGCACCCTGCGCCAGCTCAGCGACTACCTGGAGCGCAGCCAGTTGCTGCGCGGCGAGGTGATCAATGCGCTGATCTACCCGGCATTCCTGGTGGTGGGCGTACTGGGTTCCCTGGCGCTGTTGCTGGCCTATGTGGTGCCGCAATTCGTGCCGATTTTCCAGGATCTGGGTGTACCGATTCCACTGATCACCCAGGTGATCCTGGCGCTTGGCGAGTTCCTCGGCGCCTATGGCCTGGTGGTGCTGGCCGGGTTGTCGATCAGTGGATGGGTCCTGGCAGCGCGCCTGCGCGACCCCCTGCGCCGTGAGCGTTACGACCGTCACCTGCTGGGCATCCGCGTGATCGGCCCGCTGTTGCAACGGGTGCAAGCCGCCCGCCTGGCCCGCACCCTCGGCACGTTGCTCAGCAATGGCGTGGCGCTGCTGCCCGCGCTGGTGATCGCCCGGCAGGTTTGCAGCAACCGTGCGCTCCAGGCGCAAGTGGCGCTGGCGGCGCAACGGGTCAAGGGCGGCGGCACCCTGGCCGATGCGTTCGGTCGCCAGCCGCTGTTACCGGAGTTGGCGCTGCACATGATCGAAGTCGGCGAACAGGCCGGCGAACTGGACAGCATGCTGCTCAAGGTTGCCGACATTTTCGACGTCGAGGCCAAGCGCGCCATCGAACGCTTGCTCGCGGCAATGGTGCCGACCCTCACCGTGGTCATGGCGGTGCTGGTGGCGGTGATCATGCTCGCGATCATGCTGCCGCTGATGAGCCTCACCAGCCATATATGAACTTTCAAGGAGCAGAACCGATGAAAACCCGACACCGCCAAGGCGGCTTCACCCTTTTGGAAATGCTGGCGGTGATTGTGCTGCTGGGCATTGTCGCGACCATTGTGGTGCGCCAGGTCGGTGGCAATGTGGACAAGGGCAAGTACGGCGCGGGCAAGGCGCAACTGGCCAGTTTGAGCATGAAGATCGACAGCTACGCCCTGGACGTGGGTGCGCCGCTCAACAACCTGCAACAGCTGCTCGACAAGCCCGCCAGTGCGTCCAACTGGGCCGGCCCCTACGCCAAACCGTCGGAGTTGAAAGACCCGTTCGGCCATGGGTTTGGCTATCGCTTCCCCGGTGAGCACGGGGCCTTCGACCTGATCTTCTACGGCCAGGACGGCCAACCCGGCGGCGAGGGCTACAGTGCCGACCTGGGCAACTGGGAATAACCCGCCCGTGGCCCAGCGAGGCTTTACCCTGCTGGAGATGCTGGTGGTCATTCTATTGATCGGCATTGCGGCGGGGTTGTTGGGGCTAGGTGTACGGCAAGGGTTGCAGGTGGCCAAGGAGCGGCGGGTGGTCGCGCAGATGGTCGAGGCCCTGCGCGCCACGCGTGCGAGCGCGATCGTCAGCGGCCAGGCGGCGCACACTCAATTCGACCTCCAGGGCCGCACGTTCCAGGCGCCAGGGCGTGCGTCACAGCAGTGGCCGGCGCAGGTGCAGGTGACCTTGCACAGTGCCGAGCAGGCCGGGGCCGCCGTGGTGTTCTATCCCGACGGCAGTTCCACCGGCGGTAACCTGCTGCTGGCCAGCGGCAGCCGGCGTTGGCGCATCGACATCGGCTGGCTCACCGGCAGTGTGCAGTCCAAGGCGCTGCCATGAAGCACCAGGCCGGTTTCACCTTGCTGGAAATGCTCGCCGCCCTGACGTTGATGGCGGTGTGCAGCAGCGTGTTGCTGGTTGCCTTCGGCCAGAGCGCGCGTTCCTTGTCCCAGGTGGCCCACAGCGACCGCCTCACACATGCCGCGCTTACGCTGCTGGACCAGGAAGCTGCCGGCCAGCTGATTGAAGGAACCCGCCAAGGCCAACTCGACGGCATTCATTGGCAATTGACCAGCACCCGCCAACAGCCGCACCTGTTTCGTCTTGATCTGAACGTGGGTGAAGGCGTGCATCAGGCGCACTTCAGCACCTTGAAGGCGCGCCTGTGAAGCGCCGTGAGCAGGGCTTCACGTTGCTGGAAGTGCTCGTGGTGCTCAGCTTGCTGTCGGTATTGTTGCTGCTGGTGAGCGCAGCGTTGCTGGGGGCCAATCGGGCGGTGGCCAAGGCCCAGGCCTACACCGCCAGCCTGGATGAAATGCGCGCCGCCCAACAGTTTTTGCGTACCTCGATCAGCGAGGCGCTGCCGCTGAAGCTCACTGACGACGGCAGCCAGGCCGAGGGTTTCTTGATCGGCATGCCGGAACGGCTGCAGTTTGTGGCGACCTTGCCCGGTGTATTGGGCGGGGGTATCCAGCGCTTTACCCTGCAACGGGTCGGGCAGGATCTGCAGGTGGCTTTTTCGCAGAGGGCATCGCAGGCCAACGCGCAGCGCGATGAGCCGCAGGTACTTTTGCATAACGTCGAGGCGTTGCAGTTCAGTTATCGCGGTGTCTCGCCACTGGGCCAGCCCACCGACTGGTTGAGCCCGTGGCCCTGGCCCCGGCGCTTGCCCACAGCGGTGCGCATCGACGCCACCGTCGACGGGCCGGTGCCGTGGGTCACCCAGGTGGTTGCGCTGCGCCTGAATCTGTCCAGCGCGAGTAGCGTAGAATGAAGCGCCAACGTGGTGCTGCGCTGTTGCTGGTGCTGTGGGTGCTGGCCTTGCTTAGCGTATTGCTGGGTGGTCTGGCCGGGTGGGTGCAACTGCAAAGTCGCCAGGCGCTGTGGCTGCGCCAGCACACCCAGACGCTGTTAGCCGCCCAGGCCGCTATCGCACAGGTCATGGCGCAAGGGCAGTGGGTGGCGGACGGGCGTTCTATTGCGCTGACCTTCGACGACGCCCGCTTGCAGGTCAGTGTGCGCAGTGAGCGCGGCAAGCTGTACCTGGTCAACGCCGCCCCCCAAGACCTCACACGTCTGGCCCTGGCCTGCGGCGCTACACCGGTTCAGGCCCGGCAGTTGGCCAAAGCCCTTGAGACTCGCCGCCGTCAGGGCCTGGCGCCGTTTCGGGTGCTGGAGGAGGTGCGTCAACTCCCCGGTATGACCCAGGCGCTCTACAGCCAATTGCTGCCTGAAATCACCTTGTGGAGCGACCTCGACCGGCCCGCTCCGGCATTCGCCAGCCCCCTGATGCGCAAGGCGTTGAACCTGCCAAGTCAGAACGCCGAGGGCGTCGACCCCGGCCAGGTCGTGGAAATCGACAGCCGCGCCGAGCGCCCCGGCGGCTATCAGGCACGCTTGCGACTGACCCTTTTATTGAGCCCTGCGGAGGACAGCGCACAGCCCTATCGGGTGGTGCGGTGGCAAGAATGATTCAACTCGAACCGATTGCCCGCTATTGGCGCGCCAGTCTGCTGCAACAAGGCTGGCGCCTGTGGCTCACGGAGTTACGCGGCTGTGTGCCGAAGTGGCTGGCGTTCCAGGACCCGCCTGAGCAGGTTCATCACTGGCCGCTGACGGCACCGGTGGTCCCGGGCAATACGCGCCAGGTGCTGATGCTTGCCCCCGACGCCGTGTTGCAGCAAAGCGTGCAACTGCCTCTGGCCGCCGCACGCAACCTCGTGGAGGTGGTTGGCTATGAACTGGACCGCTACACCCCGTTCAACGCCGAGCAGCTCTACTTCGTCGCCCGCCAGGAGCGGCGCACACCCAGCCACCTGGAGGTGAGGGTGGTGGCGATCCTGCGCGAGCGCCTTGACCAGGTCCTCCATGACTGCGCCGCCCTCGGCCTGTACCCGCACCGCGTGGATGTGGCGGGCCTGGGCATCGACCTGCTGCCCGCGCCGTTGCGCCCGCGTTCGCGTTCTGCCGGCAAGCAATTGCAGCGCAGCCTGCCGTGGTTGTGCGGCGCGTTGCTGATTGCGGCGATGCTGTTGTGGCTCAACGACCGCCAGCGGGTACTCGACAGTATGCACGCCACTGTTCAACAGCAAAAAGCCGAGGTCGCCCAGGTGCACGCCCTGCGCCAGCAACTGCTCAACACCCGTGGTGCGGCGCAGTACCTGTCCCAGCGCAAACGGGCGCAACCCCCCCTGGCCGCGCTGCTGAATGACTTGACCAGCTGCCTGCCCGCCGACACCTGGCTCGACCAATTGGACGTCAAGGACGGCGAGGTGAGCTTATCCGGCCAGAGCGCCAAGGCCAGTGGCCTGATCAGCCGCATCAAAGGCTGCCAGCGTTTGGACAACGCACAGTTCGAAGGGGTGATCCAACCCGACGCACGCACCGGCAAGGACCAGTTTGCCTTGCGTGCCCACTTACGCCAGGAGGCCGCCGATGCGCCGACCCCTCACACCCCGTGAACGCCGTGGCGCCGCCTTGTTGACCCTGGCGGTGGTACTCGGCGCGGCCTATTGGCTGTTGATCGACAGCTGGTTCGCCGGGCCGCTGCGGGCCATGGGTGAACAGGCCGAACAGTTGCGTGAACAGCAGCAGCGCTATGCCAGCGTCATACGCCAGGGCGATGCCTTGCGCGAACAGCTGGCGCAAGCACAGCAAGACCCGGCCAGCAACGCCAGCCTGTTGCCGGGGGACGACCCGGACGTGGTCGCCGCCGACCTGATGCAGCGTCTCGCCGACCTGATCAACAGCCACGCCAACCTCGGCGGCGGCTGCAACCTCACCCAGCGCAAGCCGATCACGCCCGAACAGGACGACAGCGAGCCCTATCGTCAGGTCAAGGTCAGCCTCACGCTCAATTGCGCCATCGAACCGCTGACCGCGATCCTGCATGGGCTGGAATATCAGCCGCCTTTTCTGTTCGTCGATGAGCTGCATATTCGTCGCGACAAACAGGCGCCAGCCAGTGGCGGGGCAGGCAAGCTGGCGGTGCAACTGCTGGTGCGCGGCTACCTGCAACCGGCGCGGGTGGCACCATGATCGGCCCCTTGCGTCCTCTTGAATGGGGCTGGCTCGGCGTGGCCGGGCTCTTGGGGCTGTTGATGGCGATGATCCTCAGCAGCATCGGCGATGCTCCGCGGTGGTTACCCGATGCGCCGGTGCACGCGCCACCCTCGTTCCAGGTGCAGGCCGCTCCGACGCCGGCGTTGCAAGACCTTGCCCGCACCTGGCAAGCGCCGCTGTTCAGCCCGGATCGCCGCCCGGACCGGGAGGTGGGCAAAACCCAGGTGGCGAGCCTGGCCAACCTGACCCTCAGCGGCATCATGATCACCGGCAACCTGCAAATGGCCATGCTCAAGCAAACCGGTGGCCCAACGCTCACGGTGCACTTGGGCCAGGCGTTGCCCAACGGCTGGCGCCTGGAACACCTGACCCCGCAATACGCCCGTTTTGCCTTGGGCGGGCGCACCCAGACCCTGAGCCTCTACGGTAAGCGGTTACCCCTGATCTCACATCCCCGCGAGTCTCTCCCTTGATCGATATGCGCACTTCGCTGTTTTGCCTGGCTACCGCCGTCTCCCTGGGCGGCTGTGGCTCTTTGCCCGATAGCCTCGACCCGGACGACGACCTGCTGCACGAGGCCCTGCAGGGCACCGGCGCACAACGCCCGCCGCTTGAGGCGCCTGTGGCCGAAAGCCCTCCACCTGCCACCCAGGCTCCGCCGCAGCGCCAGCTGATTCGTGGCAATCAAGCGTTTGTGCGCCAGCCCGCGGCGCCTGTAAACGTGCCGGAGCAGGGTGGCGACATCGTGTTCAACTTCGCCGATCAGCCCATCGAGGCCGTGATCAACAGCGTGATGGGCGACCTGCTGCACGAGAACTACAGCATCGCCGAGGGCGTGAAGGGCACTGTCAGCTTCTCCACCTCCAAACCCGTGGAAAAACAGCAGGCGCTGTCGATTCTCGAAACCCTGCTGTCCTGGACCGACAACGCCATGATCAAACAGGGCAACCGCTATGTGATCCTGCCGGCCAACCAGGCAGTGGCGGGCAAGCTGGTGCCGCAGATGCGCGTGGCGCAACCGGCCAGCGGCCTCTCGGCACGTCTGTTTTCACTGCGCTATATCTCGGCCACCGAGATGCAGAAACTGCTCAAGCCCTTCGCCCGTGAAAACGCTTTTTTGTTGGTGGACCCGGCGCGCAATGTGCTGAGCCTGGCCGGCACGCCTGAAGAACTGGCCAACTACCAGGACACGATCGACACCTTCGATGTGGACTGGCTCAAGGGTATGTCGGTGGCGGTGTTTGGCCTGCAACGCGCCTCGGTAGCCGAGCTGATGCCCGAGCTGCAAGCCATGTTCGGCACGGACAGTGGCACACCCCTGGCCGGCATGCTGCGGTTCTTGCCGGTGGAGCGCACCAACTCGGTGGTGGCGATTTCTTCCCAGCCCCAGTACCTCAGCGAAGTGGGCGACTGGATCCGCACCATCGACGAGGGCGGCGGCAACGAGCCGCAGATGTATGTGTACGACGTGCGCAATATGAAGGCCGCCGACCTCGCAAAGTACCTGCGGCAAATCTACGGCAATGGCGCGATCAAGGATGACGCCCCGGCGAAGGTAGCGCCGGGGTTGCGTACCACCACCTTGTCCTCGTCCACCAGCGCCGGTTTGCAGGCCAACGCCCCGGTGCCAGCAGCCGAAGAACCTGAATCCGAGCCTGCCGAAAGCACCCAGGCGCCGCCCACCAGCGACCTCGAAGCGGGCACGCGCATCACCGCGCAAAAGAGCAGCAACCAACTGCTGGTACGCACCCGCCCGGCGCAGTGGAAAGAGATCGAAGCGGCGATCAAACGCCTCGACAACCCACCGCTGCAAGTGCAGATCGAGACCCGCATCCTGGAGGTCAAGCTCACCGGCGAACTGGACCTGGGCGTTCAGTGGTACCTGGGCCGCCTGGCCGGCAATTCCACCAGCACCACGGTGGCCAACGCCTCCGGCAGCCAAGGCGCCTTGGGCGGTGGCGGGGCAGGGCTGGGGGCGGCGGACTCGTTGTTCTATTCCTTCGTCAGCTCCAACCTGCAAGTGGCCTTGCACGCCCTGGAAACCAACGGCCGCACCCAGGTGCTGTCGGCGCCATCGCTGGTGGTGATGAACAACCAGCCGGCGCAGATCCAGGTGGGGGACAACATTCCCATCAGCCAGACCACCGTTAATACCGGAGACGCCGACACCACCTTGAGCAGTGTCGAATATGTGCAGACGGGGGTGATTCTGGATGTGGTACCGCGCATCAATCCGGGTGGGCTGGTGTACATGGATATCCAGCAACAGGTCAGTGATGCCCAGAACCCGACAGGTAACAGTGAGACGCCGGTGAACCCGCGCATCTCCACACGCTCGGTGTCCACCCAGGTAGCGGTGCAGAGTGGCCAGACGGTGTTGCTGGGCGGGTTGATCAAGCAGGACAACGCTGAGAGTGTCAGCGCCGTGCCTTACCTGGGGAAGATTCCGGGGTTGCGCTGGTTGTTTGGCAATACCGGCAGGTCCAAGGACCGCACGGAGCTGATTGTGCTGATTACGCCGAGGGTGATTACCAGCAGCAGTCAGGCGCGGCAGGTGACGGATGATTATCGCCAGCAGATGCAGTTGTTGCGACCGGATCAATGAGCCTGGCTGCACCGAGTACCGATGTGGGAGGGGGGGCGCTCTCGATGGTGGCCTGACACCCCGCGATCAAAAATGTGGGAGCTGGCTTGCCTGCGATGACGGCCTGCCAGCCGGCACCTATCAACCTGACACCCCGGAATCAAAAATGTGGGAGCTGGCTTGCCTGCGATGACGGCCTGCCAGCCGGCACCTA
>NZ_JASBQZ010000008.1:188922-189086 GCF_029960685.1 Pseudomonas sp. AL10
CCCCGGAATCAAAAATGTGGGAGCTGGCTTGCCTGCGATGACGGCCTGCCAGCCGACGCCTATCTACCTGACACTCCGCAATCAAACTGTGCGGGCTTGCTCGCGAAGGCGGCCTAACAGGCGACGCAGTTATACCGGGTACATATCCATTCCTGCGGTAACGG
>NZ_JASBQZ010000090.1:0-894 GCF_029960685.1 Pseudomonas sp. AL10
AAAGGCGCCAACGCCGGCCACGCCACCGAAGCCAACATGGACCGCCTCGACGGTGCCGGCGCCGCTGCCGCCGTGGAAGCCCGCGCCGTCACCGCCAACGACTCTGCCGCCATCGTGCGCGCCAAGGCCGCCCTGGACAAACTCGACGTCGCCGAAGGCCTCGCCGAGCTGGAAGGCGCCTCCGCCCGCGTCGCCGTTGACGAAAAGCGCATGATCAACTGCCGCGCCGACCTCAACCAACTTGTGCCCTTCAAGTACGACTGGGCCTGGCAGAAGTACCTCGACGGCTGCGCCAACCACTGGATGCCGCAAGAGGTCAACATGACCGCCGACATCGCGCTGTGGAAAAACCCCGAAGGCCTGACCGACGACGAACGCCGCATCGTCATGCGCAACCTGGGCTTCTTCTCCACCGCCGACTCCCTGGTGGCCAACAACCTGGTACTGGCCGTGTACCGCCTGATCACCAACCCGGAGTGCCGCCAGTACATCCTGCGCCAGGCCTTCGAAGAAGCGATCCACACCCACGCCTACCAGTACTGCATCGAATCGCTGGCCATGGATGAAGGCGAGATCTTCAACATGTACCACGAGATTCCATCGGTGGCCAAAAAGGCCGCCTGGGGCCTGAAATACACCCGCTCGATCTCCGATCCAAAGTTCGAAACCGGCACCGTCGACACCGACAAAGAACTGCTGCGCAACCTGGTCGCTTACTACTGCGTGCTGGAAGGCATCTTCTTCTACTGCGGCTTCACCCAGATTTTGTCCATGGGCCGCCGCAACAAAATGACCGGCGTGGCCGAGCAGTTCCAGTACATCCTGCGCGATGAGTCGATGCACCTGAACTTCGGTATCGACGTGATCAACCAGATCAAAATCGAAAACCCGCAC
>NZ_JASBQZ010000091.1:0-825 GCF_029960685.1 Pseudomonas sp. AL10
TTGCTGGTCAATTCGTGCACGGTTTGTTTCTCCTGTTCACTGGGTTGTTTGAAGGCGGCGCAGCCCGTGAGCAACGCGAGCGTCAAGCACACGAAAAGAAGCTGGGGGGCTTTAGGATGAAAGCGGCCATAAGAAAGCCGGTGGGCGCTATTCATTGATCGCTATCCCCTGGCAATGACCTTCGTTTTTCCAAGCTAGCAATGAACTCATCGAGGATGCGCTTGCTTTCGGCAGCGTCTTCGGCACTGGGCCCGCGAATGTTGGCCCAGGGGTCCGGCTTGGGCGCGACCGAGCCGTAGCGGATGCGTACGGATTTGAGGATCGCGTCCCACACGGCCATGGCTTCGTAGTCGGTGAGCGAGGGGTTGACGGGTTCCGGTGACGCGGGTCGTTGCCAGAGAGGCCGCTCGTAGCCTTTGTTGGCGAATTGGGGAAGGGTCCAGCGCACAAGATCCCTGGGTTTATCAGGATCTATGGCGGTACGCTTTTTTCCGCCTGCCGATAGGCGAATACTCATAGCTGGACGGCTTAGGGATGGGTTATCTCGATAGTTCTCGCTGACGAAAAGTATTTGACGATGTGTGTCATCACTGAAGCCGATCAAGGATTCTTCGGCTTGCATTCCGGCTAATGTGATTTTGCCTATACGCAGTTGTTCATAATCGCCTGCGAGGAATATTTTCCCGTCTTTTTGGGTTCGAACATGCAAACGTTCGCCATCATCAGGTGATAAGGCGTTGTAGTAGACGTTCAGCGATACGTCTGAAGCGGGGGGGCGAAAATAGAAACTGGCGATCTCATGGTCGTGATGACTGCGAATGACAA
>NZ_JASBQZ010000092.1:0-790 GCF_029960685.1 Pseudomonas sp. AL10
GGTGCACGCGCTGATGGGCGAGAACGGCGCAGGCAAGTCGACCCTGCTGAAAATCCTCGGCGGCGCCTACATTCCATCCACCGGCACCGTGCAAATCGGCGCGCAAACCATGGCGTTCAAATGCGCCGCCGACAGCATCGCCAGCGGTGTGGCGGTGATTCACCAAGAGCTGCACCTGGTGCCGGAAATGAGCGTGGCCGAGAACCTCTTTCTCGGGCATTTGCCCACGCGCTTTGGCGTGGTCAACCGAGGCCTGCTGCGCAAGCAGGCCCTGGCCTGCCTCAAGGGCCTGGCCGATGAAATCGACCCCGACGAGAAGCTCGGGCGCCTGTCCCTGGGCCAGCGCCAATTGGTGGAAATCGCCAAAGCGCTGTCCCGCGGCGCCAACGTGATCGCCTTTGATGAACCCACCAGCAGTTTATCGGCGCGGGAAATCGACCGCTTGATGGCGATCATCGCGCGCCTGCGCGATGAGGGCAAAGTGGTGCTCTACGTGTCCCATCGCATGGAGGAGGTGTTCCGTATTTGCGATGCGGTGACGGTGTTCAAGGACGGCCGCTACGTGCGCACCTTCGAGGACATGAGCACACTGACCCATGACCAGTTGGTGACCTGCATGGTCGGTCGCGATATCCAGGATATCTATGATTACCGCCCGCGTGAGCAAGGCGAAGTGGCGCTCAAGGTGGACGGCTTGCTCGGTCCCGGCCTGCGTGAACCAATCAGTTTCCAGGTGCGCAAGGGCGAGATCCTGGGCCTGTTCGGGCTAGTGGGCGCGGGGCGTACCGAG
>NZ_JASBQZ010000093.1:0-694 GCF_029960685.1 Pseudomonas sp. AL10
ATCGGATCCCCATCCTTCGGTGCCAACCACTCTTCACGCAACAATCCCCACCAGCGGTCACGGCGTAGATAAATCTCTTCGTAAGGATCCTTTACCGGTTGACGCGGCATAGCCGGGGCTCCACGTTCGTCAATCAGCCGCAGCCAGCCCGGGGCGTAATCCTGGGTGGGCAGCAATTGCAAGGCACCGGGTGCCTGCGCAAATACAGCGGTGACCTCCTGACCAGTTGGGCCAATGACCGCGCCGGCAATGGGGTCTTCGTCGCGCATCCCGACCTTGCAGCGACGGTAAGCGACCGGCGCCCCGATGGCGGGCATCACGCCGTGCACGACGCCGGCAATTTTGTCGGCCATACCCGGTAGCTGCCCGCATCGACGTGCCACCAGCCCGCCCATGGAGTGGGTAACCAGAATCACCTGTTGGCAGTTGCGACCGTACTGATACATGAGTTCATTAATACGCTCAGCCAGCCTTGAAGCGGCCTCCTCGTTGGAGTCCAGCCAGTTGTAACCACAGGCATGCACCGGCATACGGTAGCCACCACGCGCCGCCAACTCGTCCGAAATAATCGACGGCAACTGCGCCGCCAGGTTAGCGCCCAACCCGGGCATGGCGATGGGCATTTCAGGTTTCAACTCGGTGACTTGAACTGGGCCGGGCTCGACACTGCGGGTGTGCAGATGCTCAGGCCGAA
>NZ_JASBQZ010000094.1:0-667 GCF_029960685.1 Pseudomonas sp. AL10
AATGCTGTCGGAGAAAGCGAGCGTTATCGGTACGACGATCAGCACGTCATTCTCGAGCGGCAGTTGGCCGGTGGCGCGAGTTTCTTCTGGGAATGGGAACACGCTGGCAAGGCGGCGCGCTGCGTCCGGCATTGGGCAAGTTTTTCGCAGATGGACACGCGCTATGCCTGGGGGGATGACGGGCGCGTCACCGTGCATAACGCCGATGGTAGCCAGGAGGTGTATGTCCATGACCAGCGGGCGCGGCTGGTGCAGAGGATTGATCCGGACGGCGCCACGCACTTTAAATCCTACGACAACCAGGGGCGGCTGACCGTCGAGCAAGATCCGATGGGCGCGGTGACGGCCTATCAGTATGACGACGCCGGACGCCTGGTCGCGCTGTTTCCGGGGGATGATGAGCCAACGTCCTACGAGCATGACAACGATTTTGTACGGGTTGTTCGGCGTGGGGAGGCGGTCTGGAAATATGAGCGTAATGAGCAAGGCGATGTTACGCGTAGGACCGATCCCGATGGAGAGGCTACTGACTACAGCTACAACAAACAGGGGCAACTGACTGGAGTTTGGTATCCCGACAGCAGTTGTCATCGGTTGGTGTGGAACGAGCGGGGGCAGTTGCTTGAGGAGCAATTGCCCAATGGTGGGATCAAGCGTTATCGCTATG
>NZ_JASBQZ010000095.1:0-527 GCF_029960685.1 Pseudomonas sp. AL10
GGGGGGCGAAAATAGAAACTGGCGATCTCATGGTCGTGATGACTGCGAATGACAACCGGCCCAAGTGCAAACCCCGCGCCTGCGGTTTCAGGGGTGACTTTGAAGATTTCCTTCGACAGCTTTAAGAGTTGGGCTTCAACGGGATCCGTATCGCCTTCGTATGATTGAGCCCTGAGCATGACGTAGACATCATCGATCAGCAGATGAGACTCATGAACGAATGTTTGGCGGCGTGTTGCCTGCTTGTAGTACTGCAGCAACGTTTCCCTGGGTGAGACAAATTTTGCCGACACCAGCATCGGCACATCTGAATTCTTATAGTTCTTGACTGCCGAAATCCGACGTGACCGCTCATTCAAGGCTGCATCAAATCGCTCCTGCGTCACGCGCTCCCCCAAGATCAAGACCTCAATGCTTGAGTGATCAGCTCCCAATCCGTAGTACAGCTTCACATCCCCGCCCCCCGTCCAGTTGGCGGGCAAATCTATCAGCCCACGGCCCAGCGCCCAGGTGCGCATGTTGCTGGT
>NZ_JASBQZ010000096.1:0-499 GCF_029960685.1 Pseudomonas sp. AL10
TTGCGGCGTACCGCGGGCAGCCAGCCGGTAGAACAACTGCTGCGCCATGAGAACCTGCGGGTGGACCTTGCCGCTTTTACTGCGGCCATTGAGCACTGTGGTATGCCATCGCAGTTGCTGGACCTCACGCCGACTGAATTCAAGCTGCTGGTCACGTTGCTCAAGACTCCCTCCAAGGCCTTCACACGCGATGAGTTGCTGGAAATCTGCCTGCCGGAAAGCGAAGCCCTGGCCCGCGTCGTCGACGCCCACGTGCATAACCTTCGGCGCAAGCTCGAAACCCATGGCATCGCCGGGGTGTTGGTGACAGTGCGCTCCATTGGCTATCGGTTCCGGTAAGCAGCATGCTTGAGCAATCACGGGTCAACGACAAACCTTTGTGGCGCTGGGTCGGCATGCGCATGAGCCTGTTGGCGATCGGCGCCGTGGTGGCTATCGCCTTGTGCATGTGGATCAACTTCAAACTGTCTGACCGGTATTTTTTGCAACACTTGCCGCC
>NZ_JASBQZ010000097.1:0-459 GCF_029960685.1 Pseudomonas sp. AL10
CCCCAGCCTTGGTGTTCGGCGGTGAGGCGGTTTTGGCGGTCGTACTCGTAGGCCAGCGCCCAGTGACCGTCTTCGACGCTGAGGAGGTTGCCTTGGCGGTCGTAGGCGTAGTTGACAACGTTGCTGTCGGGCAGGGTTTTTCTTACAAGGCGCCCGGCGTGGTCGCGCACGTAGCGGGTGATTAGCTGACTGCCATCGTCGCCGTATTCGGTTTTCTCCAGCAGGTTGCCGTTAAGGTCGTAGGCATACGCGGTGCGTTGGCCGTCGAAGCCGGTTTCCTGGCGGATCAGGCCGTTGGAGTGGTAGTTGAGTTGGTAGGTTTCGCCGGCTTCGTTTTCGATCTCGGTGAGGAGCAGCCGGGCGTTGTCGTAGCGGTATTTGACCTGAGTGCCGTCGGCGTTGAGACGGCGGCTGATCAGGTGCAGGCCGTCTGCGTATTCGTAGCGGGTGACGTGGCCG
>NZ_JASBQZ010000098.1:0-448 GCF_029960685.1 Pseudomonas sp. AL10
GACGTAGACTTTGCGTCGGAAGCGGTTGAAGCGGATGGGTTCGTCGCGGGGAGGGGCAACGTCCATTCTCCAGATAAACACGCTTCCCCATAGGGGGGTGATAAATCCGATGAGACCGAAGAAATGAAATACAAACGAAGGTATATCTCCAGTCGCTATAAGGATAACGATCCAAGTGATGGGAGGAATGAGAGCAAACAGAAACATACAAGGAGCCATCCAGACTCCAATCCCGCGAGTTCGCACGGTGGCGCGTGCCAGTTCAAGATATACATCGTCAACATGATTGGGCGGATTCGATAGTACGGGAGGATACGGTTCAATGGAGGGCGATTCGTTTGGCCCCGGCAAATCGTGCTTCCAGCCAGGAGCAGGTTTGTCGAGTAAAGGTGTTTTAAATACCATGATGAGCTGTTCCAAGTTCGGGGTGAACGCCGCTTGTAATCTT
>NZ_JASBQZ010000099.1:0-438 GCF_029960685.1 Pseudomonas sp. AL10
CGAGAATGACGTGCTGATCGTCGTACCGATAACGCTCGCTTTCTCCGACAGCATTCGTCGCGCAAACCAGTCGTCCCGCTTCGTCATAGGCGTAGGAAACAACGTTCTGCTCGGTTTCCCAGACGTAAGGTGCACGCCCTGTGGCGCGATGAACCTGGTAGTCCACCGCGACGATGCGACCCAACTCATAACGCAACAGCAACGAACGACCCGCACCGTTATCCAGCCGCTCAATCCGCCCTGAACGATCCCGGCAAAGGCGCAGCCGGTTGTCATACGCATCGCTGATCGAGACCAGTACGCCATCGCGAAAGTGATAGAAACGCGAGGCCTGGGCCAGCACCAACTCGTCAGGCGCCGAACCCAAGTAGATCGCCGCTTCCGCCAGGCTATTGGTGATCGCGGGCCGAGAATCGGTGGGCAAGGGCAGGGTGGTCG
>NZ_JASBQZ010000009.1:0-182436 GCF_029960685.1 Pseudomonas sp. AL10
GCCAGCGTGGTTTAACGGGGCGCCTGAGATCAAGATCACAAGCAGATCAAGAGCAAGATCAAGAGCGGCTCGCTTCGCATCGTGGTTACTGTCGATCGTGGACTATCCCTGCCGCTCCTCTTCCAACGCCTCTGCCAACTCAACGGCCTTCTGCCCCTTCGTCTTCAACTCACTCACAATCACCGCCACCACAATCAACACCGCCCCCAACATTGCAATCGGCGGGAACCGCTCCCCGGCGATTCGCCCCACAACGCCGGCCCACACCGGCTCACCGGCATAAATCAACGTCGCCCGGGTTGGCGAAACACTTTGCTGGGCCCAGTTCATCGCCACCTGGATCACCGCACTGGTCAAGCCCAGGCCCACGGCACTGAACAGCAGCAGCCAGGAAAAGCCCGGCAACGCCTCGCCCATGGGCACCACCATCATGAACGACAGCACCGAAGCGGTGGCCAGTTGCACCACGGTCACCCGACGAATATCCACTTGGCCTGCAAATGCGCTGATCAAGATGATCTCGGCCGCTATTGCCACGGCACCGACCAGCGTAGCGATTTCACCTGGGCTGAAGTTCAGTGAAGCCCCCGCCGGGCCGGTCAACAGCATCAACCCGGCAAACGCCAGCATGATGCCGATGCTGGGCATCAACCCGGGGCGACGGCCCAATACCAGCCACTGCAACAGCGGCACGAATGGTACATACAAGGCGGTGATAAACGCCGACTGGCTGCTCAAGATGGTTTGCAGGCCAATGGTCTGCAAGCCATAGCCGAACATGATCGCCACCCCGATAAACACCCCGGCCTTCAATTCGAACAGGGTCAGGTCGCGCAGGGTGCGCAAGGAAAAAAGCCCAACCACTATCGTCGCCGCCGCGAAGCGCAGACCCACAAAAAACATCGGCCCGCTGACGGCCATAGCGTGCTGCACGAGCAAAAAGGTGCCGCCCCAGATCATGGTGATCACCACCAGGATGCATTCGGCTTTACTGAAACGGTTGAAACGCGAAGGCGAGTTCGGGGTGGTCATGGCGGCTCGGTCTTGCAAGGGGAAAGCACGGACCGCACAATGCGCCGCACGCTGGGCAGTATACTGCGCACACCCACCTATTGAGCAATATAGTGCACAAAGAAAATCCGCAACGGGCCTCGGTCCTGCAGCACGTCAGCCAGAACGTTCGTCGCCTGCGCCATGCCGCCGACCTGAGCCAGACCGCGCTCTCGGAAAAATCCGGGGTCAGCCGGCGCATGCTGGTGGCGATTGAGGCAGGGGAGAAGAACGTCAGCTTATCGACCCTGGACCGAGTGGCCGAAGCGTTGGACGTGGCGTTCAGTGATTTGATCCAGGCGCCGGATGCTCCCGATCACAGCTGCATCAACGAGCTGGCCTGGGCGGGTGAGATCCCGGGCAGCAAAGCCGTATTACTGGCTAAGGCTAACGCTCGACGTGAAGTTGAATTGTGGGAGATGCGCTTGGAACCAGGGGATCGCTACTGTCCCGAGCCGGATCCGGAAGGGTGGAGCGTGCAGTTGTTTGTATATGAAGGTCACCTGACACTGAAAGTGGGAGACGAAAAAATAATCGTCAGCGCTGGCGAGTTTTTTATGTTTGCCAGCCGCCAAGGCCACGTCTACCGCAATGATAGTGAGGTCGCGGTGCAGTTTGTTCGTAATGTCGTTATTTGATTAATTTGTCAGGTGTCTGTCGACAGTTTTTATTGTTTGTCAACTGTTGAGTTTGACAGGTTTAAGCGTTCGTCATATTTGCTAGATTGGTTTCTCGATATCGTTGATGTGCTATCAGCGCAAGTCGAGTTAACTTATTGAAGGAGATAGTCAATGGATATTTTTTTGCCTGATCCAGCTACAAACCTGCCTGGCTCGACGTTGCCTGATGCTTCGATCACTCCGGTGAACCCTGATGGGACGCTCAATAATCACGATATCGAGAATAAACTCGCTTACATGCACGTGTTCCCCTATGCCGGTATCCAACTTGAGGACGAGGTAGCTTGCTCCCAAAAAGTGGAGGGCGGAACGTGGTTCAGTTTTCGTGAGGTCACTAATCCTTGCGCCACTATCGACGTATTAGTACGTTCATTGCGTGGTGGCACTACGACAACTATTTCGTATTACGTGAGGCGCGGGGGAGAAATTGTGGGGCGCTCCGGAGAAAGGGTCTATCACGTCGTATAGGGCTTTCTAACCTGAGTGTTTTGATAAGTCATGCAACGTTTTGTCCTTGCCATCTGTTCTGGCGTGATTTTCCAGTGTTTTCATATGGCGAGGAGACTTGGACGCACGCGAAAGTCGTGGCTGTTTCCAGTGCGATAATTGTCAATAGATCGCCATGACAAAAACAGCTGCTGATTGTTTTATCTTACCCTTCCAAAAGCTGCGAACATCGGTATCTGTCTGTGCATCGGCTCTCCATTTCATTGCCAACTGCCACGGCCCGCCTTGCTCTCGCAGCGTTTCAGTCAAAGACAATCCTAATTGCCCAGGCCATGCTAATGCCCGCGAGTAGCGGGTGAGGCTCCTGATCGCTGAGCACACTGTCAATGTCGCGTTCAACTATGCATCTCAGAGCTACGTGCTGGATACTGGGCGGGTGGTCCTGAGTCGCAGTACCGCGCCGTTGTTGGTGCGGGACATGACATTTGTCTGGGCAAACAGTAAGGGTGAACCAGCATGAATCAATCAACTCGTAACGCTGACGTGCTGATCATCGGTGGTGGCCTGAGCGGTACGATGCTGGCCGTGCAACTGCTGCGCCTACCGGGCACGCGGCGCATCCTGATAGTCGAACCTCGCGCTGAACTGGGGCGTGGCGAAGCCTACAGCGCGGTCGAATTGGGCCATACGCTGAACGGCAATGCCGCCCGCATGAGCGTTGACCCGGACAATGCTGACGACCTCACTCAGTGGCTCACCGACTACATCAGCGCCGGGGGATGGCCCGAGTCGTATCAACAGCATGTGCCCATCAGCGAGCTGTTCCCGCCACGGGGGCTTTTCGGCCTGTACGCGCAGCAGCGTCTGGCGCAAGCCAAGGCGCTTTCTACATCGAGCGTCGAGCACATCCGCGCCGAAGGGGTAGACCTGCAAGTCGATGCCACCTCGGCGTTGTTGACTCTCGATACTGGCGAGCAACTGCGCGGCGCCTGTGCGGTATTGGCCACTGGCATGTTCCCGGCGGCGCGCACTCCGCAGACCGAGTCCACAGGATTGAATGCCGCCGCGCTGGACCCCTGGGATGTCCCCGCGATGACTCGTCTCGACCCACAATCGACCGTGCTGATCATCGGCTCGGGCCTGACCATGGTCGATGCCGTGGTCTCCCTGGAGCAGGCCGGCCATCGCGGGCCTATCGAGGTTTTTTCGCGCCACGGCTTGTTGCCCCATGTACGCCGGCAACCGCCGAGCTGGAACGACTTCCTCGCCGCCGACCACAGCCTGAGCAGCCCCCGACAGTTGCTGCGTGAGGTGCGACGCCAATGCCAGCTCGCGTTGGGGCAAGGCACAGACTGGCAGGCGCCGTTGGACACGGTGCGCGGGCATATCGCGCGGCTGTGGAGCCAGGCCAGTGAGGCTCAGAAACGCCAGTTCGTGCGGCATGTGCGGCCCTGGTGGGAAAGCCATCATCACCGTTCGCCACCCTTGAGCGCGCAGTTGCTGGCGCGGTTGCACCAGCAAGGGCGGTTGCGCATCCGTGCGGCGTCGTTCAAGGGTTTGATGACGTCGCAAGAGGGGGTCGCCATTGCGGTGCGCTACCGTGGCGAGGATGTGATCACCCAGGTGTGGGGCGCCGCGCTGATCAATTCCAGCGGCATCGAATACGACTGGCGCCGGGTGGCCCGGCCTTTGCCGCAGCAATTGCTCAAGCGCGGGTTGGTCCAGCCTGGGCCGTTGGCGCTGGGGATTGCGGCGGATGCGTCCGGCGCAGTGCTGGATGCTCGCGGCCAGGTCAGCCCGCGACTGTTCGCCATGGGGCCGCCGTTGCGGGGCATGTGGTGGGAGAGCACGGCGGTGACCGATGTGGCCCTGCAGGCCAAGGCACTGGCCGCCAGGCTGGCACAGGCTTGAATGTGGGAGCTGGCTTGCCTGCGAAAGCGCTAGTGCAGTAACAGATGCAGTGACTGACACACCGCTTTCGCGGGCAAGCCTGCTCCCACATGGTGTTCTCCTTTTATCTGGAGATTTTCACAAACCCGGATTTCAGCCCAAACACCTCAACCCCCTGGGGCGTCGATTGCCCAGTGGTCACTTTTACCCGCTGCACCGGCTGGTCCATCGCCGCCCGATACTCCACCGTCATGTCCGCCTGGATCGCCTGGCTGGGAATCACGATCGCTTGGTCATTGTTGTAGGTGACGATAGTCAAGCGCGCACTCATGCCCAGGCGCACCCGCTGCAACTGTTGCGGTGTCAGCTTGGGGATCGACAAGGTCACCGGAAACTGCGCGCTGCCCTGGCTGTCGCTGGCGATGGCCAAGCCGCTGACCACGCTGACCGAACCCGTCAGCCGTTCGCCATCAAAGCCATCGCCCATCACTTCCACGGCCTGGCCCTGACGCAACTGGTTGATATCCAGCTCTGAGACCTTGGCGACGATTTTCAACTGTTCGATATTGGCCAGGCCGAACAGCACCTGGCCCTGGCTGACCTTGCTGCCGGCCTGCACCGGCGCGCTGTTATTGCCGCCGCCTTGAGCCGTGTTGGTGCTGCCGGGTGCCGGTACCACGATGCCGGAGAAGGGCGCCTTGACCTCCTTGCCTTCGAGCAGGGTTTGCAAGGCTTCGTACTTCACCGTGGCATTGGTCAGTTCCATTTCGGCGATCTGCCGGTATTCGCCCTGGCCTTGGTCCAGGGCTTGTTGCAGCTCACTGCGCGCCGCCGCCAAGTCCAATTGCTGTTGCTGGGTTTGCTGCTTGAGGTCATCCAGTTCGTTGCGCGGGATGATGCCGCGCTTGAACAGGTTTTCGCTCTCGGTGAGTTTGCGTTGGGTGTTGCCCGCGGTCATTTCAGCGGTGCGTAAACTGCGACGGGCGCGGCTGACGGTGGGGCTGCTGCCCCAGTCCTGCATTTCCTGCACGGTGCGCCGGGCCTTGAGTTGTGCGGAGAGGGCGTCGCGCAGTTGCACTTCCAGCGCCGCCGGGTCCATGCGCAACAGGACCTGGCCGGCCTCGACGCGCTGGCCTTGTTCGACCAGGTTAGCCAGCACATTGCCGTCGAACGGTGCCGTCAGGGTGACGGTGGTCTGCGGCTCGATCGTGCCCACCAGGCCGATCTGGTGCACCAGCGGGTCGGGCTTCACGGCCAGCCACTGCTCGGCCGTGTTCGCTGGCTCGGCGCCGCCGCGTTGGCTGAGCAGGCTGACTGCCGCCCCGGCCAACAACAGGGCCAAGGCAACGGCCAGCAGGGATTTTTTATTAATAGTCATTGAGGGCGATTTCCCAACTTTCCAGCGTCATGCCCAGGGTCAGATCGAGCTGGGTCTGGGCGTTCAAATAAGCGATCAGCGCATTGAGCTGGGCATTTTCGGCATTGCGCAGGTCGGTCTCGAAGCTCAGCACCTGGAAGTTGGTGGAGCGTCCGGCACTGAGTTTTTCCCGCTCGATCTCGATCTTGCGCCGCGACAACTCCACGGCGCGCTTGGAGATTTCATATTGGCGCCAGCGGGTGCCGAGGTCACGCACCACATTGTTGACGTTGCGCTCCAGTTCCTGGCGAGCGTCGGTGATGCGGATTTCCTGATCCTCCACATTCACCCGCGCACGCACTTCGGCCTGGCGCGTGCTGATATCGCCAATAGGGATCTGCACTTGCACCCCGGCGTAACTGTCCCAGGTGCGGTTATTGTTATGGCCGTCGTCGTTATCGGTGGCGGCGCGTATCTGGTTGGCGCCTGCGACCAGGTCCACTTGCCAGCGCCCGGAATCCTTGGCGATCACCAGGTTAAGGTCGGCCTGCTGGCTGCCGAGCAGGGCGGCGAGGTATTCCGGTTGCTGGTTTTGCGCGAGGTTGAAGGCCTGGCGCTTGTCTATCTCCATGGGGCTGGCTCCCAGGGCCTCGGTGGCACGCACCGGTGTCGACAGGTCCAGGGCCAGCAGGCGCAGTAACGCCAGGCGGCTGGTGTCGAGTTGGTTGCGGGCTTCTTCCACGCCCAATTGCTGGGTGGCGATGTCGGCTTCGGTCTGCACGATCTCGAACTCGGCCATGCGCCCGGCGCTGATCAGCGCCTTGTTCACCTCCAGCAAGGTCGTGGAGCGCTTGAGGGCTTCCTGCACGATCACCAACTGTTCCTGGGCACGCAGCAACTCGCGGTAGGTGGCGATGATCTGGCTGATGGTCTGCGCCACGGTGGCCTTGAGGTTCAGGCGGTTGGCCTGCTCGGCCAGGCGCGACAGGCGCAACGGTGCGGTGGTGGCATCCCAGCCGGCGCCGCGCATCAGCGGTTGGATGATCGCCAGGTCCAGGCCGTCGCTGCGGTAGCGGCCGGCGCGGTTGGCGTTGTTCAACTGCTGGGTCCAGGCCATGCTCAAGCGTGTGCCGTATTCACCCAGCAGGCTGCTGCTAGGCGCGACGTTGGCGTTGCGCGCATTGTCTTGGGAGCCGCGGGTGCTGCGGTAATAGCTGTTAAGGGTGAGCTTGGGGTTGAACACGTCTTCGGCCACGCGCAGGTCGAACTTCTGCGCCACCCGTTGCAGGTAGGCGCTGCGAATCGCCGGGTTATTACGCAGGCCCAGGTACACCGCGTCGCCCAGGGTCATAGTGGTGGCTTGGGCATTCAGCGAGACACTGCGCTCGTAGCCGCTGCGGGTGGTGCTGGGTGCCTGGGGGGTGATCACCACGTCGGCGGCCACGCCCGGCAGGCTGATCAGCATGAGCAGTGGCAGGTACTTATTCATCGCGCAGGGCCTCCACCGGCTGCAAGCGTGAGGCCGACACTGCCGGGTAAATGCCAAAGAACAAACCCACCAGCAACGTGCTGCCCACGCCCAGGGGCAGGGCGGCCACTGCCAAGGCAAAGGCCCAGCCTGACAGCCACGCATACAGCCAGGCAGCGGTCATGCCCAGCACCGCGCCGCACAGCGCACCCACGGCGGTGAGGGTGACCGCTTCGAGCAAAAACAGGTTGCGGATATCCCGCTGGCGCGCGCCCAGGGCCATGCGGATGCCAATCTCGCGGCGGCGTTCCGAGACGTTCATCAGCATCACGTTCATCACCCCGACACCGCCGCCCACCAGGGAGATTGCGCCGAGGGCCAGCAGCAGGTAGGCAAAGGTGCGGCTTTGGCGGGTCATGCCATCGATCATTTGCTGGGGCACCGTGATGTCGACGTCATGGTCGGTAAGCTGGGGTTGCAGCGCGGCGGCAGCGTCCCTGGCGATACGTTCCATGTCTTGCCCCTGCGCTGCGCGAATGATCAGGTTGTTGATCTGCGGGGTGGCATAGATACGGCGCATGCCCTCGGCGGGGATAAACAACGATTCGTTGGCTTGCACAGGCATCAGCATGGCTCGGGGTTGGTTGTGCAGGATGCCCACCACCAGAAACAGGTAATCGTTGATACGCACACGGTCGCCCAGTTGCAGCGGGTCGCCCGGTGCGCCGAGGGCCTGGGCGAGTTGGTCACCGATTACCCCGTAGGTTTCGTTGGCATCGAAGGGTGACAGGAAGCGCCCCTCACGCAACGCTAGTCGCATGGCGTCCTGGATACCCGCAGTACTGCCGACAAAGTTGGCATTGGCGGTGCGCCCATGAAACACGATGGGCCCGCTGAACAGGCTGAGCGCGCCAATATGGGCAATGCCTGGCACTGCCCGGCGTACGGCGTCGAGGTCGAGCCGGGTGCGCATCGGCACGTTGCTGCTGCCCTTGGGTGGGAACTGGGCGATGAGCGTGTCGGTGCCCATGTCCTTGAAAATCATCGCGGCATCCACCGCCGCGTTGTGGCCGATATTGATCAGCGCCACCACCGAGGAGCTGCCGATGACGATCCCCAGGAGCGCCAGGATCGAACGCTTGCCCAGGGTACGCAGGCTGATAAAGGCTTCGTGCAGCAGCTGGCTGAGGCTCTGCTCGACCCGCAGGCTCATGGGCGCCCGGCCTCATGCACCACGCCGTTGCGTACCAGGATCTTGCGCTCCAGGCGCTCGGCAATGTTAGGGTCGTGGGTGACAATGATCAGCGTCACCTGCTGCTCACGGTTGAGGTTCAACAGCAGGTCCATGATCTCCTGGGCGGTGGTGCTGTCGAGGTTGCCTGTGGGTTCGTCAGCCAGAATCACCGAGGGATTGCCAACCAGGGCGCGGGCAATGGCCACGCGCTGGCGCTGGCCGCCGGAGAGGTCGGCAGGGCGGTGGTGGGCGCGTTCGCCGAGGCCGACCTGTGCGAGCATACGTTGGGCGTGTTCCACCGATTCATGCCGTGACACGCCGCGATAACTCAAGGGCAGCGCGACGTTGTCCAGGGCGCTCAGGCGGGGCAGCAGGTTGAAACTCTGGAACACGAAGCCGATCTGCTGGTTGCGGATCGCCGCCAGCTCATCGGGGGTGGCGTTGAAAATATCGTGGCCGGCAAAGTGGTATTGGCCGCAGTTGGGCAGGTCCAGCAAGCCTAGGATGTTGAGCAGGGTGCTTTTGCCGGAACCGGAAGCACCGAGAATGCCGCAGCTGTCACCGCTGGCGATGGACAGGCACACGTCATTGAGAATGCTCAATTCTTGCCCGGCGAGCTGATAGCGCTTGCCGATGCCTTGCAGGGAAATCAAACCGGGTTGCGCGGGGGTCTGTGTCATCATGACTACGCCTGCAGTCTCGACGGTACCGCCTTGCTCCCGGAAACCCTTTGTAACAAGTTCGGAAGCTGCCTGTACGCGTCACGGACTGGTTTTATTTCTTGTTTTTAAAATATTGTTTGAATAGTAACTGCCTTCCTGACGCTTCGCCAGCCACGGAGGTAGAGCGGTTTTACCCTTCGAAACGATTTCGCCGTCACGTGTGTGGGGCGCACAAAAATTCCATGCCTCGTCTCAAAAGCCCGGTTATACAGGCTTTGCAAGATATGGCGGAGTGTCACTACTTGCTTTCGACGGGCCGCCCCGGTATAAAAAATCAAATTATTTTTTAAAACAATATTTCCGCCGTGGAACCCATATGGTCGCGAAGAAACTCAGCGCTCCAAACGTTACCAAGACTCGACTGCTGGATGCGACAGAGGCTCTTTTCATCAAGTACGGCTATGACGCCGTGTTGCTACGGCAGATAACCGAGCGTGCCCAGGTCAACCTGGCGGCGGTGAACTACCACTTCGGGGACAAGGACTCCCTGATGAAAACCCTGCTGATGCAGCGCCTGGAGCCCCTCAACGAGCAGCGCCTGGAGTTGCTGGCGCGCTGTGAAGCCGAATCCGACGGCCCGCTCGATTGCGACACACTCCTGGGCGTGCTGTTTGCCCCAGCCATGGGCCTGGAGCGCAGCGACCCGGCCAGCGGGGAAGGGCGCTCGTTCATCCGCTTCCTGGGCCGGGTCTACAGCGACACCTCGCCGTTCATTCAGGAATACCTCAAGGTGCATTACCAGCCGGTGTTCCAGCGTTTCTTCGAAGCCTTCGCCCTGGCCCTGCCGGATTTGCCGCGCAATGAACTGGGCGTACGCCTGCAATTTGCCCTCAAGGCCATTTCCGGGGTCATGGCTGGCACCGAACTGCGCCTGCTGATGAACTCCATGAGCCTGGGCCGCCCGGCCACGGATGCCGAGGTAATGGCCAAGCTGATCACGCTGGTGTCGGCAGCGATTCGCGTGCCGCAGCAGAGTGCCGAGGCTGAAACGGCGCTGGCCAAGGTGCTGGAAACCCAGCGCGCCATTCGCGAACAGGCTGCACGCTGAAACCCATCCCCAAACCCATGTAGGAGCGAGCTTGCTCGCGAAAAACGCAATGACGCCGCGGTTAACCAGAATGCCCGCGTTATCGTTGATGTTCTTCGCGAGCAAGCTCGCTCCTACAGGGTGAGGCCGTTTCCTGACCAAAACCCAGGCAAAAAAAAGCCCGCTGGGGCGGCGGGCTTGATATGCAACGTTTGTAACGGATGAGGCTTCACACTACGGCTTGGCTTGTGAATAAAACGTGAAAAATATGTAAGAGAAAGTGTGAATGTGCTTTGCGGCTTACAGGCATGTGAATGAGCAGGATTATTACCGCTGGTCAGAACTGTCAATTCTCACAGGTGACGGGTTGTAGTCGAGAGGACTTTTATTTCCCCAGCGATTCCCGCTCAGGAGAAAGATGATGCCGACCAAGCCCACGAATAAAAAACAGAGCGCTGCAGCCAGCCCCAAGAAAAAATCGGCTGGCATGGCTAAAACCAAGACGACGGCCTCAGAACAGCCGTCGGTTTCCGTCCTTCCTGTAGCGAATAAAAAAAAGACCCCGCCGAAAAAAACGTCGCTACCTAAAGGCCCGGCACAACCCACAGTCGTTCAAGATCTGGACTCCCCCTACCCTGTGCCCAACCAGGTCATTCCGGTTCTGGGAGCGGCCTACGGGATTGGTCATCGTCATATCAAAGATGGTTTGACCTATGTCTTTGAGCGTTGGTCCGACTGTAAAGAGGGCGATACATATCATATATGGATGAACGGGATACACATGCAAGAGGGTCAAGTTAATCCCGACAATAAAGATGACCCACGTTTTTTTCTGATAATTCCCAGAACGACCCTGCTGCACTATTTTGTCAATAATGTATATGGAGAAGTCATCCGGGGCGGCTCGGGAACAACAAGTACTTCAGTACCGCAACGTATTCTGATACTGCACACGTTGCCCGGTGGGGATGGCAATTGCGACGGTTCCTACCACCGTGGATTGACGTTTACGCTCTCCGATGTCTATGTCGACTCCGTGGTTGCGGCTCGAGGTGTGACATGCACCATCCACAAGTGGATGAACATGCGGGTCAATGACCTGGTTATGTTCTACTGGGGAGAGCACCGCTATGAGTTACCCCCTTTGCGTAATGATCAAGTCGGTTCCGACCTTACGTTCACTATCGAACCTACTTTTTTAAATGCAGCGGGCAGCGGCCATTTTGTCGTGCAGTTCTATTTATACGACGAGGTCTTGGATGTGTCTGGACCTTGCCACCGATGGAGCAAACCGACTCCTGTCAACGTTGACCTTAACCTGACGTTGCTGGATGAGCCTGAGATTGTCGAGGCGGATCCGGCAACACTGCTCTTGGAAGCTGATGAGTTACATGGTCAACCTGCCACAGGTTCAGTACTGATTCGCAGAAATGATCCGAACTTTATCAGGGGGGATTTCCTCATTTGGAAGGTGGAAGGCAACACGGTGGATGGCGAGAATGTTTCCTATGGGTTTCGCTTGGAAGTTGAACTGGCGAATTACAACGACATTGCAATTCCCAACGCGTTTATCCGTTCTCTGATTCAAAGCACCTTGAAGATCTCCTATGTTCGTGAACGAGGCATGCTGGCATCCAGATCAACCATCTATGCGGTCGCTGGAGTCCTTTATACCTTGCCTCAGCCCGACGTCGTCCAGGCGCATGGTCCATTTGTGGAGCCGGACTTGCCATACATCACTGCGGCAATGCCTGACTACACCCCGCCCGGTAATGCAGGGGATAGCCTGCGAGTCAATATTATGGGGGATAACAAGGATGGCAGTGTCGAGCACGAATTCAGCGATCGCGCCGCCGGAACTCATCCCCGTTTCCGGGACTTCCTGAACGCCGCCTATGCACGATTCGAAGGACTGCTTCGTACCCGCGTCTATTACGGTGTCACGGGGCCAGTAAACATACGCGAGTCCGAACGTCGATATATCCAGGTCGGGCGTCCGGCACGCAGTTTAATCGCGCCACTTATTCAGGAGGCAGACGCCACCAACAATGTTAATCCGGACAGCATCGGCAGCGTCGCGACGTTTGAGGCCCGTGCAGAGTTCAGGGCCGGCGATGAAGTTATTATCAAATTCGTGGGATCGGTAACGGGAACAATCTCATCCTCCTATGTACTGGCTGTGAATTCCAACCCTTTTCTTGCTGATATTCCTAAACAGCTGATAGACGGCAATAAAAATGGCACGCTCACTATCAGTTATGTGCGCAGGCGGTTTGCCGTGGATGAGTTGTCCGAAGAGGCGACCTATACCATTGGCAGGGCATTGGGCTTGCTGTCCCTGCCCGAGGTCCTCGAGGCGACAACAGGGCCGGATGAACTCGACCCGTGGCTGGTAGTAAATACCGGAGCCACAGTACGTTGCCGCTATGATGAACCCAAGGACGGCGATACCGTCGAAGTCTGTTGGCTAGGGCTGGTCGGCGGCGGCGTACACTTTGAAGTCAAGGATGCGCAAAGCGGAGATGCTTATGTCGATGTGATCGTTCCGCCGGAAGCGATTGGCTTCAGTATTCATCCGTCTGGGCGTGATATCGACGTATCGTTTAAGGTGGTGCGTAATGGTTTTCCCACAGACTCACCAACCCTCACCTTGAACTTGCTGACCTTGAGCCATGTGCCTGGCGCAACGATTGATAGCATCGGCGAAAGCGCCGTTCTCGAAATACCCAAGTTACAAGACCTTGACCAGACCCGTGTGCTTCCCTGGCCATACATTGCACTTAAACAGAAGATGTATAAACGCTACATCGGAACCTTTAACAATGATGACGCCTATTACGAGGAGACATTTGCAGGTCGTGATGTCTCATTCAACGATGTGAACGATGGACCCGCGTCTTACACGCCTGTTGGCAGATTGCGCAATCTGCAAGAGTGGACGCCCTTAGCCATTGAATTTGGTGTGACGTTTAATCACAGTAGCAACGCTGGTGATATTGTATGGTTCGAGACTCGCCATTATATGGTTCAGATTGAGTCCAATATCTTCCCTCATCCGCAAATCAAGTATTCTTCTCCTCCGGACGGGCCTGAAGTTGTTATCAGTCCTATCACCGTTGAAAATAAATGTCAGGTGTTGGTGACCTACCCGAACATGAACCAAGGGGGAGAGGATCTGATTACGCTGTATTTGATCGACTCACAGGGAACGTCGATTGAAGTGGGTACGCTGCCTGGCCTTGACGGCGGCACGGTGACGTTCAATATCAGCAATGAGCTGGTTGGGGCGGCAATTAATACTACAATCCAGTTTCAGTATGAGGTGATATTGGGGCGTGGTGGGCAAGGCTCTTCGGAAGTTCAGATAGTGCATGTCCAGGCGATCCCTCTGGGCAGTCTGCCAAGAGCCTTTATCAATAATATTGGCAATGGAGGCACCATAAATCCTGCCAGTCTGACTGGTAATGCTGTGTTGAGAATGGGCAAATGGCCGTATAGTCAGGAAGGCCATATTGCCTGGTTAAGAGTATCTGCCCCAGGAGCGAGCACGCAGGAATTGCTGGTAGCGCACAGCGTTACTGCTAATGAGGCTGCCAATGGCTTTATAAACCTCACGGTATTGCGCAGTTGGCTGATGTCTGTGCCAAACAATGGAACCGTCACTATAACGCCGCATGTGAACTTCAATAAGCAGAATGATAAGCCAAAAGCGGTGGCCTTCCCGCAGACGCAGTACCGGATCGTGCATACTACAGCATTGGTGTTCAATCAGGTGACGGTGTATCTGAACAGGAAAACGTACCTAATAGACGGATATCCAAATGTTTTGCCAGCTTTCGGTGCGGGTAATCAGGTCCAATATATGGCATCCGGCGGAACTCCGCCGTATACTTATTCTACCTCCAATGCCAATGTCGCCAATGTCACTAGCAATTCAGGATTAGTCACCGTGCGAGGTAATGGCACTGCATATATCAGCGTGCGTGACTCGTCATTCCCCGCACAGACGCGAAGTTACGCCGTTGTTGTCAGTAATGTGGTTCGCTGCCTTGATTTGGGTAATGGTACTGTTCCCACAAATCGGTCGGTCGCTGCCAACGCTGGCAGGCGCCTGCCCAGCCTGACAGAGGCTCGAGAGATTCATGCGGCGTATGGCGCTCGTTGGCCGATAGGGGGCGGCTACTTTGATTGCACTTCGACGTTCTCCCATTCTGAATGGTTTAGTAATTACTACTATGTGATCAACGTCAAAAACGGTGATACAGGGACAGCCAAGGATCACGTTCTTGGTGGTTACAGCAATGCTATCGGGCTGCTCTGAACAGGACTTGTTGTCATGAAATAGTAACGGGAGGGCTCACGATGAAGCGCTCCCGTACTTATTCACTGAGTTGCGTTAGCTTCAAATGCGCCAGCGTGCTGATGTCGTCGCAAGCCGCTCGCGCATTCCCTCCCCATTCTGCGCCAACTGCACCGTCAACAATCGATACCCATCCAGAGCACTGTAAACCGGTTCGCCCAGCGTGGACTCACTGGCCGTGGTGTGTCCGGCTCGCTCCAACCGCTCCGTCACCCCCGACTTCAACGCCCGCGCCATCCCCACCAGTTGCACCCGAATCTGCCGATGCTCGGCCTTTAACATCACCTGCATCCTTGCCGTGGCCTGCTCATCACGCGGGTCCGGCCGGGTATTGCCCAGAATCTCCAAAGTGCTGATGCACATGCGCAGGTGCCGCTGGATCGCATCCAGTTCAGTCATGGAAATCCGCACTTCCTTGGACACCGACGGCATCAACGAGCGCAGTTGCACCATCGCCCCGTTCAAACGGTTGAGCAGCTTGAGGTGTTCATCGTTGGTTACCGATTGGCCATTGGTGATCCGGCTATAAATCTGCGCGCAGTCCCGCAGGGCGCTGGCCAGGTTGTAGCGCCACGAATACACGGCGTACAACGGCAAGGCGAAGGAAAACGCCAGGGCCAGCACGATGCCGATCAGGATATCGACGGTGCGCCACAGGCCATCGGAGATTGGGTTGTCGCCATGGCCGGCGACGATAAATACCGTAATCGCCGACAGCAGCGCGATGTAACCGCCCTTACCGATGGCGTGATAGGAAAAGAACCCGCACACCACCGACATCAGCAGGTAGGTGAGCAACGGCAGGCCGAAGTAAGCCTGTTGCACCACCAGCAGCAAGCCGACGCTGGCGCCGATCAAGGTGCCGTAGGCGCGCTCGACGGCTTTCTTGCCGATGTTGCCGTGGTGCTGCAGCCCGCCGATGACAATCAGCATGGTCACCGACGCCCATTCACCGTGCGGCAGGTTGAGGCCGGTGGTCAGCAGGATGGTTGCCAGCAAACCCACGGACACGCGCGCGGCGTGGATCAGCTTGGCATGGCGAAAGCGGCGGTAGGGGTCGAGCAAGGGGCGCAGCAGGCGCCGGGCAAAGAAGGGCAGGTTCATCAGTATTAAAGTGGCCTCGATTATCTGAGTATGCGCGATCAAATGTGGGAGCTGGCTTGCCTGCGATAGCATCACCGCGACCTGACTGAAAGACCGAGGTGCCGGCATCGCAGGCAAGCCAGCTCCCACACTGACCTGTCTGCACATTGGAACGGGGGGATTTTAGAAGATGTAATCGGTAGTCAGGAAACTCGAGTCGCGGTTACGCAAAATATCGCTGACCAACGCCTTGTTACTTTCCTGGAACTTGGTCGCCACCAAGGTACGGATCGAGAACACACGCAAGGCGTCATGCACCGACAACGTGCCCTCGGCCGAGTTCTTGCGCCCGTTGAACGGAAAGGTATCCGGCCCGCGCTGGCATTGGGCATTGATATTGATGCGGCCCACCTGGTTGGCGAAGGTGTCTACCAGGCGCCCAACTTCCACGGGGTCGGTGCCGAAGAGGCTCAACTGCTGGCCGAAATCCGAGTCCAGCACATAGTCGATCACGGTCTCCAGGTCACGGTAGGGCACGATCGGCACCACCGGGCCGAATTGCTCTTCGTGGTAGACGCGCATCTGCGGGTTCACCGGGTACAGTACCGCCGGGTAGAAGAACGAGCCACGGCTGCTGCCACCCTCGGCATTCATCACTTTGGCACCATGCCGGGCGGCGTCGGCCACCAGTTCGTTGAGGTAATCGACCTTGCCCACTTCCGGCAGAGGGGTCAGCGCCACGCCGTCTTCCCAGGGCATGCCGGGCTTGAGCGTCGCCAGCTTGGCGTTGAATTTCTCGATAAAGCGCTCGACCACGTCTTCATGCACGAACAGGATTTTCAACGCGGTGCAACGCTGGCCGTTGAACGACAGCGAACCGGTAACGGCTTCGTTCACCGCATTGTCCAGGTCCACTTCGGGCAGCACGATCCCCGGGTTTTTGGCATCCAGGCCCAGCGCAGCGCGCAAACGGTGCGGCTTGGGGTGCAGCTTTTTCAAATCACTGGCGGCCTTGTTGGTGCCGATAAACGCAAAGATGTCGATCTTGCCGCTGGCCATCAGCGCGCTTACGGTCTCGCGGCCGCTGCCGTAGATGACGTTGATTACCCCGGCCGGGAAGCTGTCGCGGAAGGCTTCCAGCAAGGGGCGGATCAACAGCACACCCAGCTTGGCCGGCTTGAACACCACGGTATTGCCCATGATCAACGCCGGGATCAGCGTGGTGAAGGTCTCGTTCAACGGGTAGTTGTAAGGCCCCATGCACAACGCCACGCCCAGGGGCACGCGGCGGATCTGGCCGAGGGTGTCCTGCTCCAGCTCAAAGCGACTGCTGCGCCGGTCGAGTTCCTTGAGGGCATTGATGGTGTCGGTGATGTAGTCGCAGGTGCGGTCGAATTCTTTCTGCGAGTCCTTGAGGTTTTTGCCGATCTCCCACATCAGCAGCTTGACCACCGCATCACGCTGTTCGCGCATGCGCCGCAGGAACGCCTCGACGTGCTGGATACGCTCAACCACCCGCATCGTCGGCCATACACCCTGGCCACGGTCGTAGGCGCGCACGGCAGCATCCAGGGCGGTGAGGGCGGTGTCGGCATCCAGCAACGGCGTGCTGCCGATGTGCACGCGCTCATCACCCAGTTGCACGGGGCTTTGCACGCGGGCGAGCGGGCCGTTCCACTCCTGCAACTGGCCATCGACCAGGTATTCACGTTGCTCAATGGGCGCTGCCAGGCGAAATTGCTCGGGAATCTGCGCGGTGGAGGTGGGAAACAGCTGGGCGAGCAGGTTGCTGGTGGTCATGTCGCTACCCCTGGAATAGTTGCAAAACATGACTAGAGAGTCACCCAACACGCGGCTCTAACGCAAGGCTTGCGCGCATTCTTGTTCGCAGCGCGGTGTACGCCGGGTAAACTGCGCGGCTTTTCAGAAGGAGTTCACATGAGTCAGTACCAGCCGGGCATTCTTGCCGCACCGGTGCCTTTGCAGGCCCGCCATCTGTTTTTTGCCCTCGACTCGCTGCAAGCCGTGCCCGCTGCGCTGGACGCACTGGTGCAGTTGACGGATGCGGCGGCCGTGGTGGGGTTCGGTGAGCCGCTGGTAACGGCGCTGGGTGTCCAGATCCCAGGGCTGCGCTCATTCCCGGCCGTCAGCGGCCCTGGCGCCCACAACCCGTCGACTCAACAGGCGCTGTGGGTATGGCTGCATGGGGTGGATCGCGGTGAGTTGCTGCTGCGCAGCCGGACCGTGGAAAAAGCCCTGGCCCCGGCGTTTCGCCTGGTGCAGTCGACAGAAGGCTTCCGCTACAAGACCGGCTTTGACCTGACCGACTACGAAGACGGCACCGAAAACCCTCACGACGATGCCGCCGTGGAAGCCGCGCTGACCGACAGCGGCGCCAGCTTCGCGGCGATCCAGCAATGGCAGCACGACCTTGACGGGTTCGCCGCGTTGCCTGCCCAGGAGCGTGACCACATCATTGGCCGCCGTCATGGCGATAACGAAGAACTCGACGATGCCCCCGAGTCGGCCCACACCAAGCGCACCGCCCAGGAAAGCTTCACACCGGAAGCCTTCGTGGTGCGCCGCTCCATGCCCTGGGCCGAAAATGGCCAGGCGGGGCTGATGTTCCTCGCGTTTGGTCATTCTTTCGATGCGTTCGAAGCGCAGTTGCGACGCATGAGTGGGTTGGAAGATGGGATTGTCGATGGCCTGTATCGCATCAGCAAGCCGTTGACGGGGGGTTATTACTGGTGCCCGCCGCTGAAGGACGGGCGCCTGGATCTGGGCGTGGTTTTTGAGTCGCCGCTTCCTTGAGCGATCATTGCCCCCTGTAGGAGCGAGCTTGCTCGCGAAAAGCGTCAACGATAACGCGCGCCGCCTGAATCAACGCGGCGCCTTCGAGTTTTTCGCGAGCAAGCTCGCTCCTACGCAAAGCCTAACCGAGCATTTTTACTTTGCCGCTGTGCAGCTTGTATACGCCGCCGACAATCAGCAGTTTTCCCGCCGCGACCGCATCAGCCAACAGGCTTGATTCAGCCGTGAGCCGCGCCATGGTGTCGGTGACATTTTGTGCAATGGCGTTTTCCAGCAAATCGCCGGGCGCTTTCAATACCTTGTTCACCGAGGGTTTGAAAGTATCGGCCAAGCCCTGGATCTTGCCCGGGAAGCGGGCGTTATCCTTGACGGCCTTGACCCCCGCCGCGACTGCGCCACACATGTCGTGCCCCAATACCATGATCAGGGGCGTGCCCAATACCGCCACCGCGTATTCAAGGCTGGCGAGCCCGTTATCGGTGACGAAATTGCCCGCGACCCGTACCGCGAAGAGGTCGCCGCGGGCGGTGTCGAAAGCGTACTCGGGAGCGATCCGCGAATCGGCACAACTTAACACCGCGACGAACGGATTTTGCCCACCCACCAACACTTCACGCTCGCTCATAAAGTCATGACGCTTGGTCACCCCGTCGGCGTAACGCTGGTTGCCTTCCATCAGCCGCTGCAAGGCAAGTTGGGGGCTGAGGTCGTTGGCGGGCTTGGGCAGCGCTGGCGCCGCCGATGTTGCGTTCGCGAGGGAGGGCAGCGCCCCGCTTAGTAGCGTTGCGCTTGTACTGACGGCAGCCAGGCGTAGGAAGTTTCGACGGTCTTTGAGGTGAACAGGGCGGTTGCACATCGGGAAGGTTCTCAGACGGGTTGAGGGCACTAGGGTGGGAACGATCAGCCGAAAGAGATGTAAGAAATATCTGATTTTGCTTGTGTCTAGCAGCGGGGGCGCTTTCTAAGCACAAGACTCAGCCCTTGTAAAAAAGGCCAGGGGAAGGCTAGTGTGGCGGCCTGAATATTTCTGAATGTTTCAGTTTTATGTCCAGCCTTGCCCAACGCACCGCCAATACCACCTCGCGCCGCGCGGCACTGACCCTCGGGTTTTGCCTGCCCAGTGATGTGCTGCTGTACCTGTTGCTGCCCATGGAATCCGAGGCGTTCGGCATCACGCTGGCCCAGGCTGGGGTGTTGTTGGCGGCTAACCGTCTGGTACGGATCTTTGGTTATCGGCATGTACTGAATTTTTATGCACGTAACGGCGACCGCCTGACCTGCATGCTCGCCGCCGGCGCGGCAGCACTGTGCGCATTGGGTAATTCGGTGCTGTCGGGCTTCGCTGCGCTGTTGGTCTTGCGGCTGGTGTGGGGCCTGTGTTTTGCCGCGTTGAACCTGTCGACCCAGGTACTGGCGACGTCTGAACCTGAAGGGGCGGCGCGCAGGGCGGGGCGCTCACGGGCATTGATTGCCTTCGGGCCGATGCTGGCCCTGCCTCTGGGCGGGTTGCTGACGTTATGGGCCGGGCCGCGCCCGATCTTCCTGATTCTCGCCGTCTGTTGCCTGGCAGGGTTGTGGATCGCTCGCGGCCTGCCCACCTCCGGTCATGACTTGCACAGCACTCCGGGGCGCCGCTTCAGGTGGCCTGACAGCGTTGCGCTGTGGTCGTTTATCGAAGGTGTCGCGCTGGACGGCTTGTTTATCTTTGGCCTGTCGATCCAGGCGCAGAAGATCATGGGCGGGGATGCGGTACTGATCGCCGGTGGCTTGATGGGCCTGCGCTACCTGTCGGAATTGCTCCTGAGCCCGTTGGGCGGGCGTGCGGCCCAGCGTTTCGGTGCCACGTCGATGCTGTTGCTGTTTTCGTTCTTGAGCGCCCTGGCCCTGGCTGCGTTCGGCAGCCATTGGGTGATCGTCGGCGCGGCGGCGGTGCTGGTGCTGCGTGCGTTGCAATTGCCCCTGGTGACTACCCTGGTGGCCGAGCGCAACCCCGGCGCCATGCGCGTGTCTGCATTGGCGTCCAACGCCGTATGGCGCGATATCGGCGCCGGCCTCGGGCCGCTGCTGGCGGGCCTGTTGCTACCTGTGGCCTCGGCGCCCTGGGTGTTTGGCCTGGCGGGTGCGGCGATTGCCCTGAGTGCAGTGTTTTGCTGGCGGGCCAAATGGCCCACTGACGTGTCCCTGCGGAGCTAAGCGCTTTTCAGGCTGTCCAGCCAGGCAGGATCAAGCCGGGTTTGCTCGGTAGCGATCCCCAGGGCCTGCATCTTCGCCTTGTGGGCCTCGATCTCGCCCACCATTTGCGCCTGGGCGCTGGAGTTGGCGTCCAGTTCGTGCATCTGAATCAGCCCCAGATGATAGAAACGCAACAGCTTGATGGCTGACGGGTCGTTGGCCTGTACCCGTTCGCTGACCTTGTGCATCACATTGGTCACGCTCATCAGGCTGCGTTTGAGCTGCCAGCCATACACCGCCGACGTCATCCAGGGTTGGGTCCAGAACGGGCCACGTACCAGCGCGACGGTGATCAACACCCCGGCAAAGACGCCGCCGACGTTGAAGCGAAAATTATCACCGCCAGGCTCACCGAACAGCATCACTGCCAGGCTCGATAACAGCATGGCCAAGGCCAGGAACAGCACGGCAATGACCAGTGTGCTGCGACGGGTCTGTTGGCGATAGGTGGCGGGGTCGCAGGGTTTGAGCTCGAACATCCGGGGCAGGTCTCCAGAAAGAGCGGTCATCTTCTCATGCTTGGCGCAATGAAGTTGAACGATGGCGGCGGGCGATTTCTCTAAAACGGTGAACCCTTCATGAGGTCAGCCGTCATGCCCGACTATAAACAGCCACCGCCTGGTACACCCGACCCGCACCGCACCCCCGGTGAAGAGGAGCGCGACAACGATGCGTTGCGCCCCAATGATCCGAAAGAACGAGGCCCGGACGACGATGTGCAGCGCGCCGAAGAAGACCTGGAAAACCTCCACGACAAAGCCCGTCCGCTTTAACAGGAGAACCTGATGAACAAGCGTACCGATGGCCCCCATTCCAACGAACACGCCAGTGGCAAGGATGAACTGGGCTTCGACCCGGACTCGCCGGACCTGGCCGACCCGCAGGTCGACCCGATCGGCCCGGCAATTGCGCCGCTGGACAAAACGGACGAGGAGACAGCGAAAAAAAAGCCGCCCTACGATCCGTTGGGCGACTTGAAGCAGTGAACCGAGCCCCGCCTGTGTGCGGGGCTCTGTTTATCTGGGCGGGGACCAGCTGACGTCGCTGATGCCGTATTTTTCCGCCCAGGGCCGGGTGGTCTTTTTCACCTGCTCGTGACCCACGCGACCGATGCGGCTGACATGGGCAATGTCGGCATCAACGGCCGCCCAATGCCAGGCCTCGGCGTTGTTCATCACCTCGGCGCGCACCACGAAAGACTTGGGTTTACCGTGTAGCTGATAGTGGACGGTGTAGATTTTTGCGGTACTCATGTTGCCTCCCAATCTTGTTATAGATGGATAGGCTGGCGCTCCAAAAGGTTCATTCAAAATGACAACGCACACAGAGGCGCGGCATAGTGACGCTCTTGCCCTGCGCCCAAGGATCGCGCCATGCACACACTCGCCGATAGCCGCCTGTACCTACAACGCCTGGGCTATGCCTCGCCACCGCCGCCCACCCTGCAAACCCTGCGGGACCTGCAACTGCGCCATGTGTGCACCTTCGCCTTTGAAAGCCTGTCGACCCTGATGCATGCACCGGTGCCGATCGACCTGCCCAGCGTCGAGCGTAAGGTGCTGCATGAGGGGCGTGGCGGCTATTGCTACGAGCTGAACCAGCTGTTCCTGGCCCTATTGCAGGAGCTGGGCTTTGAAGCCCGTGGTATCACCGGGCGCGTTGTGATCGGCGGCCCACCGGACGCCCACACCGGGCGTACCCACCGCTTGAGCCTGGTGACCCTCGACGGCGTGCGCTATATCACCGATGTCGGTTTTGGCGGCATGGTGCCCAGCAGCCCGTTGCAACTGGACAGCGACGCGCCCCAGGTCACCGCTCATGAGTGCTTTCGTCTGACACACAACCAAGGCAGTTACACGCTATGGGGCCAGGTGGGTGAAGAATGGCGCGGCCTGTACGTGTTCGACCTGCAAACCCAGGCCGACATCGATTATGAAATCGGCAACTGGTACGTCTCCACGCACCCTGGCTCACCGTTCGTAGGGCAGTTGAAAGCCGCGCTGCTTGCGCCCGGTAAACGTCATACCTTGGCCAACGCCCGCTATGCCCTTCATTATCTGGATCGACCCAGCGAAAAGCGCACGCTCAAGAGTGCCGATGAGTTACTGGGACTGCTGCGCGACACCTTCGGCATTCGGCTGCCGGAGCAGCCTCAACTTCGCGAAGCCGTAGAGCGCCTGATCCGCATGAATCCTGAAGAGTCTTGAGATAGAGCCTTCGCTGAATCGTTTTTCCTCCATTTTGGTGCAAATCCGTTCGAACTTTTTGCAAAAGCCAAGGTTCGAACCGATTCCTGAATACTTTGCCCACCTTAAAATGGAGATGTAAAACGATGTCCAAACTATTCGGAAAATTCCTCAAGAACACCTCGTTGCTGGCCCTGGTGGCTGCGCCTGGCGTGGTGTTCGCAGCACCTTCCACTGACCCGATTTCCACGTTCGGGATCATGGGCAGCTACAACGACTTCAAACTTGAAGGCGGCAGCGAAAGCGACAAAGACCACATGCCCGAAGCCGGCCTGTTCTACAACTTCGGCAACAAGCTCACTGCCGAGTCGGGCTTTATCTACCAGGCCGGTATCGAAGCCAAGTACGGTGAAAAAAGCGATAACAAACTCAAGGAAGGCCAGGCCGACCTCGACCTCGGCTGGCGTGCCGCGCTGGATGCGCGCAATTTTGTCGACGTGATCGTGGGCGGTGGCTACAGCTGGACCCGCTACGAGCCGGACACCAATGGCTACGACATGAAGCTCACCAACAAATCGCCGTTTGCCAAGGCGGCGCTGGGCTACAACCACCAGTTCGATGACATGACCCTGCGCGTTGAAGCCGGCGCCCGTCACACCATCGACGGCCGCGCCAAGCTCAAGGTCGACGGCGTCGGCAGCGACACCGTAGACCTCAAGGACCGCACCAACCCTTACGCCGAAGTCAGCCTGCTGATGAACCAGAAGGGCGACCTGCCAGTGATGGCGGGCCTGTACTACACCCGCACCGAGTACAAGCTCGATAACGACTCCTATGTGGCCGACAACACCAAGCTCAAGCGTGATGAGTATGGTTTCAAGGTGGGTATCGCGTTCTAACGCTGTTTGCGCTGCAAAAACGCCCCGAATGCTCGGGGCGTTTTTTTTGCGGCTATTGCCGGTCAGCCCAATGCGGCAAGTTGCGCCACGGTTTCCGGAAAGCGCGCCACCAGTCGTATCAACGTGACAGCCTGCGCATTCGGCTTGGCCCGGCCTTGCTCCCAGTTCTCCAAGGTGCGGGTGTTGGTGCGCAGGTACATGGCGAATACCGAGCGGGACAGGTTGAGTTGCTGGCGTACGGCGATTACCTCGTCAGCGCTGAGTGGCGCCAGCTTGTTGAGGTGCGCTTTGTGGGTGCGCAGGGTAATTTTGCCCTGGCGTTCATCAGCCAAGGCGTCGAAGCCTTCGACCAGTTCGGAAAAGATTTCACGTTTCATGGTGTGTTCTCGCTTTGATTTCCCTGTCTAGCATGTGTTTAAGGGCTTTCTTGTGTTGGGGTGTCAGGTCGTTCTGTTCGTGTTTGCCGTACAAAGTGAATAACCAGAATTGCGTACCGCCTGACCACCAGTAGTAAATGACCCGCAGGCCACCGCGCTTGCCTTTGTTTCGTCGCTCATCGACGAAGCGAACCTTTCTCAACCCGCCCGTTCCTTCGATCACGTCTCCCGCTTCTGGGTTTTTCATCAACTCCTGCTGAAAACCGTGAAAAAGTTCATCGCTCAGATAGTCCCTGCGATGCCGTTCGAATGCCGGCAGTTCGATAAATAGAGCATCCATGTTCTGTACGTAGCCTGCGTATAGTTTGGTGGCCCACTCGCTTTGGGTCAAGCGCCCAAGCTGTGGGAACTTTCTTAAAACGCAGACACCTTAGGCCGCATCCAGCGGGGAAGATGCCGGATGAGGAGGCAGATTGAAGAGGAAATTTCAGCGAGTAGGGAAGGGAAAAAGCCAGGCTACAGAAATGCAAAACGGCGCCCAAAGGCGCCGTTATGTTTACTGCATTAATCTAAGCGATCAAACGCCCAGCACCGCGTGCTGCACCAGGGTGAGCAACGGTTGTGGGTACACGCCCAGGAAGAACGCGAGCAGGGCGATGGCCAGCAGCATGACGCCACCGGCTTTCTGTTCCCAATGCAGCTCGGCATCCACACGGCGCAGGTTTGGCTCGATCAGGTACAGGGTGACCATCACGCGCAGGTAGTAGAACACGCCGATGGCGCTGCCCAGTACCAGCGAGGCAACCAGCCACCATTCGTGGGCTTCGACACCGGTAGCGACGATGTAGAACTTGCCGATAAAGCCCGCCGTCAGCGGAATGCCGGCCAGGGACAGCATCATCACGGTGAGCACGGCGGTCAGGTACGGCCGGCGCCAGAACAGGCCGCGGTATTCGTACAGGGCGTCGGCGTCACGGCCTTTGTACGGCGACGACATCAAGGTGATGACGCCGAACGCACCCAGGCTTGTGATCACGTAGGTGACCAGGTACACGCCAATGGCTTCCACGGCCAGGCCTTTGCTCGCCACCAGGGCGATCAGCAGGTAGCCGAAGTGGGCGATGGACGAATAGCCCAGCAGACGCTTGAGGTTGTTCTGGGTCAGGGCCAGCAGGTTACCGAACAGGATCGACGCTATGGCGATCACGGTCAGCACGTTGCTCAGCACGCCGGTGTTGGCGGCGGGGGAGATCTGGAACAGACGCACCATCACCGCAAACACCGCCACTTTCGACGCAGTGGCCAGGAACGCCGCCACCGGCGCTGGGGCGCCTTCGTACACGTCCGGGGTCCACAGGTGGAACGGCACCAGCGACAGCTTGAACGCCAGGCCGATCAGCATCATCGCCAGGCCCAGTTGGGCAATCGGCGCCGGGCTGTTGGTGGCGGCCAGGGCGTGGCCGATACCGGTGAAGCTCAGGCTGCCAGCTTCGGCGTAGAGCAGGGCCATACCGAACAACAGGAACGCGGAACCGGCAGCCGACAGCACCATGTACTTGATGCCGGCTTCCAGGGAGCGCTTGTTGAAGAAGGCATAGGCCACCAGGCCGTAGGTCGGGATCGACAGCAGTTCCAGGCCGATGAACAGGCCCGCCAGGTGCTGAGCGCTGACCAGCACGATACCGCCGGCCGCAGCCAGCAGGATCAGCAGGTACAGCTCTTCCTTGTTGCCCGGGTAGCCGGTGCCGCCTTCGCCGAGGTAGGCGTGGGCGAGGGTGACGCAGGCCAGGGTCGCCACCAGGATCAGGGCGATGTACAGCAGTGCGAAGTCATCGACCATCATCAGTGGCGTGACCGCCAGTGGCGCGACCTTGAGGGCCGGAATGATCGACAGCAGGGCCAGGTTCAACCCGGCGCAAGACAGCAGGAACGTTTGCGAATGATTGCGGCGCCAGGCGATCGCCAGCATCACCACCACGATGGTGAGGCTGGTGATCAGCAGCGGCGCAAGCGCGATAAAGTGTTGGATCGTGAATTCCATAGCGCTCTTACCGGGCCGAAGCGAGTTGGGAGAAGGCGGTGCCGAACCACTGCTGCACGCCATGCATCGTTGCGGCAGAAGTGTCCAGGAACGGTTGCGGGTACACGCCGATGAAGACCAGCAGTACCGCAAGGCCGAGCACCATGATCAGTTCGCGCGCATCCATCCCTTGCAGGACGGTGTCGGACTTGGCCGGGCCGAAATAGGCGCGGTGGATCATGATCAGCGAGTAGACCGAACCGAACACCAGGCCGGAGGTGGCGATGGCGCTGATCCACGGCGTTTGCACAAAGGCACCCATCAGGATCAGGAACTCGCCGATGAAGTTACCGGTACCCGGCAAGCCCAGCGACGCGGCGGCAAAGAACAGGCTGATGGCCGGCAGGTACGCGATGCGCGACCACACGCCACCCATCTCACGCATGTCACGGGTGTGCAGGCGCTCGTACAACTGGCCACTCAGGATAAAGAGGGCAGCGGCGGAAACACCGTGGGCCAACATCTGGATCACCGCACCCTGCAGCGCCAGTTGGCTGCCGGAGTAGATGCCGATCAGTACGAAACCCATGTGGGAAACGGACGAGAAGGCAATCAGACGCTTGATGTCGGTTTGCGCGAAAGCCAGGAACGCACCGTAGAAGATCCCGATCAGACCCAGGGTCATGGCGATCGGCGCGAATTCGGCCGAAGCATTCGGGAACAGCGGCAGGGCGAAACGCAGCAGGCCGTAGGCAGCGGTCTTCAGCAGGATACCGGCCAGGTCCACGGAGCCGGCAGTCGGCGCCTGGGCGTGGGCGTCAGGCAACCAGGAGTGGAACGGCACCACCGGCAGCTTCACCGCGAAGGCGATGAAGAAGCCCAGCATCAGCACGTACTCGGTGGTCAGCGACATCTTGGTTTTCAACAGGTCGGCGTAGTTGAAGGTAATCACGCCGGTGTTGTTGAAGTTGACCAGTACCAGGCCCAGGATCGCCACCAACATGATCAGGCCGGAAGCCTGGGTGAAGATGAAGAACTTGGTCGCTGCGTAGATCCGGGTTTTCTTGCCGTCCGAAGAGCTGTGACCCCAGAGCGCGATGAGGAAGTACATCGGCACCAGCATCATTTCCCAGAAGAAGAAGAACATGAACAGGTCCAGCGCCAGGAACACGCCGACAACACCGCCCAAAATCCACATCAGGTTCAGGTGGAAGAAGCCCACGTGACGTTGGATCTCTTTCCAGGAGCAGAGTACCGAGAGGATACCCAGCAGGCCGGTCAGCAGGATCATCAACAGCGACAGGCCGTCGAGGGCCAGGTGCACGTTGATGCCGAAGCGCTGGATCCACACGTGCTTGAATTCAAGCGCGAAGGTGGGGTCGACACCCGGTGCCGGAGCGAATGAATAGTCACCATGGGCCCACAGCCAGAGGCCGAGCGCGAGTTCCAGGGACATGGTCAGCAACGCAATCCAGCGGGGGAGGGTGGCGCCGAAGCGTTCACCCATCCAGCAGAGCAGGCCGCCGATAAAGGGGATCAGGATTAGCCAGGGCAGAATCATGACGGGCTCGTTTCCTTTTGCAAGTTCGCAAAGTACGCAATGTTCATAGTCATACCGCTACCACCACGATGGCGCCGATCACCAGCACGGCACCGACGGCCATGGAAGCTGCATACCAACGCAATTGGCCGGTCTCGCTGCGGCTCAGGGCGGTGTGACCGGCCTTGGCGGCACGCGGGATCAAACCGATGGTCTGGTCGAGCGGGTCTTTGCGCAGCACGTGGCTGATCGCAAGGTAAGGTTTGACGAACAGTTTGTCGTAGATCCAATCGAAGCCCCAGGCAGCGAACCACCAGGCCGACAGGAAGCGACCAATGCCACTGTTGGCCACGGCGGTCACGAAGCGACGCTTGCCGAGGAACAGCAGGGCCGCCAGCAGGATACCGGCGATGGCGATGGCGCCCGAGGCGATTTCCAGGCTGTGCTGGGCTTCGCCGCCGGCATGGCCGACGCTCTGTGGCAACACACCGTGCAGCGGTGGAGTGATCATCGCGCCGACGAAGGTCGACAGGATGATCAGCACCGACAGTGGCAGCCAGTGGGAGATGCCGTGGCCTGCGTGCGCTTCGGTCTTGGCTTCACCGTGGAAGGTGATGAAGATCAGGCGGAAGGTGTACAGCGAGGTCATGAACGCACCCACCAGGCCTGCGTACAGCAGGTTCTGGTTACCGCTGGCGAAAGCTTCCCAGAGGATTTCGTCCTTGGAGTAGAAACCGGCGGTCACCAACGGCAAGGCGGCCAGGGCGGCACCACCGACGATGAAGCTGGCGTAGGCCAGTGGCAGTTTCTTCCACAGGCCGCCCATCTTGAAGATGTTCTGCTCGTGGTGGCACGCCACGATCACCGCACCGGAGGCGAGGAACAGCAGGGCCTTGAAGAATGCGTGGGTCATCAGGTGGAAGATCGCCGCGTCCCAGGCGCCCACGCCAAGGGCCAGGAACATGTAGCCGATCTGGCTCATGGTCGAGTAGGCGAGGATACGCTTGATGTCGGTCTGCACCAGCGCGGCGAAGCCGGCCAGCACCAGGGTCACGCCGCCCACGATGCCCACCAGGTGCAGGATGTCCGGCGCCAGGGTGAACAGGCCGTGGGTACGGGCGATCAGGTAGACACCGGCGGTTACCATGGTGGCGGCGTGGATCAATGCCGATACCGGGGTAGGGCCGGCCATCGCATCCGCCAGCCAGGTTTGCAGCGGCAGTTGCGCAGATTTACCCACGGCGCCGCCCAGCAGCATCAGGGTCGCCAGGGTGATCCAGAAGTCGCCGACCTGGAATTTCTGCGGAGCCAGTACCAGCAGTTCCTGGATGTTCAGCGTGCCCACCTGTTGGAACAGGATGAACAGGCCGATGGCCATGAACACGTCGCCGATGCGGGTGACGATAAATGCCTTGAGTGCCGCGTTACCGTTGTTGCGGTTGCTGTAGTAGAAACCGATCAACAGGTACGAGCACAGGCCCACGCCTTCCCAGCCGAAGTACAGGAACAACAGGTTATCGCCCAGCACCAGAAACAGCATGCTGGCGATAAACAGGTTGGTGTACGAGAAGAAGCGCGAGTAGCCCGCTTCACCGCGCATGTACCAGGACGCGAACAAGTGGATCAGGAAGCCCACACCCACCACCACGCCGAGCATGGTGATCGACAGGCCGTCGACGTAGAGGGCGAAGTTGGGCTTGAAGCCTTCAACCGCCATCCACTGCCACAGCACCAGGGTGTAGTGACCGCCTTCAGGCGGTGCCACATTGAATTGCCAGATGACGTAGGCGGCCACGATGGCCGACAGGCCGATGGAGCCCACGCCGATCAGGGCCGAGAGGTTTTCCGACCAGCGCCCGCGAGAGAACGACAGCAGCAGGAAACCGATCAGGGGGAATACGAAAGTCAGAAAGATCATGTTCATCCGCGCATCTCACTGGCAGCGTCGATATCAAGCGTGTGGAAGCGACGATACAGTTGCAGCAGGATCGCCAGGCCAATACTGGCTTCGGCGGCTGCCAGGCTGATCACCAGGATGAACATCACTTGCCCATCCGGCTGGCCCCAACGTGCGCCTGCCACGATGAATGCCAGTGCCGCGGCGTTCATCATGATTTCCAGGCTCATCAACACGAACAGAATGTTACGGCGAACCATCAGGCCGACCAGGCCAAGGCAGAACAGGATGCCGGCGACCGCCAGACCATGCTCCAAAGGGATAGCAGGCATCGTCATTGCTCCTTGGCTTCGTTGCGGCCCAAGTGGAAGGCGGTGATGGCTGCGGCGAGCAGCAGCATCGAAGCCAGTTCAACCACCAGCAGGTACGGGCCGAACAGGCTGATGCCCACGGCTTTCGCGTCTACGGTGGTGTGGCCGATGGCCTGGCCGCTCTGGTGAGCGAACAGTACATACAGCAGTTCACCCAGCAGCAACGCTGCGAGGACAACCGGGCCGAGCCAGATGCCGGGCTTGAGCCAGACGCGCTCCTGGGCGACCGAAGCCGGCCCCAGGTTGAGCATCATCACCACAAACACGAACAGCACCATGATGGCGCCGGCGTAGGCGATCACTTCCAGCACACCGGCGAACGGTGCGCCGAGGCTGAAAAACGTCATGGCCACGGCGATCAGCGAAATGATCAGGTAGAGCAGGGCGTGCACAGGGTTAGTGTTGGTGATCACGCGAAGCGTAGACACCACTGCAATACCCGATGCGAAATAGAAAGCGAATTCCATCTTTCTTCCTTAAGGCAGCAAGCTCTTCACGTTGATCGGTTCGGCTTCGTTTTGTGCGGCGCCTTTTGGCTTACCGGCAACGGCCATACCTGCAACACGATAGAAGTTGTAATCAGGGTTTTTACCGGGACCAGAGATCAAAAGATCTTCTTTCTCGTACACCAGGTCCTGACGTTTGAACTCGGCCATCTCGAAATCCGGTGTGAGCTGGATCGCGGTGGTCGGGCAAGCTTCCTCGCAGAGGCCGCAGAAAATGCAGCGCGAGAAGTTGATACGGAAGAAGTCCGGGTACCAGCGACCGTCTTCGGTTTCAGCTTTCTGCAGGGAGATGCAACCCACCGGGCACGCCACGGCGCACAGGTTGCAGGCTACGCAACGCTCTTCGCCGTCGGGGTCGCGGGTCAGTACGATGCGGCCGCGATAGCGCGGCGGCAGGTACACCGCTTCTTCGGGGTATTGCAGGGTGTCGCGTTTGCGAAAGCCGTGACCGAACACCATCACCAGGCTTCGCAACTGGGTACCGGTACCCTTAACGATGTCGCCAATATATTTGAACATGGGTCAAATCCTCACTGAACCGCGGCAGCGGGCGTGTTCAACAACACGACGGCAGCCGTCACCAGCAAATTGATCAGGGTCAGCGGCAGGCAGAATCTCCAGCTGAAATCCATCACCTGGTCATAGCGCGGGCGCGGAATCGAGGCGCGCAGCAGGATGAACAGCATGATGAAGAACGCGGTCTTCAAGAAGAACCAGAAGAAGGCCAACTGCGGCAGGATGCCAAACGGACCGTGCCAGCCGCCGAAGAACAGCGTGACCAGTAGGGCCGAGATCAAGATGATGCCGATGTACTCACCAACGAAGAACATGCCCCATTTCATACCGGCATATTCAATGTGGTAACCGTCGGCCAGTTCCTGTTCCGCTTCCGGCTGGTCGAACGGGTGACGGTGAGTCACGGCCACGCCAGCGATGAAGAAAGTACAGAAGCCGAAGAACTGCGGAATGATGAACCACAGGTTCTGCGCCTGGTACTCGACGATATCGCGCATGTTGAACGAGCCAACCTGCACCACGATGCCCATCAGGGCCAGGCCCATGAACACTTCGTAGGACACGGTCTGGGCCGAGGCCCGCAAGCTGCCCAGCAGGGCGAACTTGTTGTTACTGGCCCAACCGGCGAACAGCACGGCATAGACCGACAAACCGGCCATGGCGAAGAAGAACAGCAAGCCGATGTTCAGGTCCGCCACGCCCCAGGTCGGGGTGATCGGGATGATCGCGAAGGCGATCAGCAATGCGCTCATGGCTACCACCGGTGCCAGGGTGAAGATCACCTTGTCGGCGAACGGCGGGGTCCAGTCTTCCTTGAAGAACATTTTCAGCATGTCGGCCGCGATCTGGAACATGCCGAATGGGCCAACGCGGTTCGGACCGTAACGGTCCTGCCACCAGCCCAGCAGGCGACGTTCGACGAAGCTGAGCAACGCGCCCGCGACGACCACGGCCAACAGGATCACGATGGCCTTGACCACCGAGATGATCACGTCAATTACTTCCGGCGTGAACCAAGTCATTGCGCTGCCTCCTGCAGACCGTCAACGGTTTTGCCGAAAATGGCAGGCGGAATACCGGCGATGCCTTTAGGCAGTGCAACCAGGCCGGCACCCAGCTCGTCATTGATACGCAGCGGCAGACGCAGGGTCTGGCCGGCCACGTTCAGGCTGAGCAGCGCACCGTCGTTGACGCCCAGGCGGTCGGCTTCGGACTTGGCGACAGACACATAGGCGGCAGGAATACGCTCTTGCACCGGCGCGGCCTTGGAAGAAGTTTCTTCGCTGCCGAACAGGTGGAAGAACGGCACGACCTGCCAGGTGCCCGGCGCCGGGTTGAACGGACGCGGTACCGCAGCGAACCAGTTCAGCGAGTCACCGCTGCTTTCGATCAGGCGGGTGCCCGGGTCGCCAGCGCGGATATGACCACCGACTTCGTCCTGGAACTTGTTCCAGGCTTGCGGCGAGTTCCAGCCCGGCGACCAGGCAAACGGCACCTGCTGACGCGGCTCGGCCGAACCCGAATAACCTTCCATGGAGAAGGCAAACGCGGTGTCGTTGTCTTGCGGGGTACGCGGCTCGTGCACGCTGATGTCAGCACGCATGGCGGTACGACCGGAGTAACGCAACGGCTCACGCGCCAGTTTCAGGCCCTTGATGCGGAACGCGGCAGACGGCGCGGCATCGACGATACGAGCCAGTTGCGGCGCGCTGGCAGCGGTGGCAGCGGTGACGTGGTCGAGCTGGGTCCAGTCGATCGGCTGGTTCAGCAGGGTGGCGCGCAGGGCATGCAGCCAGCGCCAGCCTTCGTGCACCAGGATGCTGGCGTCCATGTACTTCGGATCGAACACCTGGAAGAAGCGCTGGGCGCGGCCTTCCTGGCTGACCAGGGTACCGTCGCCTTCAGCGAAGGTGGCGGCTGGCAGCACCAGGTCGGCGCGGTCGCTGGTGGCGGTCTTCTGATGGTCGGCGACGATCAGCACCTTGGCGGCGTTGAGCGCAGCGTCAACCTTGGCCGCAGCGGTGCGGGTGTACAGGTCGTTTTCCAGTACCACGATGGCGTCGGCGTTGCCGTCGATCACGGCTTGCAGCGCCGCGTCCACGGACTCGCCACCGAGCATGGCCAGGCCCAGACTGTTGGCTTCCGGCACTACCAGGCTGATGGAACCGTTTTTGTCGCGCAGCTTCAGGGCCTTGGCGATGTTGGCAGCGGCTTCGATCAGCGCCTTGGAACCCAACGAGGTACCGGCAATGATCAACGGACGCTTGGCCGCCAGCAGGGCGTCGGCAATGCGCTGGGCCAGTTCGACGGCTTCAGCGTCCAGGCCTTCAACCGCAGGCGCGCTGGCGTCGAGGGCATGGGCCACGGCGAAACCGAGGCGGGCCAGGTCGTCCGGCGCAGCGTGCACGCATTCTTCGGCGATGTCGTCGAGCTTGGTTTCAGCCAGAGAAGCGATAAACAGCGGGTTCAGCGCGTGCTGGCCGATGTTTTTCACGGCCGCGTCGAGCCACGGCTGTACGCGCATGGCGTCGGCCATTTCTTCGGCCTTGCCTTTGACCGATTGACGCAGGGACAGCGCGATACGCGCGGCGGTCTGGGTCAGGTCTTCACCGAGCACGAAGATCGCATCGTGGTCTTCGATGTCGCGCATGTTCGGAACCGGCAGCGGGCTGTCGTTCAGCACTTGCAGGACCAGGCGGATGCGCTCCAGCTCGCCGGCTTCGATACCGCAGTAGAAGTGCTCGGCACCTACCAACTCGCGCAAGGCGAAGTTGCTTTCGAGGCTGGCACGTGGTGAACCGATACCGACGATGTTACGGCCGCGCAACAGGTCGGCGGCCTTATCCAGTGCGGCGTCCAGGCTCAGCTTGGCGCCATCGGCCAACAGTGGCTGGCGTGGGCGGTCTTCGCGGTTGACGTAGCCATAGCCGAAACGGCCACGGTCGCACAGGAAGTACTGGTTGACCGAACCGTTGAAGCGGTTTTCGATGCGACGCAGTTCGCCGTAGCGCTCGCCCGGGGAGATGTTGCAACCGCTGGAGCAGCCATGGCAGATGCTCGGTGCAAACTGCATGTCCCACTTACGGTTGTAGCGCTCGGAGTGGGTCTTGTCGGTGAACACACCGGTCGGGCAGACCTCGGTGAGGTTGCCGGAGAACTCGCTCTCCAGCACGCCGTCTTCAACGCGACCGAAGTACACGTTGTCGTGGGCGCCGAATACACCCAGGTCGGTGCCGCCGGCGTAGTCCTTATAAAAGCGCACGCAGCGGTAGCAGGCGATGCAGCGGTTCATTTCGTGGGAAATGAACGGGCCGAGGTCCTGGTTCTGGTGGGTACGCTTGGTGAAGCGATAACGGCGCTCGTTGTGGCCGGTCATCACCGTCATGTCTTGCAGGTGGCAGTGACCGCCTTCCTCACAGACCGGGCAGTCGTGGGGGTGGTTGGTCATCAGCCATTCGACAACGCTGGCGCGGAATGCCTTGGATTCTTCATCGTCGATGGAGATCCAGGTGTTGTCGGTGGCTGGGGTCATGCAGGACATGACGATACGACCACGGGTGTCGTTCTCGTCGGTGTATTGCTTGACCGCACACTGGCGACAGGCACCGACGCTACCAAGCGCGGGGTGCCAGCAGAAATACGGGATGTCGAGGCCGAGTGACAGACACGCCTGTAACAGGTTGTCCGCCCCATCGACTTCGAGCGCTTTGCCGTCTACGTGGATAGTGGCCATGGTTCAAAGTTCTTCGTTGGCCCGTTGTCAGCGGGCGTGGCTAATGGAATCTTGTTATTCATGTGCATCTACACAGCCTTGAAGGCGTCAGCACATGAGCAGGCGAAGGGCACGGACCCTTCGCCTGTTTAAGCGTTACGCGCCGACTACGATCGGCTTCGCCAGAGGCGGGACGGCGGCGCTGGTGGGCGCGATGCCGGCTTCGAACTCCGAGCGGAAGTATTTGATTGCGCTGCCCAATGGCTCCACGGCGCCCGGTGCGTGAGCACAGAAGGTCTTGCCTGGGCCGAGGAAGCCGACCAGGCCCAGCAGGGTTTCGATGTCACCCTCGCGGCCTTCGCCATTTTCCAGGGCCATCAGCAGCTTGACGCTCCACGGCAGACCGTCGCGGCATGGGGTGCAGAAACCGCACGATTCACGGGCAAAGAACTGCTCCATGTTGCGCAGCAGCGAGACCATGTTCACCGTGTTGTCGACCGCCATCGCCAGGCCAGTACCCATCCGGGTACCCACCTTGCCGATGCCGCCGGCATACATCTGTGCGTCGAGGTGCTCAGGGAGCAGGAAGCCGGTACCGGCGCCGCCTGGCTGCCAGGCTTTCAAGGTGTAGCCGTCGCGCATGCCGCCGGCGTAGTCCTCGAACAGCTCGCGCGCGGTCACGCCGAACGGCAGCTCCCACAGGCCAGGGTTCTTGACCTTGCCGGAGAAGCCCATGAGCTTGGTGCCCATGTCTTCGCTGCCTTCACGGGCCAAGGATTTGTACCAGTCCACGCCGTCGGCGATGATCGCTGGCACATTGCACAGGGTCTCGACGTTGTTCACGCAGGTCGGCTTGCCCCACACGCCCACGGCGGCGGGGAAGGGCGGCTTGGAGCGCGGGTTGGCGCGGCGGCCTTCAAGGGAGTTGATCAGTGCGGTTTCTTCACCGCAGATATAACGCCCGGCGCCGGTGTGTACGAACAGTTCGAAGTCAAAGCCGGAACCGAGGATGTTCTTGCCCAGCAAGCCTGCGGCCTTGGCTTCTTGCACGGCACGGTTGAGGTGCTTGGCGGCGGTGGTGTACTCGCCACGCAGGAAGATGTAGCCACGGTAGGTTTTCAGCGCACGGGCACTGATCAGCATGCCTTCGATCAGCAGATGGGGCAGTTGCTCCATCAGCATGCGGTCTTTCCAGGTGTTGGGCTCCATTTCATCTGCGTTGCACAGCAGGTAGCGGATGTTGATGGATTCGTCTTTGGGCATCAGGCCCCACTTCACGCCAGTGGGGAAGCCCGCACCGCCGCGGCCCTTGAGGCCGGCGTCCTTCACGGTCTGGACGATATCGTCCTGGGCCATGTCGGCGAAGGCTTTGCGCGCAGCCGCGTAGCCGTTCTTGGCCTGGTACTCGTCGAGCCATACCGGCTCGCCGTCGTCACGCAGGCGCCAGGTGAGGGGGTGAGTCTCGGCCGAACGCTTGATCAGGTTGGCCGGGCCGAAGGAAGTCAGGGTCATGGGTAGCCCTCGAGCAATTGGGTGACGCCAGCGGGCTGTACGTCACCGAATGTGTCGTCGTCGATCATCAACGCCGGCGCCTTGTCGCAGTTGCCTAGGCAGCACACCGGCAGCAGCGTGAAGCGGCCGTCCGGGGTGGTCTGGCCGAGGCCGATGCCCAGCTTGTTCTGGATCTCGCTGACCACGGACTCATGGCCGCCGATGTAGCAGACCATGCTGTCGCACACGCGAATGATGTGGCGGCCCACCGGCTGACGGAAGATCTGGCTGTAGAACGTGGCCACGCCTTCAACGTCGCTGGCGGGGATGCCGAGGATCTCGCCGATGGCGTAGAGGGCGCCGTCGGGCACCCAGCCACGTTCCTTCTGGACGATCTTCAGGGCTTCGATAGACGCCGCGCGCGGGTCTTCGTAGTGATGCAGCTCGTGCTCGATGGCCGAGCGCTCGGTTTCACTCAAGGTGAAACGGTCTGTCTGGATAAGCGTGCTGTTCATGCTTAGCGGTCCACGTCGGCCATAACGAAATCGATACTACCCAGGTACGCAATCAAGTCCGCGACCATCTCGCCTTTGATCACCGAAGGGATCTGCTGCAAGTGGGCAAAGCTTGGGGTACGAATCCGGGTGCGGTAGCTCATGGTGCCGCCATCGCTCGTCAGGTAATAACTGTTGATACCCTTGGTCGCTTCGATCATCTGGAAGGATTCGTTGGCCGGCATCACCGGGCCCCACGAAACCTGCAGGAAGTGCGTGATCAGGGTTTCGATGTGCTGCAGCGTGCGCTCTTTGGGCGGCGGCGTGGTCAGCGGGTGATCCGCCTTGTACGGGCCGGCCGGCATGTTGCGCATGCACTGCTCGATGATCTTCAGGCTCTGGCGCATTTCTTCGAGGCGCACGATGCAACGGTCGTAGGCATCGCCATTGGCCGCCAGCGGTACTTCGAACTCGAAGTTCTCGTAGCCGGAGTATGGGCGCGCTTTACGCAGGTCGAAGTCGCAACCAGTGGAACGCAGGCCGGCACCGGTGACGCCCCATTCCAGGGCCTCTTTGGTGTTGTACTGCGCGACGCCGATGGTGCGGCCTTTGAGGATGCTGTTGTCCAGGGCGGCTTTCTGGTATTCGTCCAGACGCTTGGGCATCCAGTCGATGAATTCCTTGACCAGGCGCTCCCAGCCGTTCGGCAGGTCGTGGGCCACCCCGCCAATGCGGTACCAGGCCGGGTGCAGACGGAAGCCAGTGATGGCTTCGATGACCTTGTACGCGCGCTGACGGTCGGTGAAGGTGAAGAACACCGGGGTCATGGCGCCGACGTCCTGGATATAGGTACCCAGGAACAGCAGGTGGCTGGTGATCCGGAAGAACTCGGCCATCATGATGCGGATGGTGTCGACGCGGTCCGGCACCTTGATACCGGCCAGCTTCTCGACCGAGAGCACGTACGGCAGGTTGTTCATCACGCCGCCGAGGTAGTCGATACGGTCGGTGTACGGGATGAAGCTGTGCCAGGACTGACGCTCGGCCATCTTCTCGGCGCCACGGTGGTGGTAGCCGATGTCCGGGACGCAGTCGACGATCTCTTCGCCGTCCAGTTGCAGGATAATACGGAAGGCACCGTGAGCCGAAGGGTGGTTCGGGCCCAGGTTGAGGAACATGTAGTCCTCGTTAGTGCCGGAACGCTTCATGCCCCAGTCTTCGGGGCGGAAGCGCGCGGCTTCTTCTTCCAGTTGCTGCTTGGCCAGGTTGAGGCTGAACGGGTCGAATTCGGTGGCGCGGGCAGGGAAGTCCTTGCGCAGCGGGTGACCTTCCCAAGTCGGTGGCATCATGATGCGCGTCAGGTGCGGGTGGCCGGGGAAGTCGATACCGAACATGTCCCAGACTTCACGCTCGTACCAGCTGGCGTTCGGCCAGATACCGGTCACGGTCGGGATGCTCAGGTCGTTCTCGCTCAGGGCGACCTTGATCATCACGTCGCTGTTACGTTCCAGCGACATCAGGTGGTAGAACACGGTGAAATCGGCGCCGCTCGGCAGGCCCTGGCGCTTGGTGCGCAGACGCTCGTCCACGCCATGCAGGTCATAGAGCATGACGTACGGCTTGGGCAGGTTGCGCAGGAAGGTCAGGACTTCGACGAGCCTGGCACGCGCCACCCACAGCACCGGCATACCGGTGCGTGTGGCCTGGGCGGTGAAGGCGTCAGGGCCAAAACGGTTATTGAGTTCGACAACCACATCCTGGTCGTCTGCCTTATAAGGCGGGATGTACAGAGCACTGCCTGTAGTCATGGTTTTTTATCGCTTTCGGTCAACGTAAAGAATGAAGCCAGGTTTTCGTTCTATAAAAGAAGCGGGCTGGATCAGACTTCGTCGGGGCTGCGCAGGTTGGTGACTGCGATTCGCTGTTCGCGGCGCTGTTCCTTTTGAGACGGCATCTCGGCGCGATAAACGCCTTGATCACCGACCACCCAGGACAGTGGGCGACGCTCCTTGCCAATCGATTCCTGCAACAGCATCAAGCCTTGCAGGAACGCTTCGGGACGGGGCGGGCAGCCAGGCACGTAGACGTCCACGGGCAGGAACTTGTCCACCCCTTGAACGACCGAGTAGATGTCGTACATGCCACCGGAGTTGGCGCACGAACCCATGGAGATAACCCATTTTGGTTCGAGCATTTGCTCATAGAGACGCTGGATGATCGGCGCCATCTTGATGAAGCAGGTACCGGCGATAACCATGAAATCCGCCTGGCGCGGCGAGGCCCGGATCACTTCGGCGCCAAAGCGCGCGATGTCGTGGGGCGCCGTGAAGGCGGTGGTCATTTCCACGTAGCAGCACGAAAGGCCGAAGTTGTACGGCCACAGGGAGTTTTTACGCCCCCAGTTGACCGCGCCACTCAGCACGTCTTCCAGCTTGCCCATGTAGATGTTTTTGTGGACTTGGTCTTCTAACGGGTCGGAAACGGTTTCCCGTTCGCCGATGGGGTACTGCTCGTTAGGAGCATCCGGGTCGATCCTGGTGAGATTGTATTGCATTGCCAAAGCCTCATTGTTTCAGCTTCGCTTGCCGCTTGCGACGAGCTTCCGGAGCCCAGTCAAGGGCGCCCACTCGGAACAGGTAGACAAGACCTGCCAACAGAATTGCTATGAAAACGAGAGCTTCGACGAATCCGGTCCAGCCGCTTTCGCGGACGGACACAGACCATGCAAAGAGAAAGAGGGCTTCGATATCGAAGATCACGAACAACATCGCGACCAGATAGAATTTGGCTGAGAGCCGCAAGCGGGCGCCACCTGTAGGCAGCATGCCGGATTCGAACGGTTCGTTTTTGCTGCGGCCCCAGGCTTTTGACCCGAGGAGGCTGGACACGCCGAGCATGAAGGCGCAAAGGCCTACAACACCGAGGAGGAAAATGGCAAAGCCCCAGTTGTGGGCCATGAGTCCTGTCGCGTCGGTCATGCTGGAAATCCTTAACAGAGAGCAAAGGTCTCTGAGCTCGAAAAAGTAACGATGCAGTGACGATATGTCGCACTGCAATCAATCGCGGTGATTTTATGGCTAAACACCGGGCAAGTAAAATTCCCAGGGCGAAATTATTCGGTGGAATAAGCACATAGTGCACCTTCTTGGGGCTGTAGCCCTTGTGGTGTGGGCATTAGCGGGCTTTTCATCAAATATGTTTTGTTTAAGATGTAACGAAGTTTTCAAGCGCCAAATGATAATGAATATTGTTTGCGCAGAGGTTTAAGCGAGTGTTTCTCATGTGGCGCGGGAAGTTAGCGTTACTTGCTTGAGTGCTGCTTAGTTGCTGCAACGGCTCTTTTACCCGATTGGGCCTGTGCGGATACCGCTCTGGATCAATGTTTTTAGCAAAAAACTATGGATAGGGCGCGGTCAATGTGGGAGCTGGCTTGCCTGCGATATCAGCGAATCAGCTGAAACACCTGCCTCTGACCCACCGCCATCGCAGGCAAGCCAGCTCCCACCATTGATTTTCGGTGATTCCTAGGCAAAAAAAACGCCCCGAACCAGTCGGGGCGTGATTGTTGCGCGGCACTGCGGTTAGGTCTTCCGTGGGGCCGCAGTGGCCGTGTACGCGGTACTTAGTGGAACTGCTCTTCTTCGGTCGAGCCGGTCAGCGCGGTCACGGACGAGGTGCCGCCCTGGATTACGGTGGTCATGTCGTCGAAGTAGCCGGTGCCCACTTCCTGCTGGTGCGCCACGAAGGTGTAGCCTTTGGCGGCGTCAGCGAATTCCTGCTCCTGCAGCTTCACGTAGGCCGTCATGTCGTTGCGGGCGTAGTCGTGCGCCAGGTTGAACATGCTGTGCCACATGTTGTGGATACCGGCCAGGGTGATGAACTGGTGCTTGTAGCCCATGGCCGACAGCTCACGCTGGAACTTGGCGATGGTCGCGTCGTCCAGGTTCTTCTTCCAGTTGAAGGAAGGCGAGCAGTTGTAGGACAGCAGTTGGTCCGGGTATTCCTTCTTGATCGCTTCGGCAAAGCGGCGTGCTTCGTCCAGGTCCGGCTTGGCGGTTTCGCACCAGATCAGGTCGGCGTACGGCGCGTAGGCCAGGCCACGGGCGATAGCCTGGTCGAGGCCGGCGCGCACTTTGTAGAAGCCTTCCTGGGTGCGTTCGCCGGTGACGAACGGCTGGTCGTACGGGTCGCAGTCCGAGGTCAGCAGGTCTGCTGCGTTGGCGTCGGTACGGGCCAGGATGATGGTCGGCGTACCGGCCACGTCAGCGGCCAGGCGAGCGGCGGTCAGCTTCTGTACGGCTTCCTGGGTCGGTACCAGTACCTTGCCGCCCATGTGGCCGCATTTTTTCACCGAGGCCAACTGGTCTTCGAAGTGCACGCCGGCAGCGCCTGCCTCGATCATGCTTTTCATCAGTTCGTAGGCGTTGAGTACGCCGCCGAAACCGGCTTCGGCGTCGGCCACGATTGGCGCGAAGTAGTCGATGTAGCCTTCATCGCCTGGGTTCTTGCCGGCTTTCCACTGGATCTGGTCGGCACGACGGAACGAGTTGTTGATGCGCTTGACCACGGTTGGCACCGAGTCCACCGGGTACAGCGATTGGTCGGGGTACATGGATTCAGCGGAGTTGTTGTCCGCTGCCACTTGCCAGCCGGACAGGTAGATCGCCTGGATACCGGCTTTTACCTGCTGGACTGCCTGGCCGCCAGTGAGGGCGCCCATGCAGTTGACGAAATCTTTGTCGGGACGGAAGGACGGCTTGGCGCCTTGGGTGACCAGGTTCCACAGCTTCTCGGCGCCGAGTTTTGCAAAGGTGTGCTCAGGTTGAACCGAGCCACGCAGGCGGACGACGTCAGCAGCGGAATAAGCGCGGGTTACGCCTTTCCAGCGTGGGTTTTCAGCCCAGTCTTTTTCAAGGGCTGCAATTTGCTGTTCGCGTGTCAGTGCCATGGGGAAAAACCTCGTCGCGTCTTGTTTGAAGTATCCGTTTGCCAGCCCGGCATTCGTTGCCTGGGTAGGGTTGCTCGCTGACCAGAAGCTTTGGTGTTCAAGTCAAATCTGACGGAGGTAGGCGACGGGATGAACGATGGGGCTCAAAGGGGGGAGTTGAGCAGGTAAGGGCAAACTGCGAACGGTCTTCGGGCGTCGTGGGCCTTGGTACGATCCATCAGTGTGTAGCCGGGTTACCTGGTTAGCTTCCGTCCCTCGGGACAACTTCGTTCCAGTCGCAACCAACGTCAAACACACCTTGTGGGCGGTACAGACACGAATCGGCTCAGGTGGGTAGCTTAGAGCAGCGATCCGAAGGCCCTTGCCAGGGCCCCTGATTAGCGGGAGCGAGGCCATCATGCCCATGCTTTTTTGGCTCGTCAAATGTTTTGTAGTGCTTTTTTTAAAGCACTACATCTTTAGTCTAATGCGACTTGCCAGTCAGTTTTCGGTGCTTCAGTTCAGGGTGTCGACCTTGACCCGTAAAGTCAGGTCATCGCGGCCCTGAGTAGAGTAGCTGCGGGTTGTAGAGGATTTGTCCGCCTGGGTTTCGCGATTGATGCCGGCCAGGGGGATCCATTCGCCCAGGCGGCCGCTGACAGTTGTGTCGGTGCTTTGCACGTTCACTACATCGGGACGTTCCTGGCTCATGCGGTCACGGTTGGTACTGATGGCCAGGTGTACGGTTTCGCCAGTGACGCTGGCGGTCACGTAAAAGCCCTGGGTGACGTTGCGATACTGGGTCTGGTTTTGCAGACGGCCATAGCTGTCCTGTTGCGTGGTGGTCAGCGGTACGCTCTGGCCGACCTGGATCAGCGCAGGCACGCCTTCGCTGGCCTGGATCTGCTGCACGCCACCGTCGCGGCTGGCAGTGCCGTAGCTGATGATGCGGGTCTGGCTGTCACCGCTGTTCTGCTGGTTGTTCTCGTTGGTATCGACGGTGATCAGCAGGCGTTTGGCCGGTGTATCCAATTGGCCGAGCAGTGCGCGCAAGCCCTCGATCTTGGCGGGCTCAGCGTTAACGATAAGTTGGTTGCCGTAGGCGCTGACGGTGCCGTCCTTGCCGATGAAGTTCTGCGCCACGGGCAGCAGGTCGGCGCTGGTGCGGTTGTTCAGGTTGACGACTTCAGTGGCGGCCATGGCGCAAGCGCTGACGGTCATCAGGAGGGCGGTGAGCAGGGTGCGTAGGGACATGTCCGTTATCTCTGCGAGTCATTTGCTTGATAGTGCCAGTTTGTCGGCCTGGCAGGGTGCAAGTTGAATCGTAGACGGCAAAATGCCCTGGCAGGCAGGGCATTCAGGGTGTTGCTGAAATAGCTATCGCAGGCAAGCCAGCTCCCACACTTGGAATGCAGTCAAATGTGGGAGCTGGCTTGCCTGCGATAAAGGCGGCGCGGTCTCGAATTAGCCCTCGCGCACCATATCCACATGCGGAATCCCGACCTCAAGAAACTCATCGCTGACAATCTTGAAACCCAGCCGCTCATAGAACGGCGCCGCATACACCTGCGCACTCAGGAACTGCCGGGTCTGGCCGCGTTTCACAGCCTCGCCAATCACGGCTTCCATCAGCTTGTCGCCGACTTTCAGCCCGCGCCAGTCCTTGAGTACCGACACGCGCCCGATCTCGCCGCTGGGCAGCAGTCGAGCAGTGCCAATCGGGAAGTCGCCTTCGTATGCAAGAAAATGCATGGCGCCGGCATCGTCCGCGTCCCACTCCAGTTCAGGCGGGACCGATTGTTCAGCGATAAATACCGCTTCACGAATGCGCCGAATCTCGTCGATATCCTTTCGCCAGTCCGCGACACTTACGTGAATTCTATTCATCCGCGAACCCCAGGCTGCCTTGCTTGACCAGTTCGCACAGCAGGTCGCGACCGTCTTCGTCGGCCAGCCACTCGCCCAGGTTTTCGCTGTGCAGTGCATCCGCCGAGCACACCAGCTTCAACAGTTCACGCAGTCTGCCCGGCAGGTAACGGCTCTGGCCGCTGGCGAACAGCAGGACGTCGTCGTCCACTTCGGACCAGGCCAGGCGCGCGCTCGGGTTGCGCACCAGGATCGCGCCGTCTTGCAGGCTGTTGATGAAGTCTTCTTCGCCCAACTCTTCGCCGGCTACCAGCTCCGGGTAGCGTGGTTCGGTCATGAACTGGCCGAACCAGGTCAGCAGCATGCGCTCATCGCTCATGTGCTCGGCGAGCAGGCCCTTGAGGCGGTCCAGTGCGTCGCCCTGAATCTGGTGCGGGTCGCTGACCGGCTGGGCGTCGGCGTCGGTGTAGCGTTCTTCGTCGGTCAGGTACTGGCTGAGGAAGTCGGTGAAGTGGGTCAGCACTTCAGCGGCGCTCGGTGCACGGAAACCGACGGAATAGGTCATGCAGTCGTCTTCGGCAATACCGAAATGGGCCAGGCGCGGCGGCAGGTAGAGCATGTCGCCCGGTTCCAGTACCCATTCGGCGCTTTCTTCGAATTCGGCGAGGATGCGCAGGTCGGCGTGTTGCAGCAACGGGCTTTCGGAATTGCACATCTGGCCGATCTTCCAGTTGCGCTTGCCCTGGGCTTGCAGCAGGAACACATCGTAGTTATCGAAATGCGGACCGACGCTGCCACCCGGCGCGGCGAAGCTGATCATCACATCATCGATACGCCAGCTCGGCAGGAAGCGGAAGTGCTCCAACAGCTCAGCCACTTCCGGCACGAACTGGTCGACCGCCTGCACCAGCAGGGTCCACTCACGCTCGGGCAGGGTGCTGAAAGCGTCTTCGGCGAACGGGCCGCGGCGCAGTTCCCACGGGCGCTCGCCGTGTTCGATCACCAGGCGCGACTCGACTTCCTCTTCCAGGGCCAGGCCTGCCAGTTCGTCGGCATCGATCGGGCTTTCGAAGTCAGGGAGGGCCTGGCGGATCAGCAGCGGTTTTTTCTGCCAGTAGTCGCGCAGGAATTCCCGTGCCGTGATGCCGCCCAGAAGTTGAAGAGGGATATCAGGATTCATGTGTAACCTATTGAAAAAAAGCACTTTTAAGACAGGAATAAAAACGCCCGGCGCGGCCGGGCGTCTCAAAGGAGCTTGCTTGGATCAGATGCGCTTGGCTTGCTCTACAGCGTTGCCGATGTAGTTGGCCGGGGTGAGCAGTTTCAGCTCGGCCTTGGCCGCGGCTGGCATGTCCAGGCCGTCGATGAAAGTTTGCAGCGCTTCGGGGCTGATGCCCTTGCCGCGCGTCAATTCTTTCAGCTTCTCGTAGGGGTTTTCGATGTTGTAGCGGCGCATCACGGTCTGGATCGGCTCGGCCAGTACTTCCCAACACGCGTCCAGGTCAGCGGCAATCTTCTGCTCGTTGAGCTCCAGCTTGCTGATGCCTTTGAGGCTGGCTTCGTATGCGATCACGCTGTGGGCAAAGCCGACACCGAGGTTGCGCAGTACAGTGGAGTCGGTCAGGTCGCGCTGCCAGCGGGAGATCGGCAACTTGCTGGCCAGGTGCTGGAACAGGGCGTTGGCAATACCCAGGTTGCCTTCGGAGTTTTCGAAGTCGATCGGGTTGACCTTGTGCGGCATGGTCGACGAACCGATTTCGCCGGCAATGGTGCGCTGCTTGAAGTAGCCCAGGGAGATGTAGCCCCAGATATCGCGATCGAAATCGATCAGGATGGTGTTGAAGCGTGCAATCGCGTCGAACAGCTCGGCGATGTAGTCGTGCGGTTCGATCTGCGTGGTGTAGGGGTTGAAACCCAGGCCCAGCTCGTCTTCGATGAAGGCGCGGGCGTTGGCTTCCCAGTCGATCTCAGGGTAGGCCGACAGGTGGGCGTTGTAGTTGCCTACGGCACCGTTGATCTTGCCCAGCAATGGCACGGCGGCGACTTGGGCGATCTGGCGCTCCAGGCGGTACACAACGTTGGCCAGTTCTTTGCCCAGGGTAGTTGGCGAGGCCGGCTGGCCGTGGGTGCGCGACAGCATCGGCACGGCAGCGAAACGGATCGCCAGCTCGCGGATGGCTTCGGCAGTCTGGCGCATCAGCGGCAACATCACGTCATCACGGCCTTCGCGCAGCATCAGGGCGTGGGACAGGTTGTTGATGTCCTCGCTGGTGCAGGCAAAGTGGATGAACTCGCTGACCTTGGCCAGTTCCGGCAGTTGGGCCGCTTGCTCTTTGAGCAGGTATTCGATGGCTTTGACGTCGTGGTTGGTGGTGCGCTCGATCTCTTTCACACGCTCGGCGTGCTCCAGGGAGAAGTTTTCCGCCAGGGCGTTCAATACAGCGTTGGCCTCGGCGGAAAACGCCGGCACTTCGCTGATGGCGCGGTGACTGGCCAGGCGCTGGAGCCAGCGCACTTCAACCAGGACACGGGCACGGATCAGGCCGTACTCGCTGAAAATAGGGCGCAGGGCCTGGGTTTTGCCGGCGTAGCGGCCGTCAACAGGGGAAACCGCAGTGAGCGAAGAGAGCTGCATGGGGTGTTCTCGGACAGTCGGGCAACGAAATGGGGCGCGTATCATACATGAAAAAATCCGCCGGTCCGTCGCCAACTGACCGGCGTATTACGCGTAATGGCTTGAAAACAGCCTGTTGGTGCGACTTATTCGTTGCGCATCAACGGGTAAAGCTCTTTGAGCAATTTGCGCCGGCTGATCACCAACTGCCAGCGATGACCGCCCAGCTGGCGCCACAAGCGTGCCGAACGAATACCGGCCAGCAGCAATGCGCGGATTTTCGACGCGTTGTTGGGTTGTTGCAGGTTGCGCATATCGCCGTGCACCTGGATGCGCTGGCGCAGGGTGCTCAAGGTGTCTTGGTACAGCGCACCACAGGCTGCGATCACGTTTTCGTGGGCCGGGCCGAAGTGTTCTACCTGGGACTGGATCTGCGGCAGGCGCTTGCCGATGGTGTCCAGCAGGTCGTCGCGCTTGGCCAGTTGGCGCTCAAGGCCAAGCATCGACAGGGCATAGCGCAACGGTTCGCGCTGCAAGGTGCTGGGGTCGCGCTCCAGGGCGCCGATCAGGGCGCGATAGCCTTCACGCAGCGCCAGGTCGTCGCCGCCGTAAACCTCAAGGGTGTCCTTGGGATCGCGGATCAGCAGGCTACCGAGCATGCAGGTCAGGCCGGCTTCAGTGACTTGGCCGGTCTTGGCGATCTTGTCCACCAGTACCGCAGCGAGAAACACACCGCCAAGGGCTGTCAACTGCTCCTGGGTCGGGCTCATGCCGGGTTGCTCCAGGCTTGCGCAACTTCAATCACGCCGCCGCCCAGGCAGATTTCGCCGTCATAGAACACCACGGACTGGCCAGGGGTGACCGCGCGTTGCGGGTCATCGAAGGTGGCGCGGTAACCGGTGGCGGTCTTTTCCAGGGTGCAGGGCTGGTCGCTCTGGCGATAACGCACTTTGGCGGTCAGGCGGCGCGGGGTGCTCAAGTCGATAGGGTTGACCCAATAGATCTCGGAAGCGAGCAGGGCGCCGGAGAACAGCAGCGGATGCTCATTGCCTTGGCCGACCACCAGCACGTTGTTTTCCAGGTCTTTGACCAGCACGTACCACGGCTCTTCACCTGCGTCCTTCAGGCCGCCAATGCCCAGGCCCTGACGCTGGCCGATGGTGTGGTACATCAGGCCGTGGTGACGGCCGATCACTTCACCGTCGGTAGTCTTGATCTCGCCCGGTTGCGCGGGCAGGTATTGCTTGAGGAAGTCGCTGAAACGCCGCTCGCCGATAAAGCAGATACCGGTGGAATCTTTCTTCTTGGCGGTGGCCAGGCCGTGCTTCTCGGCGATCTTGCGCACTTCGGGCTTTTCCAGCTCGCCGACCGGGAACAGCGTTTTGGCGATCTGTTCACCGCCGACGGCATGCAGGAAGTAGCTCTGGTCCTTGTTCGGGTCCAGGCCCTTGAGCAATTCGGTGCGGCCATCGATATCGCGACGGCGCACGTAGTGGCCGGTAGCTATCAGGTCGGCGCCGAGCATCATGGCGTAGTCGAGGAAGGCCTTAAACTTGATTTCGCGGTTGCACAGGATATCCGGGTTCGGCGTGCGGCCGGCCTTGTATTCGGCCAGGAAGTGCTCGAACACATTGTCCCAGTACTCGGCGGCGAAGTTGGCGGTGTGCAGCTTGATGCCGATCTTGTCGCACACGGCCTGGGCGTCGGCCAGGTCGTCCATGGCGGTGCAGTATTCCGTTCCATCGTCTTCTTCCCAGTTCTTCATGAACAGGCCTTCCACCTCATAACCCTGCTCCATGAGCAGAACGGCGGAAACGGAAGAGTCCACGCCGCCGGACATGCCGACGATGACGCGCTTCTTTTGTGTGTCAGAAGGGGCTGGATCACGCATAGGGTTTCAACGGGTGTCTTGAAAAAGGACGCGATTCTAGCAGGCCTGGGCCCGCAAGGCTAAAGAGAAGGGCGGATCAATTCGAGACTGTGGCGCTGGCCGGCCAGGTAATCATCGATGCAGCGGATAATCAGCTCGCTGCGCCAGTCGTCGCGCACCGCCATCAGCTCGTCACGGGTCAACCAGCGGGCGCGCAGGATGCCTTCGTCGAGTTGGTACTCCGGGTGGTGTCTCAGGGCCTTGGCGACAAAGCAGACCCGTTGATAGGTCACGCCATTGCTGGGTGCGGTGTACAGGTAGATGCCGACGATGCCGGTGGCTTCCACGTCCCAGCCGGTTTCTTCCAGCGTCTCGCGCACGGCGGCTTCGGTCAGGGTTTCGTTCGGGTCCAGGTGGCCGGCGGGCTGATTGAGCACGGCGCGGCCGCCCTTGAGTTCTTCGACCATCAGGAACTTGCCGTTGTCTTCGACGATGGTGGCGACGGTGATGTGGGGGAGCCAGGTCATTGCGAACCTCGGTATCTGGAAGGTGACTCGGTCAATGTGGGAGCTGGCTTGCCTTAATGCCAGTCAATTAAGGCTTTTTTGTAGGAGCGAGCTTGCTCGCGAAAAACGTCAACGATAACGCGTGCTTGCTGAATGAACGCGGCGCCTTTGAGTTTTTCGCGAGCAAGCTCGCTCCTACAGACTGCAATCGCAGGCAAGCCAGCTCCCACATTGGATTGGGTTTCTTCAATGAAGTCCCTACAAGCAGAAACCCCGGCACTTGGCCGGGGCTTCTTTGCATCCTTACAACCTTACTTCAACTTGGCAATCGCCGCATTGAGGGTGTTGCTTGGGCGCATGGCTTTGCTGGTCAGCTCTGGGTTCGGCGCGTAGTAGCCGCCGATGTCCACTGGCTTGCCCTGTACGGCGTTGAGTTCGGCAACGATGGTTGCTTCGTTCTCGGCCAGGGTTTTGGCCAATTCGCCAAACTGCGCTTGCAGTGCAGTGTCTTCGGTCTGGGCGGCCAGGGCTTGTGCCCAGTACAGCGCCAGGTAGAAGTGGCTGCCGCGGTTGTCGATGTTGCCGACTTTGCGCGATGGCGACTTGTTGTTGTCCAGGAACTGGCCGGTAGCCTGGTCCAGGGTCTTGGACAGTACCAGGGCTTTCGGGTTGTTGTATGTCACACCCAAGTGCTCAAGGGATGCGGCCAAGGCCAGGAACTCGCCCAAAGAATCCCAGCGCAGGAAGTTTTCTTCCAGCAGTTGCTGCACGTGCTTTGGAGCCGAGCCGCCAGCGCCGGTTTCGAACAGGCCGCCACCGTTCATCAGCGGCACGATCGACAGCATCTTGGCGCTGGTGCCCAGTTCCATGATCGGGAACAGGTCGGTCAGGTAGTCGCGCAGTACGTTACCGGTCACCGAGATGGTGTCCAGGCCCTTGCGGGTGCGCTCCAGGGTGAACTTCATCGCATCGACCGGGGCCATGATGCGGATGTCCAGGCCTTCGGTGTTGTGGTCTTTGAGGTAAGCCTGAACTTTCTCGACGACTACACCATCGTGGGCGCGCTTAGGGTCCAGCCAGAAGATGGCCGGGGTGTTGCTGGCGCGAGCACGGTTGACGGCGAGCTTGACCCAGTCTTGGATCGGCGCGTCTTTGGTCTGGCACATGCGGAAGATGTCGCCAGCTTCGACGTTCTGTTCCATCAGCAGGTTGCCCTGGCTGTCGGTGACGCGGACAACGCCGTCAGCCTTGATCTGGAAGGTCTTGTCGTGGGAGCCGTACTCTTCGGCTTTCTTGGCCATCAGGCCAACGTTTGGCACGCTGCCCATGGTGGTTGGGTCGAAGGCGCCATTGGCCTTGCAGTCTTCGATGACCGCCTGGTAGATGGTGGCGTAGCAGCGATCCGGGATCACGGCCTTGGTGTCGTGCAACTGGCCGTCGGTGCCCCACATCTTGCCGGAGTCGCGGATCATTGCTGGCATCGAGGCGTCGACGATCACGTCGCTCGGCACGTGCAGGTTGGTGATGCCTTTGTCGGAGTTGACCATCGCCAGGGCAGGGCGCGCGGCGTAGACCGCCTGGATGTCGGCTTCGATCTGCGCTTGCTGGTCGGCCGGCAGGGCCTTGATGCGGGCGTACAGGTCGCCGATGCCGTTGTTCAGGTTGAAGCCGATCTGCTCCAGCACGGTGGCGTGCTTGGCCAGGGCGTCTTTATAGAACTCGGCAACGATCTGGCCGAACATGATCGGGTCGGAGACCTTCATCATGGTGGCTTTCAAGTGGACCGACAGCAGCACGCCTTGCTTCTTGGCGTCTTCGATTTCAGCGGCGATGAAGCTGCGCAGGGCTTTTTTGCTCAGCACGGCGGTGTCGATGATTTCGCCGGCCTGTACGTTGGTCTTTTCCTTCAGGACGGTGGTGGTGCCGTCCTTTGCGACCAGCGCAATTTTGACAGCGTCAGCGGCTTCGATCTGCACGGCTTTTTCGCTGCCGTAGAAGTCGCCGTTGTTCATGTGGGCAATGTGCGACTTGGAGTCGGCGGCCCAGGCGCCCATCTTGTGCGGGTGCTTGCGTGCGTAGTTCTTGACCGACAGCGGTGCGCGACGGTCGGAGTTGCCTTCGCGCAGGACCGGGTTCACGGCGCTGCCCTTGACCTTGTCGTAACGTGCACGGGTTTCTTTTTCTGCGTCGGTGGTTACGGTTTCAGGGTAGTCCGGCAGGGCGTAGCCCTGGGCCTGCAGTTCCTTGATCGCGGCTTGCAGCTGCGGGGTCGAGGCGCTGATGTTGGGAAGCTTGATGATGTTGGCTTCAGGCGTAACGGCCAGGTCGCCCAGTTCGGCGAGGTGGTCCGGGATGGCCTTGGTGCCCAGTTGCTCGGGGAAGCTTGCGAGGATGCGCCCGGCGAGGGAAATGTCGCGGGTTTCCACGGCAATATCAGCGGAAGCGGTGAAGGCCTCTACGATAGGCAGCAGTGAATAGGTGGCGAGGGCTGGGGCTTCGTCGGTGAAGGTGTAGATGATCTTCGAGCGGGTGGGCATATTCGGATTAACTCTCTTCTTTGCTGAAAGCGTGCGCAGAAACTCGAGATGCGCCGGGTAGAGCGCGTTCGTTCAAAGTCATCCATGAGCGAAATGTCGAGGTTTCTTCGCGGTGATGTTGGTTTGCATCAGTCGAGCGTCAAGCGGGTGGGCTATGGTAATAGTCCGGCTTTCTGGCGAAAGGCTACGTTCTAGAGCGGTCCGCCGTCGTGACTCTTTGGTCAGCGGCGGCATTATACATAGGTCGCTATGCTTACGCTGAGCCTTCATGAAAAAGGAGGCTCGTCCATTGGTCTAAAGGTCGCAGGCGCACGGGGTGGTGGGATGTGCTCAAGATTGGCGCTTTTCCCTTTGCTTTCAGGCTTGTAGGCCACCAAATATGCTGTTTTCGATGCAAATGAGCATGGCGTGAGGTTTCAGTCGCCATTTATCTGGAGTAGGCTCGAACGCAGCCAGATGTTCAATCCATAGATGGAGTTCAGCATGGGATACAAGAAGATTCAGGTTCCGGCAGTCGGCGACAAAATCACCGTCAATGCAGACCATTCTCTCAATGTTCCTGACCAACCGATCATCCCCTACATCGAAGGTGACGGTATTGGCGTCGACATCAGCCCGGTGATGATCAAGGTGGTCGACGCCGCTGTTGAAAAGGCTTACGGCGGCAAGCGCAAAATCTCCTGGATGGAGGTGTACGCTGGCGAAAAGGCCACGCAAGTCTACGACCAGGATACGTGGCTGCCCCAGGAAACCCTGGAGGCGGTCAAGGATTACGTGGTGTCCATCAAGGGTCCCCTGACCACGCCGGTCGGCGGCGGCATCCGCTCGCTGAACGTGGCCCTGCGCCAGCAACTCGACCTGTATGTGTGCCTGCGCCCGGTGCGCTGGTTCGAAGGCGTGCCCAGCCCGGTGAAAAAGCCTGGCGACGTGGACATGACCATCTTCCGTGAGAACTCCGAGGATATTTACGCCGGCATCGAGTGGAAGGCCGGTTCGCCGGAGGCGATCAAGGTGATCAAGTTCCTCAAGGAAGAAATGGGCGTTACCAAGATCCGTTTCGACCAGGATTGCGGGATTGGCGTCAAGCCGGTCTCCAAAGAGGGCACCAAGCGCCTGGCGCGCAAGGCCTTGCAGTATGTGGTGGATAACGACCGCGACTCGCTGACCATCGTGCACAAAGGCAACATCATGAAGTTCACCGAAGGGGCCTTCAAGGAGTGGGCCTACGAGGTGGCGGCTGAAGAGTTCGGCGCGACCCTGCTCGATGGCGGGCCGTGGATGCAGTTCAAGAACCCCAAGACCGGCAAGAATGTGGTGGTCAAGGATGCCATTGCCGACGCCATGCTCCAGCAGATCCTGCTGCGCCCGGCCGAGTATGACGTGATCGCCACGCTTAACCTCAATGGTGACTACCTGTCCGATGCCTTGGCGGCGGAAGTGGGCGGCATCGGTATTGCACCGGGGGCCAACCTGTCGGACACCGTTGCAATGTTTGAAGCCACCCATGGTACTGCGCCTAAATATGCGGGCAAGGATCAGGTCAACCCAGGGTCATTGATCCTGTCGGCAGAAATGATGCTGCGGCATATGGGCTGGGTCGAGGCGGCGGATCTGATCATCAAGGGCACCAACGGCGCGATTTCGGCCAAGACCGTGACCTATGACTTCGAGCGTCTGATGGATGGCGCTACGTTGGTGTCGTCGTCGGGATTTGGTGATGCGTTGATCAAGCATATGTAAACAGGCAGAGAAAACCGGCCGCCCTGATGAATCGGGGCGGCCGGTTTGCTTTGAGTGCTTAATTTCAGTGGCTGGTCAGGCCCGTTGCTTCTCTGATTTTTCTACCTTTGTTTCTTTCACGCCTGCAGTGGCAGGCGCATCAACAATATTTACGGCATGCATGCCTTTTGGCCCTTGAATGATTTCAAAGTTGACACGCTGACCCGCTTTCAACGTTTTGTAGCCTTCCATCTGGATCGCTGAGAAATGCGCAAAAAGGTCCTCAGTCTTGCCGTCTTCAATGACGAAGCCGAAACCTTTGGCATTATTGAACCATTTGACCTTACCACTAGCCATTCCCATATCCCTCTGCACCAGACTCCATCACTGGAGTATCATCCTGTCTATCCGTCCTAACCCGAATAAATAAGGTTGACTGCGCGGACCTTTTTTACCCACTGTGGGTTCTATTGGTTGTAACACCGTTTCGCCGATAGTCAAGGCGACCAGGCGGTCAGAGTTGAAATTCTGACAGGTCGCCCCCACCACTGTAATTGAACCACTGACGAACCTTTCTTTCCCATGCATGCAAACAGCCAGATTCGACTAACATTCAATCAGGATCGCCCGGATCAGGAACATGACGACGGTTCTGCAGGCATTGCTGTTCAAGAGGCGAAGCCTGCTTTACAGGCGCCGCCGATGTACAAGGTGGTTTTGTTTAATGATGACTACACACCGATGGATTTCGTCGTCGAAGTGCTCGAGGTGTTTTTCAACCTGAACCGCGAGTTGGCGACCAAGGTAATGCTGGCCGTTCACACAGAAGGACGGGCAGTATGTGGAGTGTTTACCCGCGACATAGCCGAGACAAAGGCCATGCAGGTCAACCAGTACGCCAGGGAAAGCCAGCATCCGCTACTCTGTGAAATCGAGAAGGACGGTTAACGCCGACCACTTGGGTATGAGGTGAAGCTATGTTAAACCGCGAGCTCGAAGTCACCCTCAATCTTGCCTTCAAGGAGGCTCGTTCGAAGCGTCATGAATTCATGACCGTCGAACACCTTTTGCTGGCACTTTTGGATAACGAAGCTGCCGCCACCGTTCTACGTGCGTGCGGCGCCAACCTTGACAAGCTCAAGCATGACCTGCAGGAGTTTATCGACTCCACCACGCCACTGATCCCCGTGCATGACGAGGACCGCGAAACCCAGCCAACCCTGGGCTTCCAGCGGGTATTGCAGCGTGCTGTGTTCCACGTACAGAGCTCCGGTAAGCGTGAGGTCACAGGCGCGAACGTGCTGGTGGCGATTTTCAGCGAACAGGAAAGCCAGGCCGTGTTTCTGCTCAAGCAGCAGAGCGTTGCCCGTATTGATGTGGTCAACTACATCGCCCACGGTATCTCCAAGGTGCCTGGGCACGGCGATCATTCCGAGGGTGAGCAGGACATGCAGGACGAGGAGGGCGGCGAGTCTTCTTCTTCCAGCAACCCGCTGGATGCCTATGCAAGTAACCTCAATGAAATGGCGCGCCAGGGGCGGATCGATCCGCTAGTGGGGCGTGAGCATGAGGTTGAGCGTGTAGCGCAGATCCTGGCGCGTCGTCGCAAGAACAACCCATTGCTGGTGGGCGAGGCGGGCGTGGGTAAAACCGCGATTGCCGAAGGCCTGGCCAAGCGCATTGTCGACAACCAGGTGCCAGACCTGCTGGCCAGCAGTGTCGTCTACTCCCTTGACCTGGGCGCGTTGCTCGCCGGGACCAAGTACCGTGGCGATTTCGAGAAGCGCTTCAAGGCGTTGCTCGGCGAGCTGAAAAAACGCCCGCAGGCCATCCTGTTCATCGACGAGATCCATACCATCATTGGCGCCGGTGCGGCTTCCGGTGGGGTGATGGACGCTTCCAACCTGCTCAAGCCACTGCTGTCCTCCGGTGATATCCGCTGCATTGGTTCGACCACGTTCCAGGAATTTCGCGGCATCTTCGAGAAAGACCGCGCCCTGGCGCGTCGCTTCCAGAAAGTTGACGTGTCCGAGCCCTCGGTTGAAGACACCATCGGCATCCTGCGCGGGCTCAAGGGGCGTTTTGAAGCGCACCATGGCATCGAGTACACCGATGAGGCCCTGCGTGCGGCGGCTGAGCTGGCGTCGCGCTACATCAACGACCGGCACATGCCAGACAAAGCCATCGATGTGATCGACGAGGCGGGTGCCTACCAGCGCCTGCAGCCGGTCGAGAAGCGCGTGAAGCGCATCGACGTGCCTCAGGTCGAGGACATCGTGGCCAAGATCGCGCGGATTCCGCCAAAACACGTCACCAGTTCCGACAAGGAGCTGCTGCGTAACCTGGAGCGCGACCTCAAGCTCACCGTGTTTGGTCAGGATGCGGCCATCGACTCGCTGTCCACGGCGATCAAGTTGTCCCGTGCGGGCCTCAAGTCGCCGGACAAGCCAGTCGGTTCGTTCCTGTTCGCAGGCCCGACCGGCGTCGGCAAGACCGAGGCGGCTCGCCAGTTGGCCAAGGCCATGGGCATCGAGCTGGTGCGTTTCGACATGTCCGAGTACATGGAGCGCCACACGGTGTCGCGTTTGATCGGCGCGCCTCCGGGCTATGTCGGCTTCGATCAGGGCGGCCTGTTGACCGAGGCGATCACCAAGCAGCCACACTGCGTATTGCTGCTCGACGAAATCGAAAAGGCTCACCCGGAAGTCTTCAACCTGCTGTTGCAGGTCATGGACCACGGCACCCTGACCGACAACAACGGGCGCAAGGCAGACTTCCGCAACGTGATCGTGATCATGACCACCAACGCCGGTGCTGAAACCGCGGCGCGTGCTTCGATCGGCTTTACGCATCAGGATCACTCGTCTGATGCCATGGAAGTGATCAAGAAGAGCTTCACGCCGGAGTTCCGCAACCGCCTGGACACCATTATCCAGTTTGGTCGCCTCAGCCATGAGGTCATCAAAAGCGTGGTGGACAAGTTCCTCACCGAGCTTCAAGCGCAGTTGGAAGACAAGCGCGTGCAGCTGGATGTGACGGAAGCGGCCCGCAGTTGGATCGCAGAGGGCGGCTACGATGCGGCAATGGGCGCACGCCCAATGGCGCGTCTGATTCAGGACAAGATCAAACGGCCATTGGCCGAAGAAATCCTGTTCGGCGAACTCTCCGACCATGGCGGCGTGGTGCACATCGATCTGAAGGACGGCGAGCTGACCTTCGAGTTCGAGACCACGGCGGAAATGGCCTGATCGTTAGCTGCAACATTGCAAAAGGCGCCGAAAGGCGCCTTTTTGCTGTGTGCAATACGATTTACGAAGTAATGACGTTCAACTGTGGGAGCTGGCTTGCCTGCGATGGCGGTCCTTCAATAGCGCATCTATATCTGACCCGCCGCTATCGCAGGCAAGCCAGCTCCCACAGAGTCAAGCGGTGACTGTTAAATCCTGCGCACACAAAAACGCCCGGCATAACCGGGCGTTTTGTATTGACTTGCTTAGCGAGCGCGGTAAGTGATGCGCCCTTTGCTCAAGTCATAGGGCGTCAGCTCGACGCGCACTTTGTCACCGGTAAGAATACGAATGTAGTTCTTGCGCATCTTGCCGGAGATATGCGCGGTTACGACGTGCCCATTTTCCAACTCCACACGAAACATGGTGTTGGGCAGGGTGTCGACGACAGTGCCTTCCATTTCGAAGCTGTCTTCTTTCGACATGCAGTAAAGCCCTCGGTATCCAGTGAATGGCCCGGTGCAACTGCGCCAGGCAAAAGCGGCGTGCATTGTGCCCGAAAAAGGGTGTTCAAGCCAAGGGGTTCTAGTTAAGCGTGACCCATCTTTGATTAATCAGCAGCTCAATGGGCCGATATTGAGTCTTATAGTTCATCTTTTTGCAGTTCTTGATCCAGTATCCGAGGTACACCGCTTCCAGCTCCAGGCGCAGCGCTTCGCCTATTTGCCACAGGATGGCGAAACGCCCGAGGCTGCGGCGTTCTTCGGTCGGTTCGTAGAAGGTGTACACCGCCGAGAGGCCATTGGGCAGCAGGTCGGTCACCGCCACGGCCAGCAGGCGGCCGTCGAGGCGGAACTCGTAGAAGCGCGAAAAGGGCAGGTCACGCACCAGGAACGTGGAAAACTGGTCGCGGCTGGGCGGAAACATATCGCCGTCGGCGTGGCGTTGTTCGATGTAGCGTTGGTAGAGATCGAAATATTCTTCGCTGTATTGAGGTTTAGTGGCGTGTACGGTCAAGTCGGCGTTGCGCTTGAGAATACGTTTCTGGTTACGGTCGGGCGAAAATTGAGCCACCGGGATGCGCGCAGGCACACACGCATTGCAATTCTGGCAATGGGGGCGGTACAGGTGATCGCCGCTGCGCCGAAAGCCCATCTCGGACAGGTCGGCATACACATGCACGTCCATGGGCTGGCTGGGATCGAGGAACAGCGTGGTGGCCTGCTCGTCGGGCAGATAGCTGCATGAGTGGGCTTGAGTGGCATAGAACTTCAAGCGCGCCAGCTCGGTCATGATCAACCCTCGGGATAAGCTTTGAAATAAGTGTAAGCCACGTGTGCGAAAGTCGCCTAGGAAACCCACGGCCCAGCGTTGGGTTGGTCCAGATGTTTGTGCAGGAAGTCGGCGAAGACGCTGCGCGGTATGCCGCGGGCACCCAGGCTGTGCAGGTGATCGTTGGGCATCTGGCAGTCGATCAGCGCAAACCCCCAGGCTTGCAGTTGCCGGGTCAATGTGGCGAAACCGAATTTGGAGGCGTTGTCGGCGCGGCTGAACATGGACTCGCCAAAAAACAGCTGCCCCATCGCCAGGCCATACAGGCCGCCCACGAGTTCGCCCTGGTCCCAGACCTCGACGGAATGCGCGTAGCCTCGCTGGTGCAGCTCCAGGTAGGCCTGCTGGATGCCTTCGGTGATCCAGGTGCCATCGGCGTAGGCGCGGGGCGCGGCGCAGGCTTGGATGACGGCGGCGAAATCCTGGTCGAAGGTCACGGTATAGCGCTGCTGGCGCAATAATTTGCCCAGGCTGCGGGAAACATGCAGCTCGTCGGGGAATATCACTGTGCGCGGGTCGGGTGACCACCAGAGGATAGGCTGGCCTTCGGAGAACCAGGGGAAGCAGCCATGTCGGTAGGCCTGGATCAATCGTTCGGCCGACAGGTCGCCACCGGCGGCGAGCAGGCCGTTGGGTTCGCGCATGGCCTTGGCCAGGGGAGGGAACGTCAGGGTGTCGCGTTGTAACCAGGTCAGCATGGCATCCAGGCTTACGGTAGGGGAGGGGAGTGGCAGGTCATTCACCTGCGCCGCAAGCGTTGATTATTGACGACCCGGCGCCACGGGGCCAGCCCGAATAGGCTATTGACGTGGATTAGCATGAGCGGGTGTTTCTGCAACTCTATACACAGGGTGTGGTCGTAATCGGGTCTGGCACATGCCGGCCATTTGCCAAGCTTGCCTGGATTGCTAAATACAGCTCATAAGCCTTTGTCAGCAAAGACAATGCGTGCTCAAATTGTCCGCGCAGTCAGGTGAAGGGCAAGTGTGTGGCATCACGCACGCAAACCCGTACAATGCGGCCATTGTGGCGTTATCGCCATTTCACCTATCCGTCACCTGATGTTAAAAGTAGATTCAGCAACATTCGTTCATTTTTCAGCTGCTCCGGATAGAGCAGTCGTGTGTAGTCATTCAACAGATGGACGCGCTAAAGGCGCAGGAATAGACCCGTTTTGAAGAAATCCGCCGCAGCACCTAAAGCAGCAGTCGTACCGGCCTGGCGCCAGCACCTGCATTACCGACTCAAGGAAGGCGCACTGATTGCCATCGGTGCGCTGTGCCTGTTCCTGATGATGGCCTTGCTCACCTATGGCAAGGACGATCCGGGCTGGAGCCATAACAGCAAGATCGATGATGTGCAGAATTTCGGCGGCCCGGTAGGTTCCTACAGCGCCGATATCCTCTTCATGATCCTGGGTTACTTCGCCTACATTTTTCCGCTGTTGCTGGCGATCAAGACCTGGCAGATCTTCCGCCAGCGTCACGAGCCGTGGCAGTGGAGCGGCTGGCTGTTTTCCTGGCGCCTGATCGGCCTGGTGTTCCTGGTGCTGTCGGGCGCGGCGCTGGCGCATATCCACTTCCATGCACCGACCGGCTTGCCGGCGGGCGCAGGCGGGGCTCTGGGCGAAAGCCTTGGCGACCTGGCGCGCAGGACCCTGAATATCCAGGGCAGCACCCTGATGTTCATCGCGCTGTTCCTGTTCGGCCTCACGGTATTCACCGACCTGTCATGGTTCAAGGTGATGGACGTGACCGGCAAGATCACCCTCGACCTGTTCGAATTGTTCCAGGGCGCCGCCAACCGCTGGTGGGCCGCCCGTGTCGAGCGCAAGCAAATGGTGGCGCAGCTGCGTGAGGTTGACACCCGTGTCAACGAGGTGGTGGCTCCAAGCACGCCGGATCGACGCGAGCAAGCCAAGGTCAAGGAGCGCTTGATCGAGCGCGAGCAGGCCCTGAGCAAGCACATGTCGGACCGTGAAAAGCAGGTGCCGCCCGTGATCGCCCCGGCACCGCCCAAGGCGCCGGAGCCCAGCCATCGCGTGCAAAAAGAGAAGCAGGCACCGTTGTTTATCGACAGCGCCGTCGAAGGCACCTTGCCGCCGATCTCGATTCTGGACCCGGCCGAAAAGAAACAACTCAACTATTCCCCGGAATCCCTGGCGGCCGTGGGCCACCTGCTGGAAATCAAGCTCAAGGAATTCGGCGTCGAAGTGTCGGTGGACTCGATCCATCCTGGCCCGGTGATTACCCGTTACGAAATCCAGCCGGCCGCCGGGGTAAAAGTCAGCCGCATTTCCAACCTGGCCAAAGACTTGGCGCGTTCCCTGGCCGTGACCAGCGTGCGTGTGGTGGAAGTGATCCCGGGCAAGACCACCGTGGGTATCGAGATCCCCAACGAAGACCGGCAGATCGTGCGCTTCTCCGAAGTGCTGTCGACCCCTGAATACGACAACTTCAAATCGCCGGTCACCCTGGCACTCGGCCATGACATCGGCGGCAAGCCGGTGATTACCGACCTGGCGAAAATGCCGCACCTGCTGGTAGCCGGTACTACCGGTTCCGGTAAGTCGGTGGGTGTGAACGCCATGATCCTGTCGATCCTGTTCAAGTCCGGGCCGGATGACGCCAAGCTGATCATGATCGACCCGAAGATGTTGGAACTGTCGATCTACGAAGGCATCCCGCACCTGCTATGCCCGGTGGTCACCGACATGAAGGACGCCGCCAACGCTCTGCGCTGGAGCGTTGCCGAGATGGAGCGCCGCTACAAGCTGATGGCGAAGATGGGCGTGCGTAACCTGTCGGGCTTCAACGCCAAGGTCAAGGAAGCCCAGGACGCCGGCACACCGCTGACCGACCCGCTGTACAAGCGCGAAAGCATTCACGATGAAGCACCGCTGCTGACCAAGCTGCCGACTATCGTGGTGGTGGTCGATGAATTTGCCGACATGATGATGATCGTCGGCAAGAAGGTTGAAGAGCTGATCGCCCGTATTGCCCAGAAGGCGCGGGCGGCGGGTATCCACTTGATCCTTGCGACCCAGCGGCCGTCGGTGGACGTGATCACCGGCCTGATCAAGGCCAACATTCCGACGCGCATGGCGTTCCAGGTCTCCAGCAAGATCGACTCGCGCACCATCATCGACCAGGGTGGCGCCGAGCAACTGCTGGGCCACGGTGACATGCTCTACATGCCGCCGGGCACCAGTCTGCCGATTCGCGTTCACGGTGCCTTTGTTTCCGATGACGAAGTCCACCGTGTGGTCGAAGCCTGGAAACTGCGTGGCGCGCCGGAATATAACGACGACATTCTCGCTGGCGTGGAAGAGGCCGGCAGCGGCTTCGACGGTGGCAGCAGCGGTGGCGACGATGATGCTGAAACCGACGCACTCTACGACGAAGCCGTGGCCTTCGTACTGGAAAGCCGCCGCGCCTCGATTTCGGCGGTGCAGCGCAAGCTGAAAATCGGCTACAACCGCGCCGCCCGCATGATCGAAGCCATGGAAATGGCCGGCGTCGTGACCGCAATGAACACCAATGGCTCGCGTGAAGTCATCGCCCCCGGGCAGATGCGCGACTGATTCCGCGCCGCGTGGCAACACGCGGCGTGCCCTGACTACTCAATGAGGACTCCCATGCGCTTTATCCGCATGCTGTTGTTGCCGGCCCTGGCCCTGACCGCTGTTTCGGCTCACGCTGACCCGGCTTCCGTCGCCAGCCTGAAGAACCTGTTGGACAAATCCCAGACCCTCACCGCGCGCTTCTCCCAGCTGACCCTGGATGCCGGCGGCACCCAGTTGCAGGAAACCGCCGGTGAAATGGCCGTGCAGCGCCCAGGGCTGTTCTACTGGCATACCGAAGGCAAGGCGGAGCAGACCATCGTTTCCGACGGCCAGAAAGTCACGCTGTGGGACCCGGACCTGGAACAGGCCACCATCAAGAAGCTCGATCCGCGCCTGAACCAGACCCCGGCGCTGTTGTTGTCGGGTGATGTGTCGAAAATCAACGACAGCTTCGACATCACCTCCAAGCAGACCAGCAACGTCATCGAGTTCACCCTCAAGCCAAAATCCAAGGACACGCTGTTTGACACGCTGTCCCTGTCGTTCGGCAACGGCGTGATCAACAACATGCGCCTGGTCGACAGCGTCGGCCAGCGCACCGATATCCTGTTCTCCGGGGTCAAGGCTAACCAGCCGGTGCCCGCGTCCAAGTTCAAGTTCGACATCCCCAAGGGTGCCGACGTGATCCAGGAATAAACTGCCCAGAGGTTTCAAACGCTGCCCATGGATCTGTTTCGAAGTGACCCGATTGCCCAGCCATTGGCCGCGCGCTTGCGTTCGACCAATCTGGATGAGTACGTCGGTCAGGAACACCTGCTCGCTCGGGGCAAGCCCTTGCGTGAAGCCCTGGAGCAGGGTGCGCTGCATTCGATGATTTTCTGGGGCCCGCCGGGCGTGGGCAAGACCACCCTTGCGCGGCTGCTGGCGAAAGTCTCGGACGCGCACTTTGAAACGGTCTCGGCGGTGCTCGCCGGGGTGAAGGAGATCCGCCAGGCGGTGGAAGTGGCCAAGCAGCAGGCCGGGCAATACGGCAAGCGCACTATCCTGTTCGTCGACGAAGTGCATCGCTTCAACAAGTCGCAGCAGGATGCGTTCCTGCCCTACGTCGAGGACGGTACGCTGATCTTTATCGGCGCCACCACCGAAAACCCGTCCTTTGAATTGAACAACGCCTTGTTATCACGGGCGCGGGTCTATGTGCTCAAGAGCCTGGATGAAGCGGCGATGCGAAAGCTGCTGCACCGTGCCTTGAGCGAAGACAAGGGCCTGGGCAAGCGCCAGCTGAGCCTCAGCGATGAAGGCTTCAAGATTTTACTGACCGCCGCCGATGGTGACGGGCGTCGCTTTCTCAACCTGCTGGAGAACGCCTCCGACCTGGCCGAAGACGGTGGCGAGATTGGCGTCGACCTGTTGCAAAGCCTGCTCGGTGACACACGCCGGCGTTTCGACAAGGGCGGCGAAGCCTTCTATGACCAGATTTCCGCGCTGCACAAGTCTGTACGCGGCTCCAACCCTGACGGCGCGCTGTACTGGTTTGCGCGCATGATCGATGGCGGTTGCGACCCGCTGTACCTGGCGCGTCGTGTAGTGCGCATGGCCAGCGAAGACATCGGCAATGCCGACCCGCGCGCCCTGAGCCTGTGCCTGGCCGCCTGGGAGGTGCAGGAGCGCCTGGGCAGCCCGGAAGGCGAGCTGGCGGTGGCCCAGGCCATCACCTACCTGGCCTGCGCGCCGAAAAGCAACGCGGTGTACATGGGCTTCAAGTCGGCCCTGCGTGCGGCCGCCGAGCACGGCTCCCTCGAAGTGCCGCTGCACCTGCGCAACGCGCCGACCAAGTTGATGAAGCAACTGGGGTATGGCGACGAATACCGTTATGCCCACGATGAGCCGGACGCCTATGCGGCCGGCGAAGACTACTTCCCCGATGAGCTTGAACCGCAGCCGTTCTATCAGCCAGTGCCCCGTGGCCTGGAGCTGAAGATCGGTGAGAAGCTCAATCACCTGGCCGCCCTCGACCGTCTGAGCCCCCGGCAGCGGAGAAAATCATGATTCCTTTGGTGGTCGCCGTCTCGGCCGGAGGTATCGCCGGTACACTGCTGCGCTTTGCTACCGGCAATTGGATCAACGCCAATTGGCCGAAACACTTCTATACGGCGACGCTCGCCGTTAATATCGTGGGCTGCCTGTTGATCGGCGTGTTATACGGCCTGTTTTTGTTACGCCCGGAAGTGCCTGTCGAGGTACGTGCCGGCCTGATGGTTGGCTTTCTTGGCGGCCTGACGACTTTTTCATCCTTTTCACTGGATACCGTGCGCCTGCTGGAAAGCGGGCAAGTGCCGCTGGCGATTGGCTATGCGGCCATCAGCGTATTCGGCGGGCTGCTCGCCACCTGGGCTGGCCTGTCCTTGACCAAACTTTGATAACGAGAGACCGACATGCTCGATTCCAAACTGTTACGTAGCAACCTTCAGGACGTAGCGGACCGCCTGGCATCCCGTGGCTTTGCCTTGGATGTTGCGCGCATCGAAGCGCTGGAAGAACAGCGCAAGACCGTCCAGACCCGCACCGAAGCACTGCAGGCTGAACGTAATGCGCGCTCCAAGTCCATCGGCCAGGCCAAGCAGCGCGGCGAAGACATCGCGCCGTTGATGGCGGATGTCGAGCGCATGGGCACTGAGCTGTCCGACGGCAAAATCGAGCTGGAAGGCATTCAGACCCAATTGGATTCGATCCTGCTGGGCATTCCGAACCTGCCCCACGAATCCGTCCCGGTCGGCGAAGACGAAGACGGCAACGTCGAAGTGCGCCGCTGGGGCACGCCGAAAACCTTCGATTTCGAGATCAAGGACCACGTCGCCCTGGGCGAATTGACTGGTGGCCTGGATTTTGAAACCGCGGCAAAAATGTCCGGCGCGCGCTTTGCCTTGCTGCGCGGCCCGATTGCGCGCATGCACCGTGCCCTGGCGCAGTTCATGATCAACCTGCACACCGGCGAACACGGTTACGAGGAAGCCTACACCCCGTACCTGGTTCAGGCGCCGGCGTTGATGGGCACCAGCCAACTGCCGAAATTCGAAGAAGACCTGTTCAAGATCAGCCGCGACGGCGAAGCCGACCTGTACCTGATCCCGACGGCCGAAGTGTCGCTGACCAATATCGTCGCCGGCGAAATCCTCGACGCCAAGCAACTGCCGTTGAAGCTGGTGGCCCACAGCCCGTGCTTCCGTAGCGAAGCCGGCGCGTCGGGGCGCGATACCCGTGGCATGATCCGCCAGCATCAGTTCGACAAGGTTGAGATGGTGCAGGTAGTAGAGCCGTCGACCTCCATGGACGCCCTGGAAGGCCTGACTGCCAACGCCGAGCGCGTGTTGCAGCTGTTGGAGCTGCCTTACCGTGTACTGGCCCTGTGTACGGGCGACATGGGCTTCAGCGCCGTGAAAACCTACGACCTGGAAGTGTGGGTGCCGAGCCAGGACAAATACCGCGAGATTTCGTCGTGCTCCAACTGCGGTGACTTCCAGGCCCGTCGCATGCAGGCGCGTTTCCGCAACCCGGAAACCGGCAAGCCGGAGCTGGTGCACACCCTCAACGGTTCGGGCCTGGCCGTAGGCCGTACCCTGGTGGCCGTGCTGGAAAACTACCAGCAGGCCGACGGTTCGATCCGTGTACCTGAGGTGCTCAAGCCGTACATGGCGGGCGTTGAGGTCATCCGCTAAATGGAATTTCTGCCGCTGTTTCATAACCTGCGCGGCAGTCGTGTGTTGGTCGTCGGTGGTGGGGAGATTGCCTTGCGCAAATCCCGACTGCTGGCCGACGCCGGCGCGGTGTTGCGGGTGGTTGCTCCCCAGATCGAAAGCCAGCTGCGTGAGCTGGTGCTGGGCAGTGGCGGGGAATTGATGTTGCGCGGTTATCAGGAGGCCGACCTGGACGGTTGCACCCTGATTATCGCGGCCACCGACGATGAGCCACTGAATGCGCAGGTGTCCAGTGATGCCAAGCGTCGCTGCGTGCCGGTCAATGTGGTGGACGCGCCAGCGTTGTGCAGCGTGATCTTCCCGGCGATTGTCGACCGTTCACCCTTGGTGATTGCCGTCTCCAGCGGCGGTGACGCGCCGGTACTGGCACGCCTGATCCGTGCCAAGCTGGAAACCTGGATACCTTCCACCTACGGCCAACTGGCCGGTTTGGCGGCGCGTTTTCGCGCCCAGGTCAAAGGTTTGTACCCGGATGTGCAGCAGCGTCGCGCGTTCTGGGAAGAAGTGTTCCAGGGCCCGATTGCCGACCGCCAGTTGGCCGGGCAGGGCGAGGAGGCCGAGCGCCTGTTGATCGAAAAGGTCAATGGCGCGCCGCCTTATGCGCCCGGCGAGGTGTACTTGGTGGGCGCGGGCCCAGGTGACCCGGATTTGCTGACCTTCCGTGCACTGCGCCTGATGCAGCAGGCCGATGTGGTGCTGTACGACCGTTTGGTGGCGCCGGCGATTTTGGAACTGTGCCGTCGTGATGCCGAGCGCGTGTACGTCGGTAAGCGTCGCGCCGATCACGCCGTGCCCCAGGACCAGATCAACCAGCAACTGGTCGACCTGGCCAAACAAGGCAAGCGCGTGCTGCGCCTTAAAGGTGGCGATCCGTTCATCTTTGGCCGTGGTGGCGAAGAGATTGAGGAATTAGCAGCCCACGGCATCCCGTTCCAGGTGGTGCCGGGTATCACGGCAGCCAGTGGTTGCGCGGCTTATGCCGGGATTCCGCTGACGCATCGCGACTATGCCCAATCGGTGCGCTTCATCACCGGCCACCTGAAGAACAATACCTCGGATCTGCCCTGGCAGGACCTGGTCGGGCCGTCGCAGACCCTGGTGTTCTACATGGGCCTGATTGGCTTGCCGATTATTTGCGAGCAGTTGATCAAGCACGGGCGTGCAGCCGATACCCCAGCGGCGTTGATCCAGCAGGGCACCACGTCCAACCAGCGCGTGTTCACCGGCACCCTGGCCGACCTGCCGCGCATGGTGGCGGAGCATGAAGTGCACGCGCCGACATTGGTGATCGTGGGTGAGGTGGTGGTACTGCGTGAAAAGCTCAAGTGGTTCGAGGGCGCCCAGTCCCAGGTCTGAACGACTGACCCACTGTAGGAGCGAGCTTGCTCGCGAAAAACTCAAGGACGCCAAGGGCTACCTGATAGCTGCGTTATCGTTGGCGTTCTTCGCGAGCAAGCTCGCTCCTACAGGCGGTTTATGTCAGCTCCATACACCTTTGCCGTGCAATGCATGGCGATCATGCTCGGTATCAAACCCCTGCAACGGCCCCTTCGGCACAATCCCCGTCGGGTTGATCGTGCGATGGCTGGCATAGTAATGCCCCTTGATATGCTCGAAATCCACCGTCTCGGCCACCCCTGGCCACTGATACATCTCCCTTAGCCAGTTCGACAAATTCGCATAGTCGGCAATCCGCCGCAGGTTGCATTTGAAGTGGCTGTAATACACCGCATCAAAACGAATCAGCGTGGTGAACAGCCGCACATCGGCTTCGGTCAGGTACTCGCCGGCCAAATAACGATGGCTGCCCAGGTGCTGTTCCAGATGATCCAATTCGGCAAACACATCATCAAACGCGCTTTCATACGCCTGTTGTGAGGTGGCGAAGCCTGCGCGGTACACGCCGTTGTTGACGGCGGGGTAGATGCGTTCGTTGAGGGCGTCGATGGTCGGGCGTAGGGCTTGGGGGTAGAAATCCAGGGTATTGCCGGTCAGCTCATTGAACGCACTGTTAAACATGCGGATGATCTCCGCCGATTCATTGCTGACGATGCGCTTGAGCTTTTTGTCCCACAGCACCGGCACGGTGACGCGCCCGGTGTAGTCGGCGGTATCGGCGGTGTAGCGTTGGTGCATGAAGTTGAAATCGTCCAGTTTGTCGCCGCTGGAGCCGTGGGCCTGGTCGAAGGTCCAGCCGTTTTCCAGCATCAGCCAACTGACCACCGAGACGTCGATCAGGCTTTCCAGGCCCTTGAGCTTGCGCAGGATCAAGGTGCGGTGCGCCCACGGGCAGGCGAGAGACACATAGAGGTGATAGCGACCGGCCTCGGCCTTGAAGCCGCCTTCGCCGCTCGGGCCTGGCGCGCCATCGGCGGTCACCCAGTTGCGGCGTTGCGCCTGTTCCCGTTGGAAAGCGCCGTCTGCGCTACTTTCGTACCACTGGTCTTTCCATTGTCCTTCGATCAATAAACCCATGACTGGCTCCTTGGCTGATAAGCGTTGGAGCCCAGTCTAAAGAGATGAGTTCGAACTAAAAGCGCAAAGAACCGGCGTGAATGATCGATTAAATCGATTTATCCCGCGCGTCCCAGTACTGCTGGGCCAATTCGAACGCCTGTTGCCGTGGGTGGCCAAGGCCGCGCAGGGCCAACGCCATGGTGGCGATCAACGCCAGTTGTGGGTAGCTGTCTTCAGCGTCGCCGCGCCACAGCGCTTTGAGGTGCTCGGGCTCAAGCGTTGCCGGCTTGACGTGGCGCTGGTCGGAGAGGGCGGGCCACTCTTCGTCCCAGCTCTGGCCGCCAGTGGTGCCGTACAAGTGACTCAGGGTGTCGGGGTTGATCTCGATCTCACCGCCGTCGCCCTTGACCACAATCACGTTGTCACCCAGCAGGCCGCTGGCATCACGATGCACGCCCTGGTAACCGGGGTGGAAAATGCTTTGCAGGCCACAGCGGGCATTCAGTGGGTTGAGCAGGCGCGCCAAGGAATGGATAGGCGAACGCAGGCCCAGGGTGTTACGCAGGTCGATCATGCGTTGCAACTGTGGCGCCCAATCACCCAGCGGGATAAACGCCAGGTTGCCGTGGGCAAAGGCGCTCTCGACCTGTTGCCAATCGCGGCACAGCGGGATGTTCAAGCTGTCCAGCAATTGTTCGGTGTACAAGCGCCCCGCGGTGTGGGCGCCGCCGCCGTGCATCAGGATGCGCACGCCGTTCTGTGCCAGGCATTTGGCTGCCAGCAGGAACCACGGCAGGTGGCGCTTTTTACCGGCGTAGGTCGGCCAGTCGATATCGACGTTCAACGCTGGCGCGTGCAGGCGCTCACGGACCGCTTCGGTGAAACCGGCGAGTTCTTCCGGGCTTTCTTCCTTGTGGCGCAGCAGCATCAGGAAGGCGCCGAGCTGGGTGTCCTCGACCTTTTCATCGAGCAGCATGCCCATGGCTTCCCGCGCTTCCTCGCGGGTGAGGTTGCGCGCGCCACGCTTGCCTTTGCCGAGGATGCGCACGAATTGTGCAAAGGGATGCTCTTGGGGCGTTACGAGAGTCAGGGGGGCAAAGTCGGTCATAAGCAATTCGTCGGCCTGGGCAGGCCCGCCAGCTTGGCGGCGAGTTTGGCGGGAGTGCCGTTGAACAATCTGTTGAGGTGCAGGCTGTTGCCCTTTTCCGGGCCAAGCTTCAAGGCGGTGTACTTGATCAGCGGGCGCGTGGCGGGAGACAACTGGAATTCGGCGTAGAACTGGCGCAGCAGGTCGAGGATTTCCCGGTGATCCGGGGTCAGCTCGATGGCTTCGGCGGTGGCCAGGGCATGCGCCACTTCATCGGACCAGTCGTTGAGGTCGACGAGGTAGCCGTCCTTATCCAGTTCCAGGGTGCGTGCGCCTACGGTCAGGGTGTTCATAGCCAGGTGTTGACCTTGTCGTAGTCGATCGACAGCTGCACGAAGCCTGGGTAATCGACGCTGTCAGCCCAGTCGGGCAGCGGCAGGTTACGCGCCTGCATGTCTTCGGCCAGCACAAACACCTTTACGCCTCTGGTTTGCAGGGCGGGCGTGTGCAGGCCGTAGGCTCCGTCACCACACAAGAGGATTGCGTCTTCGGCGCCACAGAGGCGCAGGCAGCTGTCGAGGCGGCTGTCAGTAAACGGGGAATGAGACACCACATGTAGAGTCGACATCAGAGGGTAATCACCTGGTCGTAAAGGTCAATCAACTGGGAAATAGCTTGGCTGTCGAGCGCCTGCGCATTGGCGGGCGGCGGCAGCCCGCGTGCGGACAGGCTGTGGTCGCAGGCGAACACGTCGTCAATGCCGAACAGACCCAGGGCCTGCAGATTGGCACTCAGGTCTTTCTGTTGCACGGATTTGGCAGCTTGGTTCGGCGCCAGTTGGAACACACCGTCATCCAGAAACAGCAGGCCAATGGGCAGATCGAAAGCGCCACCGGCCAGCACGATATCCAGCGCTTCCCGCGCACTCGGCCCGGACCACGGGGCCTGGCGGCTGATCACCAATAAGGATTTGGACATGTCACGGCCCTCCAAAACAGATCAGGCGGTCGGCGTCCTGGATCGCGTCATGCAATTGCCCCAGGCCCGACAACGCCCAGGGGGCTTCCAGGTTGACTGCGCTGCGTTGATAGCGCGCAGCTTCCTCGGCATTCAGCACACCCCGGCGCAGGGCGGCGGCGATGCACACCACGCCGTCGAGTTGGTGCTGGCTGACAAACTCGCGCCATTGGCGCGCAATGTCTTGCTCATCCTGGGGCGCGACAATGTTGTTGGACGCGCTGTACACGCCGTCCTGGTAGAAAAACAGCCGCACAATCTCGTGCCCGCCGGCCAGCGCTGCCTGGGCGAACAACAGGGCGCGGCGCGAAGAGGGCGCGTGGGCGGCGCTATACAGTGCAATCGCGAACTTCATGGAAGACTCTGCCAACAAACGTCGGCCAATGATAAAGCCGCCGCCGCGAAAAAGCCCGCCGTGATCAAAACGGTCACTGTGGTTGATCGTTCTGACGATTGCCGGCAGGCGCCCGGCTGCCTAGTCTGTGGGTATTCGCAACCCAACTGGAGTCTCTATGTCAGGTCCCTTGGCGTCCCTTAAAGTGTTGGATTTTTCCACCTTGCTGCCCGGCCCATTTGCCTCCTTGATGCTGGCGGACATGGGCGCCGAGGTGCTGCGCATCGAATCGCCCACGCGGATGGACCTGTTGCGTGTATTGCCGCCCCATGATCGTGGCACCTCGGCCAGCCACGCCTACCTCAACCGCAACAAACGCAGCCTGGCCCTGGACCTCAAGCAGGCCGAGGCGCTGGAGATTGTGCGTGAGTTGGTCAAGGGCTATGACATCTTGCTCGAACAGTTCCGCCCCGGCGTCATGGAGCGTCTGGGCCTGGGCTATGAGGCGCTGAAGGCGATCAACCCGCGGCTGATCTACGTGTCGATCACCGGCTACGGTCAGACCGGCCCCTATAAGGACCGCGCCGGGCACGATATCAACTACCTGGCGTTGGCCGGCGTGGCCAGCCATACCGGGCGCCAGGACACCGGCCCATTACCGCTGGGCGTACAACTGGCGGATGTGGCGGGCGGTTCGCTGCATGCCGTGGTGGGCTTGCTGGCGGCGGTGATTGCCAGGCAGCAAAGCGGGGTGGGGCAATACCTGGATGTGAGCATGACCGATTGCTCGTTCAGCCTGAACGCCATGGCTGGGGCCGGTTACCTGGCTTGCGGGGTCGAGCCTGGGTGGGAGAACCATGTGCTCAATGGCGGGAGTTTCTACGACTACTACCGCACACGCGATGGGCGCTGGATGTCGGTGGGCAGTCTGGAGCCGGGGTTTATGCAGCAGCTGTGCGAGGCATTGGGGCGGCCGGAACTGGCGGCACACAGCGTGACGCCCGAACGCCAGGCCGTGCTCAAACAGGCGTTGCAGGTGGAGTTCGAGAAGCGCAGTTTTGACCAGTTGTGTGAGTTGTTTGCCGGGGTGGATGCGTGTGTGGAGCCGGTGTTGAGTTTGAGTGAGGCGGTGGAGCATCCACAGTTGAAGGCGCGGGAGCTGGTCAGCCAGGTGCCCCGGGGGGATGGCTCGACACAAGCGCAATTGGCCTGCCCGCTGAAGTTCTCCGAGGGTTTACCAGCGCCCAGGCATATTGGGGTGGCGGTGGGGGCGCACAGTGATGAGGTGTTGGTGGAGTTGGGGATCAGTGCTCAGCGGATAGATGAATTGCGCCAGGCCAAGGTTGTAGGTTGACTGAGCGGGCGCTTTCGCAGGCAAGCCAGCTCCCACATTTTGGATTGCGCTCACAGATCCAAATGTGGGAGCTGGCTTGAACTGCGATGAGGCCCTCATTCCACCCGAGTTTCCCCGGTGAACACCAAGGTCTGCCGACACCGCCGACACAAATACCGCCGCCCCTGATTCACCAGCCCATGGCGCTGCGGTGAAAACGGAAAATCACTGTCCGCACACGGGCAGCGGTAAATATAGCGAGTCACCTGTCGGCGCTTGACCTCGTAGGTATGGCAACGGTCGGGCGGCAGTTCGTAAACCCCGCGCATGATCAACTGCCATTCCTCGCCATGAGGCTGGATACGCTCGCCAAACAACTGGTGGGCAATCAGGTGCGCCACTTCGTGGGCCACGGTTTGCTTGAGAAAGTGTTGGCTGTTTTCACGGTACAACTGAGGGTTGAAGCGCAGCAGGTTCTCGTGCAAATGCGCGACACCGGCTTTCTGGCCCCGCAGCTTGAGGCTGACCTGGGGGCGTTTGAAGCTTCGTTTGAAAAAGGATTCGGCTTGCAGGAAACAATCTTCGACGCGGGTATTGAGTTGCTCGGGCATGCTGTACATATCTCCAGAGACGCCCAGTATGCCGCAAAGCTGGGTGTTTCCGAATCTGTCAGGCGCCGAATGGTCATGCATAACGCACAAAGCCACCTTGCGGTGGCCTTGCCTGCGGTTTTTTTCGGTCAACTGGTGTAGATCGGCCCGACGCCCAGGCCCCAGACGATCACGGTAAAGGCCATGATCGCCACTAGCACCACCAGGCCGACGGCCAATACCGAACTGGAGAACAGGAAGCCTTCATCCGGGTCGATACTCATGAAGGTCGGCAGCCCTACATACAACAGGTACACCGTGTAGCAGATCGCCGCCGTGCCCACGACCATGCCCAGCCACATATGCGGGTAGAGCGCCGCCAGCCCGCCGATAAACAACGGTGTGGCAGTGTAAGTGGCAAACGCCACGCAGCGGGCCATGCTTGGGCTGGCGTCGTAGGTGCGGGCCATCCAGTGAATGAATGCGCCCATCACGGCCACGCCGCATAGCATGGCCGCGTAAGACATGAGGGTCATCCACAGCGCGCTTTCCTGGGTCAGCATCACCGGGGCGCGGTTGCCGATGACCCAGCCGACCTGGGTGGTACCAATAAAGGCGGAAATGGCGGGGATCGCCGCGAGAATCAGGGTATGAGTGAGGTACATGTGGCCGATGCTTTCTTCTTTATCGCCACGGATTTCCCGCCATTCCTGGTCGGGATGGGTAAACAGCCCCACGACGTGATGGATCATGCCAGTCACTCCTGTCGTTATTACCATCGCCCCCCATCGGAGCGCCCACGGGCCAAATGGCCTGAAAGGTCTGGATAGATGTGCGACCTCAAGTCGCAGTATAGGAAGGGATGACCGGAATAACCGTAGGGCCTTTAGAGCAAATTGCGCTGTAAACACGGGCGCTAATCGCGGTGCGGTCTGTCAGGGCTCATGCGACCCAGTGTGGGAGCTGGCTTGCCTGCGATGGCGGCCTGTCAGGACCGCAGGTGTTGACTGGCACACCGCTATCGCAGGCAAGCCAGCTTCCACATTGGAACTGCGCCAGTCTTGCCGGTAAAATGCTGCGCTTTTCGTCACACACCTTTGCGGATCCAAGCGCCATGGGCACTCTTACAGTCAACCAGAACAAACTGCAAAAACGCCTGCGTCGCCTGGCCGGTGAAGCAGTCGCCGATTTCAACATGATCGAGGACGGCGACAAGGTCATGGTCTGCCTCTCCGGCGGCAAAGACAGCTACACCATGCTCGACGTGTTGCTGCACCTGCAAAAGGTCGCACCGATCAAGTTCGAGATCGTGGCGGTCAACATGGACCAGAAGCAACCCGGTTTCCCCGAGCATGTGCTGCCGGCCTACCTGAAAGAACTGGGCGTCGAGTACCACATCGTCGAGAAAGACACCTACTCGGTGGTCAAGGAACTGATCCCGGAAGGCAAGACCACCTGCTCACTGTGCTCGCGCCTGCGCCGTGGCACGCTCTACACCTTTGCCGATGAGATCGGCGCGACCAAGATGGCCCTGGGTCATCACCGCGATGACATCGTCGAGACCTTCTTCCTCAATATGTTCTTCAACGGCTCGCTCAAGGCCATGCCGCCCAAGCTGCGTGCCGATGACGGGCGCAATGTGGTGATCCGCCCGCTGGCGTATTGCAACGAGAAGGACATCCAGGCTTACTCCGACTTCAAGCAATTCCCGATCATTCCGTGCAATCTGTGCGGCTCCCAGGAAAACCTGCAGCGCCAGGTGGTCAAGGACATGCTGGTGGACTGGGAGCGCAAGACCCCAGGGCGTACCGAAAGTATCTTCCGCAGCCTGCAAAACGTGATCCCGTCACAATTGGCCGACCGCAACCTGTTCGACTTCACCAGCCTGAAAATCGACGAGACCGCCGCATCGCGTTTCGTCAATGTAGTGAACCTCTGAGCCTTCCCAAGGCTCTAGTACACGGCGCTTGCGAGCGCCGTTTTCAATTCGACTGACAGGAGAGGGCATGCGCGATTACAAGTGGCTGCACGAATATTGTCTGAACCGCTTCGGTTCGGCGGCCAAGCTGGAAGCCCATCTGCCGGTGCCCAAGACCCCGGCGCAATTGCGCAAGATCACGGATGACCGTTACCTGTCGACCTTGGCGCTGCGAGTGTTCCGCGCCGGTTTGAAGCACAGCGTGGTCGATGCCAAATGGCCGGCGTTCGAGCAGGTATTCTTCGGCTTCGACCCGGAAAAAGTCGTGCTGATGGGCGCCGAGCACCTGGAACGGCTGATGCAGGACACCCGCATCATCCGCCACCTGGGCAAGCTCAAGAGTGTGCCGCGCAATGCGCAGATGATCCTGGATATCGAGCAGGAAAAAGGCAGCTTCGGCGCATTTATCGCCGATTGGCCGGTGACTGATATTGTCGGGCTGTGGAAGTACCTGAGCAAGCATGGCCACCAGTTGGGCGGGCTGTCGGCGCCGCGCTTTTTGCGCATGGTCGGCAAGGACACCTTTGTGCCAAGCGATGACGTGGTGGCGGCGCTGAATGCGCAGAAGATCGTCGACAAGGCCCCGACCAGCCTGCGCGATTTGGCGACGGTGCAGGGTGCCTTCAACCAGTGGCACGCCGAGAGTGGGCGGCCGATGTGTCAGCTGTCGATGATGTTGGCCTACACCGTCAACCATTGATACTGATCGTTCCCACGCTCCGCGTGGGAATGCATCCTGTGACGCTCCGCGTCACCCTTGCACTAGGCCCGGGACGCAGAGCGTCCTGGGCAGCATTCCCACGCGGAGCGTGGGAACGATCAGTCAATCGGCCAGTCGCCGGTTCAACTGATGCCGCCAACGCACATACAGCAACGCCGTGCAAAACACCGCCAGGCTAGCGAGCATTTCCAGCACCCCAAACCACTGGCGGTTCGGGTCATACGCGGCCAGCGCGCCCTTGATGAAATACAGGTTCACCACAAAACACATCCACGAATGCCCGCGTGCGCTGCCCATCAGCATGCCTGGCGCGAGTATCAGCAGCGGCACCAGTTCGATCAGCAGGATGACCCACGGGCGCGCCCCATGCAGGTCGGCGACAAACAGGTAATAGCCACACAGCAAGCCCACCAGGCCCAAAAACGCCAGCAGGCTCAGCGCGCGTGCCACCTTGACCCGCGGCTCCAGCCACTCCCGTGGCGGCAGGACCTTAGGCTTCCTGGCCACGGCCGTTCTCCAGCAGCGTGGCGGTCTTGGCCAGGCGCAGGCCCAGGGCCCGGCACAGGGTTATTTCATGTTGGTCGAGCATGCGCTTGCCGTCTGGCCCGGAATGGTGGCTGGCGCCATACGGCGTGCCGCCGCCCTGGGTGTCGAGCAGGGCCTGTTCGCTGTAGGGCAGGCCGGTGATCAGCATGCCGTGGTGCAGCAGCGGCAGCAGCATCGACATCAGCGTGGTTTCCTGGCCGCCATGCAGGCTGGCGGTGGAGGTGAACACGCCGGCTGGCTTGCCGACCAACGCGCCGGTAAGCCACAGGTTGCTGGTGCCATCGAGGAAGTACTTGAGCGGCGCGGCCATGTTGCCGAACCGGGTCGGGCTGCCCAGGGCCAGGCCCGAGCAGTGCTTCAGGTCATCCAGGCTGGCATACAGCGCGCCTTCGTCGGGAATGCTTGGTGCCACCGCTTCGCACTCGGTGGAAATCGCCGGCACCGTGCGTAACCGCGCCTCCATTCCGCCTTGCTCGATACCCCGGGCAATCTGCCGGGCCATCTCGCTCACCGAGCCGTTGCGGCTGTAATACAACACCAGCACATAGGGCGTACTCACGGCAGAATCTCCAGCACGTTCTCGGGCGGGCGGCCGATGATGGCTTTATCGGCGGTTTCCAGGATCGGGCGTTCCATCAGCTTGGGATGGGCGGCGATAGCGGCGATCAGTTGCGCTTCGCTCAAGCTGGCGTCGGCCAGGTTCAGGGTTTTGTATTCGTCCTCACCGGTGCGCAGCAGTTGGCGTGCGCTGATGCCAAGTTTTTTCAGCAGGGCCTTGATTTGCGCGGCATTCAGCGGGGTTTCCAGGTAGCGCACCACGGTCGGGGTAAGGCCGCGGGCTTCCAGCAGTTCCAGCGCACCGCGCGATTTCGAGCAGCGCGGGTTGTGATAAAGCGTCAGATCGGTCATGTGCGGGTCGCATCTTGCGTAAGGTGGCGGGTATTCTACCTGCGCTGGCGCCTGTCCTTAAACCGTAAGAGGCGATAGGCCGCAGCCAACGTTCATTTTTGCGAAGGAATACCCCATGACAAGGCGACTGATCGGTGCATTGGCGATCATCACAACCCTGCTGCTCAGCGGCTGCGGTAACGATTACGGCGTTGACCAATATGGCCAGAAAGTGGCGGCCGAACGCTTGGACAAACAGTGGCTGGTGGTCAACTACTGGGCCGAATGGTGTGGCCCGTGCCGCACGGAAATCCCTGAGCTCAATGCCCTGGCAGAACAGTTGAAAGGCCAGAATGTCGGGGTGTTCGGCGTCAACTTCGACAATGTGCAGGGTGAAGAACTGAAGGCCGCCAGCGACAAGCTGGGGATCAAGTTCACGGTGCTGGCCCAGAACCCGGACGGGATCTTCGAGATTCCGCGCAGCGAGGCCTTGCCGGTGACCTACATCATCGACGACAAGGGCAAGGTGCGTGAGCAGTTGATGGGTGAGCAGACAGCGGAAGGGGTGTTGGCCAAGCTCAAGGCGCTGAAAGGATAAAACTGTGGGGGCTGGCTTGCCTGCGATGGCATCGCTGCGGTGTACCTGATACACCGCGTCGTCCGCATCGCAGGCAAGCCAGCTCCCACAGAACCAGAGGACACCGCGTTAATACAGGAGAGTGCGCCTAGATCAGCCTTCTTCGAGCCACAAGCGGATCGGCTTGCCTTCGGCCGGCCAGAACCGCGTCTGCTCGATCGGCGAGATGTCCCAACGCTGCACGCCTTGCAGGGCCTGGAAGAAGCGATGTTCTTGCTCCATCAGGGCCTCGGCGCACATTTTTCGGGTGCTGCCGACTGGGCCGAAGCTGAGCTTGTCGCCTTCGACCGTGTACGGCGCAAACCAGTGGTTACAGCCGCCATTGCCATAGGCGCGGCCATCGGCGCCCAGGGTGACGGTGAGGTGCGCGTAGTCCATCAACGGCCGCTCACCGATCCATTCCACTACGTAGCTGTGGTCGCGCTCGAGCTTGGCGCCATCGGCAGCGCAGCCTGCCAGGCCCATGCCGATGGCGGCGAGCAGCAGCGGGCCTTTCATTGCGCGGCCTGCTGGCATTTCGGGCAGCGGTGCTTATCGCCTTCGCTGGCCCAGCCCAGTTCTTTGATACGCGCGTTGGCGGCCGGTTGCAGCGGTGCCTTGGTCAGCTTGGTTTCTACCGCGAATTCAAACTCCAGCACGGCGTCGCAGCTGTCGCAATTGACCTTCCAGGTGTGAATCTCCAGTTCGCCGAACTTCGGCCCTTGGGCCATGGCGACCCACTGGCCCGCTGGGCGGATGGAGTAGCGTGCGTCACCTTCGACGGTCAGTCGCATCGACAGGGTTTTACTGCCGCGCAGGCTGACGATCAGGACGTCGCCATGTTTGATCGAACCACCGTTGCCGGTGACCTGGTAACGGCCCGGCACCAGGGCGCGGCATTCGATCAGGGTGTGTTGCGGGCTCAGCAAGCTGAAGCGGAAATCGTGTTCGGCCATGGATCCTCCAAATAGGCGCGGCATCCTATCACGGGTGCCGGCCTATCATGAGCCTGGTATGTGACCGCTGATCATCCCTCGACCAGGTTCTGCGCCCGGCCATCGGCCCACGCGGCAATGTTGGCCAATGTGGTGCCGGCAATCGCCGCCAGGGCCTCACGGGTGAGGAAGGCCTGGTGCGCGGTGATGATCACGTTGGGGAAGGTCAGCAGGCGGGCGAGCACGTCATCTTGCAGGGGCAGGTCCGAGCGGTCCTCGAAAAACAATTGAGCTTCTTCTTCGTAGACGTCCAGCCCCAGGTAGCCCAACTGGCCCAGCTTGAGCGCTTCGATCAGTGCCGGCGTATCGACCAGGCCACCGCGCCCGGTGTTGATCAGCATCGCACCGGGCTGCATCTGCGCCAGTGAGCGGGCATTGATCAGGTGTTTGCTGTCGGCGGTCAGCGGGCAGTGCAGGCTGATGATCTGCGCCTCGGCCAACAGTTCAGGCAGGCTTACGTAGCGGGCGCCAAGTTCATGCACCTGTGGGTTGGGGAAGGGGTCGTAGGCCAGCAGTTGGCAGCCGAAGCCGGCCATGATCTTGGCGAAGGTCGCGCCGATCTGCCCGGTGCCGACCACGCCGACCGTTTTGCCGACCAGATCGAAACCGGTGAGCCCGTGCAGGCTGAAATCACCGTCGCGGGTGCGGTTGTAGGCACGGTGCAGACGGCGGTTGAGCGCCAGAATCAGCGCGACCGCGTGTTCGGCCACCGCGTGGGGCGAATAGGCGGGCACGCGCACGATACTCAGGCCCAGGCGCTGGGCGGCGGGCAAGTCGACATGGTTGTAGCCCGCCGAGCGCAGGGCAATCAGGCGTGTGCCGCCCTTGGCCAGTTGCTCCAGCACGGGGGCGCTGAGGTCGTCGTTGATAAAGGCGCAGACCACTTCGTGGTGTTCGGCCAGGGCCACGGTATCGAGGTTCAGGCGTGCCGGTTGGAACTGCAGTTCGATACTGGCCGGCAGCGGTTCGCCGAGGAAACTCTCGCGGTCGTAGGTTTGGCTGCTGAAGAGAATGACGCGCATTGAAAAGGCTCCCTGCAATGACAGAATAGATGCGTACTTGTAGGAGCGAGCTTGCTCGCGAAAAACGTCAACGATAACGCGTTCATTCTGGTTTAACGCGGTGTTCTCTGGTTTTTCGCGAGCAAGCTCGCTCCTACAGTCGGACGGTCAGGCACTCACTCTGGCTTCACTGGCCAACCGTGCAATCGCCATGTCCAGTTCATCCAGCGCAGCCATGGCCTTGGCGTCATCCTGCTTGAGCAGGGTTTCGGCGCGCTGGCAGGCCGCCCGCAATTGCGGCACGCCACAATAGCGCGTGGCGCCGTGCAGGCGGTGCACGCGTTCGATCAAGGCGTGGTTGTCATTGGCTTCGCGGGCGACGGTAATCGCCAGGCGATCAGCCTCCAGGGAGGCCAGCAGCATGGCGAGCATATCGGCGGCCAGGTCGGCCTTGTTGGCGGCCAGGCGCAGGCCTTCTTCGTGGTCGAGTACCAAGAGCTGCACGCCCTGGGCTGCACCCTCATGGGTGCGCTCCGGGCCTTGGTTACGCAGCGCCAGGCCGGTCCATTTCAAGACCACCTGGGCCAATTGCCGCTCGCTGATGGGCTTGGTCAAGTAGTCGTCCATGCCGCTTTGCAGCAGGGCGCGTTTTTCGTTGGCCATGGCATGGGCCGTGAGGGCTACCACCGGCAGCGGCGTGCCGTGGCGTTCGCTTTCCCACTGGCGGATCGCCTCGGTGCTCTGGCGGCCATCCATGCCGGGCATTTGCACGTCCATCAGCACCAAATCGAAAGTTTCTTGCTTCACGGCGTCGACCGCCGCGTAACCGCTTTCCACCGCCTGCACCTTGGCACCCATGTCTTCCAACAGGGTTTGCACCAGCAGCAGGTTGGCCGGGTTGTCGTCCACGCACAGCACCCGTGGCGCACGGCTGGACAACGGCTCACCGGGTTCGCTGCGCGAAGGGCGCGGGCTGATCAGATCGGCCAGCGAGCGGCGCAGCTTGCGCGTACAAGCGGGCTTGGCCTGCAATTGGCTGTTGGGGTTGGGCACCGATTGGTTGAACAGCATCTGCTCGGTGGTCGGGCACAGCACCAGCACCTTGCAGCCCAGGTGTTCAAGGTCCCACAGGTGTTGGTTGAGGCGCTCGGGCGGAATGTCATTGGCCGTGACACCCAGCACCGCCAGGCTGATGGCCTGTTCGGTCTGGTGCGCACTGGTGATGCCATTGGTCAGGCTTTCCAGGGTGTTGAAGGGCGTGACTTCCAGGCCGCAGTCTTCCAACTGATGTTGCAGGGCCTGGCGCGCCAGTTCGTGGTTTTCCAGCACGGCCACACGCCGCCCCAGCAGCGGCGCGGCGGGTAGGTCCTCGACGTCGTCACGGGTTTTGGGCAGGTTCAGGCTGATCCAGAATTCGGAGCCTTCACCCGGCGTGCTGTCGACGCCGATTTCGCCGCCCATCTGCTCGATCAACCGCTTGGAAATCACCAGGCCCAAACCGGTGCCGCCGGGCTGGCGCGACAGCGAGTTGTCGGCCTGGCTGAATGCCTGGAACAGGGCGCGCACATCCTGGTTGGACAGGCCGATGCCGGTGTCTTGCACGCTGATGCGCAATTGCACGCTGTCTTCTTGTTCATCTTCAATCATCGCTCGGGCCACAATGGTGCCTTCGCGGGTGAACTTGATCGCATTGCTGATCAGGTTGGTCAGAATCTGCTTGAGCCGCAGCGGGTCGCCCACCAACGCCAGCGGCGTGTCGCGGTACACCAGGCTCACCAGTTCGAGCTGCTTGGCATGGGCGGCGGGGGCGAGGATGGTCAAGGTGTCTTGCAGCAAGTCGCGCAGGTTGAAAGGCACGCTGTCGAGCACCAGTTTGCCGGCTTCAATCTTCGAGAAATCGAGGATTTCGTTGATGATGCCCAGCAGGTTATCCGCAGATTTTTCGATAGTGCCCAGGTAGTCCAACTGGCGCGGCGACAGCTCGCTTTTTTGCAATAGGTGAGTAAAACCGAGGATGCCGTTGAGCGGCGTGCGGATTTCATGGCTCATGTTGGCCAGGAACTCCGACTTGATACGGCTGGCCTCCAGGGCTTCCTTGCGCGCCAGGTCGAGCTCGATGTTCTGGATCTCGATGGTTTCCAGGTTCTGGCGCACGTCTTCGGTGGCCTGGTCGATGCTGTGTTGCAGCTCTTCCTGGGCATTTTGCAGGGTTTCGGCCATGCGGTTGATGCCCGAGGCGAGCTGGTCCAACTCCTGGCTGCCCAAGGGTGGCAAGCGTGTCTCCAGGTTGCCGTCCTTGAGTTGGGCCACCGCTTGCTTGATCTGGCCAATCGGCGAATTGATGGTGCGGCTGATACGCAGGGCGAGGGCGGCGGTGCACATCAGGCCGATGGCGATCAACAGCAGGCTGGCGAACAGGCTGCGATAGCCACGCAGCAACATGCCATTGTGAGACAGCTCCACTTCGACCCAACCCAGCAGGCGGTCGGCCTCATCCGGAATCAGCTCGCCCGCCAGGTTGCGATGGCGGCCAAACACCGGCAGTAAATAGCGGGTGGCGTCGTTGCCGGTGCGCTGCAACAGGTGCGAACTGTTGCCGGTGGGCGGCTGGTTGAGCATGGTCGGGCCGGCGTGGGCCAGGGAAGAGCGGTCTGGCGCCAGGAACGACACCGCGCGCACATCCGGCTGCTCCAGGGACTGGGTCGCGATGCGCTCCAGCAGGTCGGTGTTCTTATGACCGAGGGCAGGTGCCACCAACGGCGCCAATTGCTCGGCGATCATTTCGCCGCGTTGCAGCATCTGGGTTTGCAACTCCGAGAGCTGCATCCAGGTGAAATAGCCGCCCAACAGCAACGCCATCAGGCTGGTCGGTAATAAGGTCAGCAACAGTACGCGGCCTTTTATCCCCATTCTTCTAAGCACGCCACTCTCCTGCTACCACGTTGTTATCAATCATCCACGCCGGCATCCGGCCCGCGCCACCTGCGCAGTGTAGCCATTTGCACGGCCTGGAATCTTGCAAATTAATGACATACGGCAATCTTCGGGCCATTCGGCGCCGGGTGGCGATTGCCTGTGAACGTTTAATCTTGAATAATCAGTGATTGAGAATGACTTGCAGACGCTAATGACTCCCGCAGCAGTTGGCCTACCCAGTATCCTGACCATCGAAGACGACCCGGTGTTGGGCGCCTATGTGCACGAGCAGCTTGGCCGCAGTGGCTTCCAGGTGACCTGGTGCCGGAACGGTCAGCAGGGCCTGCAACTGGCCCGCGCCCAGGCCTTCGACCTGGTGCTGATGGACATTCTGCTGCCGGGGCTGGACGGTTTGTCGATCCTCACCCATTTGCGCCAGAGCCACGCCATGCCGGTGATCCTGATGTCGGCCCTGGGCGCTGAAGCTGATCGTATCAGCGGTTTTCGCCTGGGCGCGGACGACTATCTGCCTAAGCCGTTCAGCATGGTTGAACTGTGCGTGCGTATTGAAGCGATTCTGCGCCGCGTTGCCCTGGACCGCCGACCCGAGCCGCCGCGTGCCCCGGCACCCGAAGATGCCCGCGTGCTGCACTTTGATGATGAGCGCTGCGATGTGTCCTGCCAGGACCAGTGGGCCGCGCTCACGCGCAGCGAATACCGCCTGCTGGAAACCCTGCACCGCAATACCGAAGAAGTCCTCAGTAAAGCCTTCCTGTATCAGCAGGTGTTGCAGCGCGGTTATGCACCCCATGACCGCAGTCTCGACATGCACGTCAGCCAGATCCGCCGCAAGCTCAAGGCCATCGGTTACATCGAGCGTGAAGTGCGCACCGTGTGGGGCAAGGGCTACGTGCTGAGCGGTCACGATGAAGGGCTTTGAGCGACTGCCCGGCAAACACTCGTTGTTCTGGAAGCTGGCCTGCCTGTTGATCGCCTTCTGTTTGCTGATGATTTGGCTCAGTTGGTCGTGGGGCCGCTACATGGAGCAGCAGAGCGCGTACCTGTCCGAGAAGTCGCGGGAGATTCTCACTGGCTATGCCGCCGGCGCCGAACTGGCGTGGAGCACACAGGGCAGTGCTGGCGTGGACGCTTGGCTGCAGCGAATGGCCGAGCGTGAAAGCACCTGGGTTGGCGTGATCGGTAACGACTTGCAGTCCCTGGGCAGCACCCCCTTGAGTGACAAGGAAAGCCAGCGCCTAACGTTTTTGCGTGGATTGGACTGGCCGGTCAGCCGGCATGTCATCGGTTTGCCCTGGATGAAGGTGCCGTTTCCGGTCGACCCTGGCGCGGGGTCGCTGGTGATCGAGCTGCCGCAGCGCTTTATGCCTGGGCGCTATCAGCTGTTCTGGCGAGTGGTCACCCATGGTGTGATTCCAGGTCTATTTACCCTGTTGCTGTGCATCGGCCTTTATCGGCTGCTGATCATGCCCCTCAATCAATTGCGCGAGCAGGCCAACGCCTGGCGTGCGGACCAACTCAATACGCGAATGTCCCGTGATGCCACCAGCCGCCAGGATGAACTGGGCGAGCTGGGCCGCGCCTTTGACCATATGTCCGAACGCCTGCAGGGCACCGTGCGTTTGCAGCAGCAGTTGCTGCGCGATATGTCCCATGAACTGCGCACACCCTTGAGCCGCCTGCGGGTAGCCTGCGACAGCGAGCAAGACCTGGCCAAACTGCGCGAACGCCTGGGTCGGGAAATCGACGCCATGCAGCGCCTGGTGGAAGACAGCCTGCAACTGGCCTGGCTCGACAGCGAAACGACGCCACTGCCCCAGGAAGATATTCAGCTCCAGGCGTTATGGGACATATTGAGTGAGAACGCGTGTTTTGAAAGCGGTTGGCCCGCATCGCGCTTGCCGTGCCTGTTACCGGCGGACAGTTGGGTGCGAGGCAACCTGAATGCACTGGCCCAGGCCCTGGAAAATATCCTGCGTAACGCCATACGCCACTCGCCCAAGGGCGGCTGCGTGCAACTCGACGGCTGCCGTGAGGGAGATTATTGGCATATCTGGCTGCAGGATCAGGGGTCGGGGATTGTGGAGGGTGACTTGGAGCGCATCTTCGCGCCCTTTACCCGCCTGGACGGCTCGCGGCCCGGCGATGGCGGTTTCGGCCTGGGCCTGAGCATTGCCCGCAACGCCGTGCAGCGCCAGGGCGGTCGCTTATGGGCAGAAAACACCGGGCAGGGTCTGCGGGTGCATTTGCGTTTGCTGGCCCGTTAGCGCTCAGCGCCTACGCAGTTTGCGTTTTTTCCACTGGTGCGCTACCCACCAGCGCCAGTACGCCATGGTCAGGCAGTAGGCCAGGGCGCCCAATACCACCCCCAATACCACCGAACCCAGCAAGAATGGCTGCCACAGGGTGCTCAACTGGCCGCTGATCCATTCCCACGTCAGGTTATCGGGCAAGCTGCGTGGCGGCACGTTCATCAGCCAGGCGCCGGTCATATAGGTGCAGATGAACACCACCGGCATGGTGATGGGGTTGGTCAACCACACCAGGCTGATGGCAATAGGCATATTGCCGCGCACCGAGATCGCGAGCACTGCGGCGAGCAACATCTGCAACGGAATCGGGATAAACGCCGCAAATAAACCCACCGCCATGGCGCGCGCCACGGAGTGCCGGTTCAGATGCCAGAGGTTGGGGTCATGCAGCAGCGTGCCAAGAAACTGTAATGACTTGTGTTCCCTGATACTGCTGGGATCGGGCATGTACCGTTTGAATAAGCGCCGGGGCATATGGGGTCCAGGTCAATTCGAGGGGCAAGTATGCCCGGATTCTATAAACAGAAAATTCAGACTTTGTGACAAAACATCATAGGCGCTGTCGTTCAGCCGGCTAAGACTGAGTGGATCACTGGAAAAGGATGATCCATGAAGACAGGGATGTTGGCGTTGGCGCTGGGGTTGCTGACGTTGCGTTGGTTGCCGGTGTTGCCGCCTGGTGCCGGGTTATTGGCCATGCTGGTGCTGGCCTTGATGCCGTTGCCTTTTCGGTCCTATCCCGTGGCGTTCTTTCTGGTCGGCTTGAGTTGGGCTTGCTTCAGCGCGCAGCGGGCGTTGGATGATCGACTGCAGCCGGCCCTGGACGGGCAAACTCGCTGGGTGGAGGGGCGTGTGGTCGGCTTGCCCCAGCAGACGGTTACGGGCGTGCGCTTTGAACTGGCCGACGGCCGGTCGCGCAAGGTCCGGCTGCCCAAACGTATCCGCGTGTCCTGGCACGGCGGGCCAGTGGTGAACAGCGGCGAACGCTGGCGCCTGGCGTTGACACTCAAGCGGCCTGCGGGCCTGCTCAATTTTCATGGAGTTGACCACGAAGTCTGGCTGCTGGCCCAGCGTATCGGTGCCACTGCAACGGTAAAAGACGGTGAGCGTCTCGCATCCGCCCGCAATGCCTGGCGCGATGCTGTTCGCCAGCGCCTGATGGCGGTGGATGCCCAAGGCCGCGAGGCAGGGCTGGCGGCGCTGGTATTGGGCGACGGTTCCGGCCTGGCACCTGAGGATTGGCAGGTGTTGCAGGACACGGGCACGGTGCATCTGCTGGTGATTTCCGGGCAGCACATCGGCTTGCTGGCGGGCTTGATCTACGGCTTGGTCGCGGTATTGGCGCGCTATGGTTGCTGGCCCCGAACCTGGCCGTGGCTGCCGTGGGCGTGCGGCCTGGCTTTTGGCGCAGCGTTGGGTTATGGCCTGCTGGCGGGGTTTGGCGTGCCGGTGCAGCGGGCCTGTGTGATGGTCGGCCTGGTGTTGCTGTGGCGTCTGCGTTTCCGCCATTTGGGGCTGTGGTGGCCGTTGCTGCTGGCGCTGAACGGCGTGCTGGTGCTGGAGCCCTTGGCCAGCCTGCAGGTAGGGTTCTGGTTATCGTTTGCGGCGGTCGCGGTATTGTTGCTGGCGTTCGGCGGGCGCTTGGGGCCGTGGAGCGTCTGGCAGGCGTGGACCCGGCCTCAGTGGTTGATTGCCATTGGCTTGTTTCCGGTGTTGCTGGTGCTGGGTCTGCCCATCAGCCTCAGCGCACCGGTGGCCAATCTGTTTGCCGTGCCGTGGATCAGCCTGGTGGTGCTGCCCTTGGCGCTGCTGGGCACGGCGTTGTTGTGGGTGCCGCTGGCGGGGGAAGGTGTGCTGTGGCTGGCTGGCGGCGCGCTGGACGGATTGTTCAAGGGCCTGGCACTGCTGGCTGCGCAGTTGCCGGCGTGGGTGCCGCCCGAGGTGCCGCTGGGGTATTGGCTGGTCAGCCTGATGGGCGCAGTGGTGTTACTGCTGCCCAAAGGGGTGCCGTTCCGGGTGTTGGGCTGGCCCATGCTGTTGATGGCCGTTTTTCCGCCCCGGGAGTGGGTGCCCCACGGACAGGTAGAGGTGCTGCAACTGGATGTCGGCCAGGGGCAGGCACTGATCCTGCGTACCCGCCACCACACCTTGCTCTACGATGCCGGGCCGCGCTCGGGGCCTGTCGACCTCGGCGCGCGCGTCGTGTTGCCGTCGTTGAAAAAACTCGGGGTAGGGCAGTTGGACATGATGCTGCTCAGCCATGCCGACGCCGATCACGCCGGTGGTGCGGCGGCGGTGGCTCGGGGGCTGCCCGTCAAACGCGTGGTGGGCGGCGAAACCGAGGGCTTGCCATCCTTTCTCGCCACCCAGCCCTGTACCAGCGGCGAGCGCTGGGAGTGGGACGGCGTGTCGTTTGAGCTGTGGCAGTGGGCGGGTGGGCTTGAGGGCAATCCGAGGTCGTGCGTGCTGCAAGTCGAGGCCAATGGCGAACGCCTGCTGCTCACCGGCGACATTGATCGCGCCGCCGAACAGGCGTTTCTGGCATCCCCGCTGGCGGTTCCGACCGACTGGCTACAAGCTCCGCACCACGGCAGCCGTAGTTCTTCGTCCTGGCCTTTCGTACAACGGTTGGCGCCCACCTCGGTGTTGATTTCCCGCGGGCGCAGCAATACGTTCGGCCATCCTCATCCGCAGGTCCTGGAACGCTACCAAGCGCTGGGCAGCCGGGTGTATGACAGCGCCGAACAGGGCGCCGTGCGCCTGCGCCTGGGGGCGTTTGTGCCTGCGACGGTTGCGCGCAGCCAACGTCGTTTCTGGCGCGGACCGTTACCGTAATCAGGCGTTACCAACGTCTCGAACCGCGACAGACGGACCTGTAGCCGGTGAACCCCTCTGTTGACCCTATATGGTAAAGTGGCGCACTTTTTCGAGGGGACATTCACTGTGTGGGAATTGGTCAAATCCGGCGGCTGGATGATGTTGCCGATCATTCTGAGCTCCATCGTCGCACTCGGCATCGTCGCCGAACGCCTGTGGACCCTGCGCGCCAGTCGCGTCACCCCCGAGCACTTGCTGGGGCAGGTCTGGGGCTGGATCAAGAACAAGCAGCTCGACAAGCAAAAGCTCAAGGAGCTGCGTGCCAATTCGCCACTGGGTGAAATCCTCGCCGCCGGCCTGGCCAATTCCAAGCATGGTCGCGAGATCATGAAGGAGTGCATTGAAGAAGCGGCCGCCCGGGTCATCCATGAGCTGGAGCGCTATATCAACGCCCTTGGCACTATCGCCGCCATGGCGCCGTTGCTGGGTTTGCTTGGCACGGTCCTGGGCATGATCGATATCTTCAGTGCGTTCACGGGCTCGGGTATGACCACCAACGCGTCGGTGCTGGCCGGGGGCATTTCCAAGGCCTTGATCACCACCGCCGCGGGTTTGATGGTGGGTATCCCTTCGGTGTTCTTCCACCGTTTCCTGCAGCGGCGCATTGATGAGCTGGTGGTCGGCATGGAACAGGAAGCTATCAAGCTGGTAGAGGTGGTGCAGGGCGACCGTGATGTAGACCTGGTCGAGGGCAAAGCGTGAAATTTCGCCGCAAGCAACGGGAAAATGTCGATATCAACCTCGCGTCGTTGATCGACGTGGTGTTTATCCTGCTGCTGTTTTTTGTCGTGACCACCACCTTCACCCGCGAAACCCAGCTGCGTGTCGACTTGCCTGAAGCGGTAAGCGGCTCGCCTGCCGAAGACCAGCAGGTCAAGCAACTGGACATCGCCATCAGCGCCGAAGGGGTGTTTTCGGTGAATAACCAGTTGCTCGAGAAAAACGACCTAGCCAGCCTGATGGAGGCCTTGCAGAAGGAGTCCGGCGGCGACACCCAGTTGCCTCTGTCCATCAGCGCCGATGGCAAGACTCCGCATCAAGCTGTGATCACCGCCATGGACGCTGCCGGCAAGCTCGGTTTCAGCCATTTGCGCATGACCACCGTCGAGGCGGCGAGCTCGCCCTGATGGCCATGTCCGAGCGTTTACTCAAGGCCTGGTACGAGGGCCACCCGGCACTGGCATTGTTGCGGCCGCTGGAATCGCTGTATCGCCGCGTGGTGCAACGTAAGCGTGCGCGCTTTGTGGCAGGCGAGGGCGAGATTTATCAAGCGCCGGTGCCGGTGGTCGTGGTGGGCAATATCACTGTAGGAGGCACCGGCAAGACGCCGTTGATCCTGTGGTTGATCGAGCACTGCCGCCGCAGCGGTTTGCGCGTGGGCGTGGTCAGTCGAGGCTACGGTGCCAAGCCGCCGCAGTTGCCGTGGCGGGTCGAGGCCGGCCACAGTGCCGAGGTGGCCGGTGATGAACCCTTGCTGATCGTGCAGCGCAGTGGCGTCCCTTTGATGATCGACCCCGATCGCAGTCGCGCGGTAAAGGCCCTGCTGGCCAGTGAGCCCCTGGACCTGATCCTCTCCGATGACGGCCTGCAGCACTACCGCCTGGCCCGCGATCTTGAACTGGTGCTGATCGATGCCGCCCGCGGCCTCGGCAACCGCCGCTGCCTGCCTGCCGGGCCGTTGCGCGAACCGGTGGAGCGCCTGCACAGTGTGGATGCGGTGCTCTATAACGGTGCCGTCTCGGACCGTGAAGAAGGTTTTGCCTTTCGCCTACAGCCCACAGCGCTGGTCAACCTGCACAGCGGCGAGCGCCAGCCGGTCACCTATTTCCCGCAGGGCCAGCAGGTGCATGCGGTGGCCGGTATCGGTAACCCGCAACGTTTCTTCAATACCCTTGAAACGCTACACTGGCAGCCGCTGCCCCATGCTTTTGCCGACCACGCGCCCTACAGCGCCGAGGTCTTGAGTTTTACCCCGTCATTGCCGCTGGTCATGACCGAAAAGGACGCGGTGAAGTGCCGCGCCTTTGCCCAGCCCGACTGGTGGTACCTTGCGGTGGATGCGGTACCGTCGCCGGCGTTCGTCGCCTGGTTCGACACGCAGCTGATGCGTCTGCTGCCCAACCGTCTCTTGCCTTAAAACGCTTCTTTCCAGGAAACACTCATGGACACCAAACTGCTCGATATCCTCGCTTGCCCGATCTGCAAAGGCCCGCTCAAGCTCAGCGCCGACAAAACCGAGCTGATCAGCAAAGGTGCCGGCCTGGCTTACCCTATCCGTGATGGCATCCCGGTCATGCTCGAAAGCGAAGCCCGTACCCTGACCACCGATGAGCGCCTGGATAAATGACCACCGCCTTTACCGTTGTCATCCCCTCGCGCTATGCCTCGACGCGCCTGCCGGGCAAACCGTTGCAAATGATCGGCGATAAGCCGATGGTTCAGCTGGTGTGGGAGCAAGCCTGCAAAAGCAGCGCCGAGCGCGTGGTAGTGGCCACCGATGACCCGCGTATTATCGAGGCGTGCAAAAGCTTTGGTGCCGAAGCGGTACTGACCCGCGAAGACCATAACTCCGGCACTGATCGCCTGGCCGAAGTCGCCACTCAGCTGGGTCTGGCACCCGACGCGATCGTAGTGAACGTGCAGGGTGACGAGCCATTGATACCGCCGGGTGTCATCGATCAGGTCGCTGCCAACCTCGCGGCCCATGGCGAGGCGCGTATGGCGACCCTGGCCGAACCGATCGAAGACATCGAGACGCTGTTCAACCCGAACGTGGTGAAAGTGGTCAGCGACATCAACGGCCTGGCACTGACGTTCAGTCGCTCCACCTTGCCGTGGGCGCGGGATGCCTTTGCCAAGAATCGCGACGTGTTGCCGGAGGGCGTGCCATATCGCCGCCATATCGGCATCTATGCTTACCGCGCCGGTTTCCTGCACGACTTCGTCAGTTGGGGCCCTTGCTGGCTCGAGAATACCGAGTCCCTGGAACAACTGCGTGCCCTCTGGCACGGCGTGCGTATCCACGTGGGCGATGCCTTGGAAGCACCGCCAGCCGGTGTCGACACTCAGGAAGACCTCGAGCGCGTCCGTCGCCTGCTGGGCGCCTGATGGAAGTTCTGTTTGTATGTCTGGGCAATATCTGCCGCTCGCCAACCGCTGAAGGCATCTTGCGCCATAAATTGCGCGAGGCCGGCTTGGCGGGGCAGGTTGAGGTGGCGTCTGCTGGTACCGGCGAATGGCATGTCGGTAACCCACCGGACCAGCGCAGCCAACGTGCGGCGCTGGCGCGAGGTTATGATTTGTCGAGCCAGCGTGCCCAGCAAGTTTCCCGCGCTGACTTTGCCCGCTACGACCTGATCCTGGCCATGGACCACAGTAACCTGCGCAACCTCAAAGCCATGCAGCCAGGGCAGGGCAAGGCCGAGCTGGATTTGTTCCTGCGTCGCTTTGATGGCGAAGTGGACGAGGTGCCAGACCCTTACTATGAAGGTGAGCAAGGTTTCGAACGGGTCCTGGACCTGATCGAACGCGCCTGTGATTTATTGGTGATCGAATTGAAGGGGCGGTTATGACCTTGCAAGTGCTTGCGCAGGTATCGCTCAAGCCATTCAACAGCTTTGGCATCGATGTGAACGCGCAATTGTTCGCCGAGGCCCACAGTGATGCTGACGTGCGCGAGGCCATCGCCTATGCCTCGGCAAACGCGGTGCCGTTGCTGGTGATCGGTGGCGGCAGCAATTTACTGTTGACCCAGGATATTCCGGCGCTGGTGTTGCGTATGGCGACCCAAGGCATTCGCGTGCTGAGCGACGATGGCACGCACGTGGTGGTCGAAGCCGAAGCGGGCGAAGCCTGGCATCCGTTTGTGCTGTGGACCCTTGAACACGGCTTCTGCGGCCTGGAAAACCTCAGTCTGATCCCCGGCACTGTCGGTGCGGCACCGATGCAGAATATCGGTGCCTATGGCGTAGAGATCAAGGATGTGTTTGCCGGTCTCACCGCCCTGGATCGCCAGACGGGCGAACTGCGGGACTTCAGCCTCGACGAATGCAACTTTGCTTACCGTGACAGCCTGTTCAAGCACGAAGTCGGGCGTTGGCTGATCGTGCGGGTACGCTTTGCCCTCAGCCGCGCCACTCACCTGAAACTCGACTACGGCCCGGTGCAACAGCGCCTGGTCGCGCAGGGCATCACCCACGCCACGCCAAGCGATGTGAGCCGCGCGATCTGCAGCATTCGCCGCGAGAAACTGCCAGACCCGGCGGAGCTGGGCAATGCGGGCAGCTTCTTCAAGAATCCGCTGGTACCCCAAGCCCTGGCTGTGGAGCTGCAAAGCCAATATCCGGACCTGGTGGCCTACCCTCAGGCCGACGGCCAGATGAAACTCGCCGCCGGTTGGCTGATCGACAAGGCCGGTTGGAAGGGCTTCCGGGAGGGCGATGTGGGCGTGCACAAGCTGCAAGCGCTGGTGCTGGTCAATTACGGCACTGCCACCGGGCAGGAGATTGCCCAACTGGCGCTACGCATCCAGCAAGATATCTTCAAGCGCTTCAAGGTCGAGTTGGAGATGGAACCTAATCAGTACTGAGCTTTATCGGGCCTGAAAATGAAAATGCCCCGTATCTTGCGATACGGGGCATTTTTTATAGCGCTTGCTGATCAGTCATCGCGGCTCATGATGCCGAAGATCTGCAACAGGCTGATGAACAGGTTGTAGATCGACACATACAGGCTGATGGTCGCCATGATGTAGTTACGCTCACCGCCGTGGATGATGGCGCTGGTCTGGAACAGGATGCACACCGAGGAAAACAGCACAAAACCCGCGCTGATCGCCAGTTGCAGGCCGCTGATCTGGAAGAACATGCTGGCCACCACGGCCGCCAGCAACACGAAGAAACCTGCGGTGATGAAGCCACCCAGGAAGCTCATGTCCTTACGGCTGATCAGCACGTAGGCCGACAGACCACCAAACACCAGGGCCGTCATGGCAAATGCCGAACTGACCACTTCCGCACCGCCGGCCATGCCCAGGTAACGGTTAAGGATCGGGCCGAGGATAAAGCCCATGAAACCGGTCAAGGCAAACGCCGACACTAGGCCCCAGGCCGAGTCACGTAGCTTGTTGGTCAGGAAGAACAGACCGTAGAAGCCGATCAACACGACAAAGATATTCGGGTAACCGACGCGCATCTGCTGGGCCACGTAAGCCATCACGCCGCTGAATGCGAGGGTAAGGGCGAGCAAGCCGTAGGTGTTGCGCAACACGCGGCTGACTTCAAGCTGCTCAGCCTGCGCGTTGCCATTCACTGCGTAATTCTGTTCGCGCATGGCGACACTCCTTCAGTTTTGAAACGTTCAGTCGCAAAGATCATAACAGACGCCTTGTAACAAGCGATGCAGAGAGTTTGACAGTGTGTTTCATTCGGGTATTATGGCGCCCGCTGACACGGGATGGGCTACTATAATCCTGTGATGCACAAGGGAAATTGGCAGAGTGGTTGAATGCACCGGTCTTGAAAACCGGCGGACGTTAATAGCGTCTCCAGGGTTCGAATCCCTGGTTTCCCGCCAAGATTTACACGAAAGCCTCGCGAAAGCGGGGCTTTTGCGTTTCTGGGGTTTGGTTATGCCGGGCTATTCATGCAATAGGCCTGACTCGAAAGGCCAGAAACACCGGCCCGAATGGGAAGGTACTGACTTCCAGCTCATCCAGTGGATTGAGCGTGTGCGTGCGGCTTCCAGCGTTGCTGTAGATCACGTGGCTGCTGGATACAGCAATGTTGATCTTGCCGGCGGCCGCCTGGATTAGATTCACCTTGAACCCTTCAATTACGTCATCACCGATTGTCAGCGTGACATCTGTATCGCTGATGACCAGGATCGACTTGCCTGAATCCGCCATGGTCAAGGGCCTGCTGCCGGTGATAGAGACATTGGTGTGCACATGTCCGCCAGCGTGATAGCTGACCATCCTCGGATCAGCGAAGACCCGGGCAAAGGAGCCGACATAATTCACACTGGCGCGCATGTCGTCGAATTGCTCGACCACATAAGTACCGATGCTGCCGGAGACTTCCCCGTTGGGGTCCAAAACCCATTTGCGTCCCACCATCAACCCGATCTGGGTATTGGCACGTACACCGGCACGCATTTCTTCCAGAAAGAGTTGGCTGATCTGGCCACCGCCTTTGCCCTGAACATAGGTAAATCGCGCAATGGAATGGCTGTCGCCAGTGGGGCTGCCCTGGGCAGTATCGACCTTGTAGTCGACAAAGTCTGCCGAGACGATGGTGGTCGTGGTGTTGGCGTTTGGCGCCCAGGTAAAATCCAGGACTCTGCCGGTTTTGACCTGCTCTAGAGAGGTAGTGGCTTGTGATGTAGTAGTAGAGCCTGACTGCTTCAAATCGTCATTCATGATACTCATCCGTAAGTGGGGTGTGGGTCGAAAGTACACGAAGCAAATGACCGCCGTCATCACGCCACGTTTTCTACAAGACCATGCTGTCTTGCCTTTCAATGCTTGCGGGTGCCTCCATGATGCTAGTGTCTGAAGGCGTTTGGGCTAAACAATATCTGCCCGAGATTGCCAGCAAAGCGCCTTACAAAAAAGCCTACGCAGAGATGCTCAGTTATCCGGACTGGGTCAGTAAAGCTCAGGGCACAGCGTCGCCAGTCGAGACAGTTTCGGCGGATGGTAAACGCTTTACGGTAGGCCACATGTGCAAGCCACATGATTGTGCAGACAATCAGCTAATCGTGGTCTTTAACGCAGATGGAACAAAGTCCTGGGGGCTACTGGCGACTCGTCCAGCCGATGGAGATGCATTCAGTAAGCAATTACTGGGTTATCCCGACAGTGTCGTTCAGGGCCTACTGAATAAGTCGTTTGCTGACAACAATCCCGAAGATTGATGACCGGTGTCGCTCTGCTGCGGCAAGCGGTGGGTGGGTAGAACGACCATCAGATAAGATGTAGCGACCAGCCAGCTTGTTACGGTTATCGTGGATGTTAAAGTCGCACAAAATTTTTCGAGGGAACGATATGCGAGGCTTAATCGGAGCATTACTGCTTGTTGCTATTGGGGGGTGCTCCACATCGCCTATATCTGCAGACATCGCAGACCCTGTGCCATCCACAAGAATGTATGCCTTTACGGAAAAGAACGCGGCTCAGTTGGTGGTGACTAGAGACTCGGGCATCTACGGAGCTGAAGTCCGTTTTATTTTGCATATTGATGGAAAACCGGCTGCCGAGTTTCACCCTGGGGAGGTTGCCAAGTTTGGGCTGGCCCCTGGCAAGCATATTCTTGGTGTCTCGAAATACATGCTTTTCGGCACCTCAAGAATCATCGAATCAGAAATTGATATAAAGCCGGGAGACCTTGTTCGCCGCAGAATTTCTCAGCACGGCAGCAGTTTTTCTTTCACCCCGACTGCCTACTAAACGCCATTCGTCTAACGCCTGGCACTCTCAATCCCGTCGCAGCATCTCAATCCTAAGCGCGGATATCCCGAGCCTATAAACGGAGTGCCAGCATGGAAATCAACGAAAAAGCCCCAGGCAACATTTCCCAGCAAGCGGTTACCCGGGGCACCGACAACGAGACAGGGCATGACCCGCGGCGTGACGAGGACAATATCCCGCTGCCGCCGGATGACGAGGCGCCTCTTGAAGAAGATATGTCGGATGTAGATGCGGCCGATTCCGTAGCAAGTGAACATCCCGACACCTGAAGGCGTTCAGGCAAACGAGCCCGGCCCTGTGCCGTAATGCCGTTGTAGGAGCAAGCTTGCTTGCGAAAACCTCACAGGCGCCGCGGTCATTCAGGAAACACGCGTTATCGTTGACGTTTTTCGCGAGCAAGCTCGCTCCTACAGAGGACGATGTATCGGGCTTTGTCTGCTGGGCGCTTGATGGCTCAGGTAGCGTGGTCTCGTTCACCTCGTTGCTGTAGTCCTATGCTGATCCGACCCGCACCGCTGCACTTTTTTCCATTTTGCTGATCTACCCCTGTCCCGGCCACCCGACTCCCGTAGGTGGCCAACAGAATCAGACCCGGTGCCGATGGATCGAACGTCAACTGTTTTTACCTCCCGATGGCCGCTGCTGCTTGCTGCGGTTTTCGCGCTCTGCGCAACAGGTTGCAGCCAACAACAGGGCCGCGATATCGCCAGGCAGTTCAGCGATGGCAAGCCTGATGAGTTCTTCCAGACCAGCGTCGACCGCATGGCCACACTCGGCATGCGCGACAACCTGCAAAGCCTCTACTTGCTGATGAGCAAGCTCTACCTGCGCAACCCCAACCAGTGGCGTCAATCGGGCTACCCGGATGCGGTGACCGCCGCCCGGCAAATCCGCCAGGCCATCGAAAATCGCCAACCCTTGCCCGCACTGGGTGACCGGCGTGACCTGGCTGCCCTGAGTTATTCCTTGAGCCCTGACTTTCGCGGCGACCGCGTCGGCGCGTTTATCTACGCGATTGGCAGTATGCTCGTGACCGCCCACGGTGGGCGCACGCAGTTTTATGTGACTGACTCGATCAACCCGCAGTTTGTCAGCAACGCCGCGCGCAATATCGAAAAGGCCACTTGGTTGCTCAGCCAGCGTCAGGATGCCAATGGTGTGTTGCTGTTGTTTTCCAATGAAATATCGGAGGAGGGCAGTAACCTCAGTTTCGCCGTTGAGTTCGGCAAGATCGTCGCGCGTTTGGACCTGCTTACCCAAATCCTCGATGAGCGCTACCGGCGCATTGGCCTGAATTACGCACAAAGCCTGTTGCTGATGAATTTCCTGCCGGTGCAATAAGGCCCATCGCATCGACCAATCGGTGCGGTGTTTCCCTTTCCGCTGTAGGAAGCGGCCTATCTTGCCTCCTGTGGCTTGAAACGCTTGCCTGCGGGCAATAGCCTCGGATTTTTCTTAAACACGAGGCCCTACCTTGGGTAAACGAAAAACGGTTTGGCCCACGGATCGCGAAATACGCTTGCGGTTTATCCTCTATGCGGTGATCGACGCCGCGACGGCCCAGGGCGTGTCTGCCGAGTTGTTGCTGCCGGCGCATAAGTTATTGCGTGACTCGCCCACGGAAGCCCAGTTGCGCGACACCTTGGGGGAGATTCTCGCCACTGACGAAATGTATGGCTTTCGCTTTGCGCCGGGGTCGGATGCAGATGATCTGCTGCGGGCATTGTCGGCGCCCGATGGCTGAACCTGCCACCGGGTTCGCCGCTGTTTTTAAATCGTCCTTGTCCTTCATTAAGGAGTGACCTGAGGGGCGTGCCTGCCTTCCCATCACTGTTCGCGTGGTGGGCTTGGCCTGGCACGTTCCCGGATTCCAAGGACCTGCCCCCAATGCTGCTGCGCCACCCCCCGTTTATTTTTGCCGCCTTGACCCTCAGTTCGCTGGTACAGGCCGAAGGCCTGCAATTGGCGCCGGTTGAAGTCACCACGGCCGAGGCCAGCGCCGCAGAAATCGCCCAGGCGCAGCTCAAAAGCGTGCCCGGTGGCACCAATTACATCGATATGGACAGCGTGCAACAGGGGCGGGTCAGCAGTAACGAAGACGTTTTCAAATATCAGGCCGGTGTGTACGCCAAGGCGGCCAATAACGAAGGGGTGAAGGTGTCCATTCGTGGCTCGGGCCTCAACCGCGCCCCCGGTGCCCACGCCTCCGGCCTGTATGAAATGTTCGACGGTCTGCCGCTTACCGGCCCAGGTGGTACGCCTTATGAGCTGAAGGACCCGCTGTGGCAAAGCCGGGTAGAGGTGCTGCGTGGCGCCAACGGGTTCGATCAGGGTGCATTGGCCTTGGGCGGTGCGGTCAACTACGTCACCCGCACCGGCTTGGACGCGCCCAAGCTGCAAGTGCGCTATGAGGTCGGCAGTCGCGGCTATGCCCAGCGTGAAGTCAGTTCGGGGCAAGTGCTGGGGGACGCCGACTATTACATCAGCCTCACCGATTCGGAGTCCGACGGTTATCAGCACCAAAGCGCTGGTACCGGCAAGGGCATCGCTGCCAATTTCGGCTACCGCTTTAACCCGGACCTGGAAACGCGCTTCTATTTGCGTTATCGCGAAACCACCAACGATTCTCCCGGCAGGCTCACGCGTGACCAGATCAGCCATGATCCGCGTGCCGCCAACAGCCTCAATGCCGCCCGCGACTCAAAACGCCTGCAACCGGGCTCCACCTGGATCGCCAACAAGACCACCTTGCGCTTGGACGATAATTCACGGGTCGAGGTCGGGCTGGCTTACCACGATTACCCTATGGACCTGCGCGAAGGCACCAACCGCCTCAAAGTTGCCTACACCGATATCAGCGGCACCCTGAATTACATCCGCCAGGACAGCCTGTTCGGCCACGCGAGTACTACCACTCTCGGCCTGCGTACCACCCAGGCGATGCCGAACAATGGGGCGTCGGAATATGTTCGCATTCCTGCGGGCAATACCGCCATTTATGCCCCCGGCACCAAAACCCGCGACTACAGCTACCTGGGCTCCGACACCGTGCTGCATGTAGGCAACGAACTGGAACTGGTTGAGGATCTATGGCTGACCAGCGGCCTTGCCGCGATCTACACGCGCCGCGAAACCCAGGTCACTTACCCCGACGGCCAGGCGCCGCTCAGTCAGCATGACTGGGATTACGCGCCGCGCATTGGCCTGCGTTACGACCTCACCCCGCAGTTGCAGGTCTACGGCAACCTGAGCCGCTCGGTAGAGCCTCCGCATGCGTGGTCGATGATTTGGGGTTCGAACAAATATTTTGGCCCGGGCAATGGGGCAGCTACGGGATTGCAGCGTGAAGGCGTAAAGCTGCGTAATCAGACCGCCACCACCCTGGAAATCGGCGGGCGCGGTGAAGCCTGGCTCGGCCAATGGGACCTGGCGCTCTATCGTTCTGAGGTTCGCCACGAGCTGCTTTCGGTCGAGACCCAGGCCCAGACCGCCACCAGCAACGCCATCATCGCCGAATCCAACGCCAGCCCCACCGTGCACCAGGGTGTGGAACTGAGCCTGCTCAGCCCGCTGTGGGACGGCGGGCGCAGCGGTAAGCTCGATCTGCGCCAGGCCTACACTTTCAACGACTTCCATTACCGCGACGACGACCGTTTCGGCGACAACACCTTACCCGGCATTCCCAAGCACTATTACCAGGCGCAACTGCGCTACAGCCATCCGACGGGTTTCTACACCAGCCTCAACACCGAGCATGCCTCACGGGTGGCGGTGGACTACGCCAATTCCTACTACGCGGCGGCCTACACCACCTTTGGCGCCACCTTCGGCTACGACGCGGCCAAGCAGGACTGGCAAGCCTGGGTCGACCTGCGCAACCTCACCAACCGCCGTTACGCCAATACCGTCACGCCGGGCTACGACGACAAAGGCATGGACGCCGCACGCTCCACCCCGGCTGATGGGCGTGGTATCTACACCGGCGTTTCCTGGAGCTGGCGTTAAATCAAACTTCGTGTTGGCGCAGGCGCTTGTACAGGGTGTTGCGACTCACCCCCAGCTCTCGCGCCAGGTGGGAAATATTCCCGCCCACGGCTTCCAGGCGCTGGCTCAGGTCAAGGTGTTCATCCAGGTGTTCGGGTTTGGACTGCGGCACCGTCGCCTGCAAATCCACGAAAAAATCATCGGGCAGGTGCTCTGCGCGGATCGGCTGCTCTTCGGCCATTGCCAACGCTACCTGCAACACGCTGCTCACCTGGCGTAAATTCCCCGGCCACGGGTGTTGCTCGAATAGCCTCAGCACCTCGGCGCTCAGCCCGGCCCATTGCGTCGGCTCGCGGTGTTGCTGCCACAGTTGCTGGAACAGCGCCTGCTTGTCGGTACGCTCGCGCAATGGCGGCAATTCCAGGGTCAGGCCGCCGATGCGGTAGTACAAGTCCTCGCGAAAGCGTCCGGCCTGCACCAGCTCGCGCAGTGCGCGGTTGGTCGCCGAGATGATGCGCAAGTCCACCGAGAACACCTCGCTGCTGCCCACCGGCTGCACACAGCGTTCTTGCAGCACCCGTAACAGACGGGCTTGGGTGGGCAGCGGCATATCGCCGATCTCGTCGAGAAACAACGTGCCCTTGTCCGCCTTGCGGATCAGGCCGATGCTGCCTTTTTGGTTAGCGCCGGTGAAGGCGCCTTTTTCGTAGCCGAACAGTTCCGATTCCACCAGCTCTGCGGGAATCGCCGCACAGTTCACCGCGATCAACGCCTGTCGGCTGCGGGAACTTGCCTGGTGCAGAGCTTTGACGAACACCTCTTTGCCTACGCCGGTCTCGCCGTGGATCAACAGCGGAATGTCCTTTTCCAACAGGCGCTCGGCCTGGCGCACGGCTTTTTCCACGCGCACATCGCCAAAATGCAGGGTTTGGAGGTTGATCGACGTCGGTGCTGGCGGCGGCGGTTGGCTGAACACCCGGGCCTGCACCGGCATCTGCTTGGGCCGCTTCAACAGGCACTGGAACCGATTGCGTCCCGCTGCCTGCAAGGCGAAGGGCAGCCCTTCCGGTTGGTTGAGCAACTCCAGTAGCGAGACCTTGAACAGGCTGTCGATCATCACCCGCGACAGGCTGATGCCCAGCAGGTTATCCGCACGCCGATTGGCCGACAGCACCTGGCCGCTTTCATCAAAGATCAGCAGGCCGGCCCATTGGCTGTCGAGGTTGCTCAAGCCGGTGTTGAAGGTCAGTTGGAAATGTTCGCCGCGAAACAGGTTGAGGATCAGCCGGTTTTCCACGGTCTGGCTCATCATCTTGACCATGCCCAGGGTGTGGGAGGGCGGCAGGTAACTGTCGCTGGATACGTCCAGCACCGCGATGATTTCGCGCTGAGCGTCGAAAATCGGCGCCGCGGAGCCGGTCATGAAGCGGTTGGCCTTGAGGAAGTGTTCATCGTGTTCAATATGCACGGCCTGGGCGCAGGCCAGCGCGGTGCCGATGGCATTGGTGCCGCTGGCGCGTTCCATCCAGCTGGCGCCGGGGCTGAAGCCGCGGGCCAGCGTGGGTTCGATAAACCGTTGAGTGCCCCACGAGGTCAGCACCTGGCCCTGATTGTCGGCCAGCATGATCAGGCAATTGGAATTGCTGAGGATGTTCTCGTAGTAGGGCAACACTTCCTGATGGGTGGTCTGCACCAGGGAATGCTGGCTTTCCAGCAGTTGGCGAATGCCTTCGGCGGGCAGTTGGTCAAAGCTGGGGGCACTCTGGTGGTCCAGGCCATAGGCGCGGCAACGGCGCCAGGATTCCTGGATAAGGGTGTCGTGGGTCAAGGGTTCGGCCATCGTGCGACCTTCTTTATTATTGTTGTCGGGTCTTGCGCCATCTAACGTCAGACATCGAACAATGTGGGAGCGGGCTTGCCCGCGATGGCAATGGGTCAGGCACAGCATCTACAAACTGATGCACCGCCATCGCGGGCAAGCCCGCTCCCACATTTGATCTTCGTCGCGCATAAAGTGTTGTTCACAACTGTTCATTGTCAACCCCGGCAGTGTTCAGTTGTTCAGCCGGATTGTTCACTCCTGAACATCATGGTTCACCCATTTCCTTACACATCAAGCGCTTGCGGTTTTGGCACGAAACTCGCTCTGACAACGGACCAGATTCATTCCAATAATAAAAAAGGTCGTGTCATGTCATTGACCCTGGAACATGTCTCCCGCGTTGTCGACGGCCAAACCTGGATCGACGACGCCAACCTGCGGTTCGAAGCCGGTTCTTTCAACGTCCTGCTCGGTCGCACCCTGTCGGGCAAGACCAGCCTGATGCGCCTGATGGCCGGCCTGGACAAGCCCGACAGCGGTCGCATCCTGATGAACGGCGTGGACGTCACGCAAAAGCCGGTGCGCCTGCGCAATGTGTCGATGGTCTACCAGCAGTTCATCAACTACCCGACCATGACCGTGTTCGAGAACATCGCCTCGCCGTTGCGTCAGGCCGGTGTGTCCAATGAGGTTATCCAGAGCAAGGTGCTGGAAACCGCCAAGATGCTACGCATCGAGAAATTCCTGCAGCGCCACCCCCTGGAATTGTCCGGTGGCCAGCAACAACGCACCGCCATGGCCCGCGCCCTGGTGAAAGACGCCGAACTGATTCTGTTCGATGAGCCGCTGGTCAACCTGGACTACAAACTGCGCGAAGAGCTGCGCCAGGAAATGCGCGAACTGTTCAAGGCGCGCCACACCATCGCGATATATGCCACCACCGAGCCCAACGAAGCCCTGGCCTTGGGGGGCACCACCACCATTCTTCACGAGGGGCGGGTGATTCAGAGCGGCAAGGCCGCCGAGGTCTACCACCAGCCGCAAACCGTGCTCGCCGCTGAGCTGTTCTCCGAGCCGCCGATCAACCTGATGCCAGGGCGCATCAGCGGTAACGAAGTGAGCTTCGCCAATTTCGTGCATTTCCCACTCAATGTTGACCTGCGGCCCATCGGCGAAGGCGATTTCCGCTTCGGCGTGCGCCCCAGCCATATCAGCCTGGTGCCCAGCAACGATGATGACCTTGAGTTGGCGGTGACCGTGGAAGTCGCCGAAATCAGCGGCTCGGAAACCTTCCTGCATGTGCGCAGTGAGCATTTCCTGCTGGTGCTGCACCTGCCGGGGGTGCATGAGTACGACGTGGACGCGCCGATCCGCGTGTATATCCCCACCCATAAACTGTTTGTGTTCGATGGTCAGGGCCGCTTGGTCCAGGCCCCCGGGCGCCGTGTCGCGAGGGTTGCCTGATGGCCGAGATCCATTTGCGCAACCTGGCCCATAGCTACAACCCTACGCCTACAGGGCCAGAAGACTACGCCATCCGGGAAATGAATCATGTGTGGGAGCAGGGCGGTGCCTACGCCTTGCTCGGGCCGTCAGGCTGCGGCAAGTCCACGCTGCTCAATATCATCTCCGGCCTGCTCAGCCCGTCCGAAGGCCAGGTACTGTTCGATACCCAAGTGGTCAACGACTTGACCCCGGAAAAGCGCAATATCGCCCAGGTGTTCCAGTTCCCGGTGGTGTACGACACCATGACGGTGTTCGACAACCTGGCGTTCCCGCTGCGCAACCAGGGCATGGCCGAAGCGAAAATTCACAGCAAGGTGCAGGAGATCGCCGAAGTCCTCGACTTGCAAAACCTGCTGAGCAAAAAAGCCCGTAACCTCACCGCCGACGAAAAACAGAAAGTCTCCATGGGCCGTGGCCTGGTGCGCGATGACGTGTCGGCCATTCTGTTCGATGAACCGCTGACGGTGATCGATCCGCACCTGAAGTGGAAACTGCGGCGCAAGCTCAAGCAGATTCACGAGCAGTTCAATATCACCATGGTCTACGTCACCCACGATCAACTGGAAGCCTCCACGTTCGCCGACAAGATCGCGGTGATGTACGGCGGGCAGATCGTGCAGTTCGGTACGCCGCGTGAATTGTTCGAGCGGCCCAGCCACACCTTTGTCGGTTATTTCATCGGTAGCCCTGGGATGAATCTGATCGAGGTGCAGGCCAAGTCTGGCGGTGTAGGGTTTGCCAATACCCTGTTGCCGCTGTCCGAAGCGTTGCAGCAACGTCTCAACACCACCGACTACAAAAAGCTCCAGGTTGGTATCCGTCCGGAATTTATCCACGTGTGGGACGAGTACAACCCTGACGCCCTGCAAGCCGAAGTCGTCCATGTGGAGGACCTCGGCACCTACAAGATCATGACCCTCAACCTCGATGGCGCCACCCTCAAGGTGCGGCTGGCCGAGGACAAGCCGGTGCCGGAAGGCAAGGCTTGCATCAGCTTCCCCGCGCAATGGCTGATGCTCTACGCCGACGATTACCTGCTGGAGGTGGCACCATGAACAAGGTGCAGAATAACAAGGCCTGGTGGCTGGTGTTGCCGGTGTTCCTGCTGGTGGCGTTCAGTGCGGTGATCCCGATGATGACCGTGGTCAACTATTCGGTGCAGGACATTTTCGACCAGTCCAGCCGCTATTTTGTCGGGGCCGACTGGTACAAGCAGGTGCTGCTCGACCCGCGCCTGCACGATTCGCTGCTGCGCCAGTTCATCTACTCGGCCTGCGTGCTATTGATTGAGATCCCGTTGGGCATCGCCATCGCGCTGACCATGCCCACCAAGGGCCGCTGGTCCTCGCTGGTGCTGATCATCCTCGCCATTCCGTTGCTGATCCCGTGGAACGTGGTCGGCACCATCTGGCAGATTTTTGGCCGTGCCGACATCGGCCTGCTGGGCTCGACCCTCAACGCCCTGGGCATCAGCTACAACTACGCTGCCAATACCATGGACGCCTGGGTCACCGTGCTGGTCATGGATGTGTGGCATTGGACCTCGCTGGTAGCACTGCTGTGCTACTCAGGCTTAAGGGCCATTCCGGACGTGTACTACCAGGCCGCGCGGATTGATCGTGCATCGGCCTGGGCGGTGTTCCGACATATCCAGTTGCCGAAGATGAAAAGCGTGCTGCTGATCGCGGTGATGCTGCGTTTCATGGACAGCTTCATGATCTACACCGAACCCTTCGTGCTGACTGGCGGTGGACCGGGTAACGCCACCACCTTCCTGAGTCAGACGCTTACCCAGATGGCCGTCGGCCAATTCGACCTGGGCCCGGCGGCGGCGTTTTCCCTGGTGTATTTCCTGATCATCCTGTTGGTGTCCTGGCTGTTCTACACCGCCATGACCCATTCCGACGCCAACCGCTGAGGCCGCCAACATGAGCAAGCGTCTTACGTTTATGAAGAAAGTGATCCCACTACTGATCTACATCCTGTTCCTGCTGGTGCCGATCTACTGGCTGCTGAACATGTCCTTCAAGAGCAACACCGAAATCCTCGGCGGCCTGACCCTGTTTCCGCAGGATTTCACCCTGGCCAACTACAAGGTGATCTTCACCGACCCGAGCTGGTACACCGGTTACCTCAACTCGCTGTACTACGTGAGCCTGAACACGGTGATCTCCCTGAGCGTGGCGCTGCCGGCGGCCTATGCGTTCTCGCGTTACCGCTTCCTGGGTGACAAGCACCTGTTCTTCTGGCTGCTCACCAACCGTATGGCGCCGCCGGCGGTGTTCCTGCTGCCGTTCTTCCAGCTTTATTCATCCATTGGCCTGTTCGACACGCACATCGCCGTGGCCCTGGCCCATTGCCTGTTCAACGTGCCGTTGGCGGTATGGATCCTGGAAGGCTTCATGTCCGGTGTACCGAAGGAAATCGACGAAACCGCTTACATCGACGGCTATAGTTTTCCCAAGTTCTTCGTGAAGATTTTTATCCCGCTGATTGGCTCCGGTATCGGCGTCACGGCGTTTTTCTGTTTCATGTTTTCCTGGGTCGAACTGCTGCTGGCGCGCACGCTCACCTCGGTCAACGCCAAGCCCATCGCAGCGGTGATGACCCGCACGGTGTCGGCCTCCGGCATTGATTGGGGCGTGCTGGCAGCGGCGGGGGTGTTGACCATCCTGCCGGGCATGCTGGTGATCTGGTTTGTTCGCAACCATGTGGCCAAGGGCTTTGCCCTGGGCCGGGTCTAGAGGAGTCGATGATGGAATGGATGGCCTGGACCACCCCCACAGCGCTGTTCTTTGGCGGTATTGCCCTGATTCTGGCGGGCATGACCACTTGGGAATTGCGTTCGCCGAGTATCCCGCGGCGCGGTTTGCTGCCGATCAGCACCACCCGTGGCGATCGCTTGTTTATCGGTCTGCTCGGCAGCGCCTACCTGCATTTGCTGGTCATTGGCGTTACCGACTGGAGCATCTGGGTGGCGTCCGCGCTCTCCCTGTTATGGCTGTTGAGTGTGATGCGTTGGGGCTAGGTCTACACGACCCTGTAGGAGCGAGCTTGCTCGCGAAAATCGTCAACGATAACGCAGTGTTCCTGGTAGCCCGCGGTGTCTTTGAGTTCTTCGCGAGCAAGCTCGCTCCTACAAGGGAGGTGGTTGCCGATAGCCCTTTTGAAACTAACCTGGAGGTCTCTATGTTGAATAAAAACAATAAGCTGCGACATAGCATTTCATTGGCCGCCGTACTGGCCCTCAGTGGTTTGAGCGCTTCGGCCTGGGCCGATGCGTATGAAGAAGCCGCAAAAAAATGGATCGGCAGCGAGTTCAAACCCTCGACCCTTACCGAAGCTCAACAGTTGGAGGAGTTGAAGTGGTTTATCAAGGCGTCGGAGCCGTTCCGTGGGATGAAGATCAACGTGGTGTCGGAAACCCTCACCACCCACGAGTACGAATCCAAGGTGCTGGCCAAGGCCTTCAGTGAAATCACCGGCATCAAGCTGACCCACGACCTGCTGCAGGAAGGCGACGTGGTGGAGAAGCTGCAAACCCAGATGCAATCCGACAAGAACATCTATGACGGCTGGGTCAACGATTCCGACTTGATCGGTACGCACTTTCGCTATGGCAAGACCGAATCCATCACTGACCTGATGGCCAACGAAGGCAAGGATTTCACCTCGCCCACCCTGGACCTCAAGGACTTTATCGGGCTGTCTTTCACCACCGCGCCGGACGGCAAGATCTACCAGTTGCCCGACCAGCAGTTCGCCAACCTCTATTGGTTTCGCGCCGACTGGTTCGAGCGCCCGGAGCTGAAGGCCAAGTTCAAGGAAAAATACGGCTACGACCTGGGCGTACCGGTGAACTGGTCGGCCTATGAAGACATCGCCAAGTTCTTCAGCGAAGACGTCAAGGAAATCGACGGCAAGCGCATTTATGGGCACATGGATTACGGCAAGAAAGACCCGTCCCTGGGCTGGCGCTTCACCGATGCCTGGTTCTCCATGGCCGGCGGCGGCGACAAGGGCTTGCCCAACGGCTTGCCGGTGGACGAGTGGGGCATCCGTGTGGAGGACTGCCACCCGGTGGGTTCCAGCGTCACCCGTGGCGGCGACACCAACGGCCCGGCAGCCGTATTCGCCACGCAGAAATACGTGGACTGGATGAAAGCCTACGCGCCTCCGGAAGCGGCGGGCATGACTTTCTCCGAATCCGGCCCGGTGCCGTCCCAGGGCAACATCGCCCAGCAGATCTTCTGGTACACCGCGTTTACCGCCGATATGGTCAAGCCGGGCTTGCCGGTGGTGAATGCCGACGGTACGCCGAAATGGCGCATGGCGCCGTCGCCGGTCGGGCCGTATTGGGAAAAGGGCATGAAGAAGGGCTATCAGGACGTAGGTTCTTGGACCTTCCTCAAGTCCACCCCCGAGAAGCAGAAACTCGCGGCCTGGCTCTACGCGCAGTTCGTGACCTCAAAAACGGTGTCGCTGAAGAAAACCATCGTTGGCCTGACGCCGATTCGTGAGTCGGATATCAACTCCCAGGCCATGACCGACATGGCGCCCAAACTCGGTGGGCTGGTGGAGTTCTACCGCAGCCCGGCCCGCACCGAGTGGTCGCCGACCGGTACCAACGTGCCCGACTACCCACGCCTGGCGCAACTGTGGTGGAGCAACATCGCCGCCGCAGCCAGCGGCGAGAAAACCCCGCAACAGGCGCTGGACAACCTGGCCAAGGAGCAGGACGCGATCATGACGCGCCTGGAACGCTCCAAGGTGCAACCGGTGTGCGGCCCGAAAATGAACCCCGAGCGTGACGCGCAATACTGGTTCGACCAGCCGGGCGCACCGAAGCCGAAACTGGCCAACGAGAAGCCCAAGGGCGAAACCGTGAACTACAACGACCTGCTCAAGCAGTGGGAGGCGGCGCGTAAGTAACAGCGCCATCTCAACCTCTGTAGGAGCGAGCTTGCTCGCGAAAAACGTCAACGATAACGCGTGCTTTCTGAATAAACGCGGCGTCTGCGGCTTCTTCGCGAGCAAGCTCGCTCCTACAGGCATTTTGGTTTTGTGAGCCCTGACAAACGACCGCTTATCCCTCCCAACCCAACCCCGTTTGAATTTTCTGCACACCCCGAGGCTCTGCATTTTAGAAGCGCGTGATGTTGAACGCTCTTGCGGGGCCACCTTGTGGGAGGCCCGTTGTAACGGACTTTGCGGAAACTGCCATCATGACACTCCTTACAGCGCTGTCTGGCCAGCCGGCCTCTCTCACCCATTCGGCCCAGGGCCGCCATCAACAGGTGTACCAACAGCTGCATGGCGAAACCCAAGGCGCCACCGAACTGGCGCGTGAATACCTGCACGATCAATTGGCCCTGGTAGAAGCCACCGACTGCGACTTGCCAGAGGCGCCCGAACAGCTGCTGGCCTGGGTCGAGCAGCGCTGCGCCGAGGTGGCCCAGGCCTATGCCGACTACCTTGAGCAGCGCCGGCAAGGCGGGCCACGGCGGTATTTCCAGAACAAGGCCCATGCGTTGTATTTCCTGCAGTGCGTGGCGCCCACCAAACAGGTCGACGGCGCCTGGCTCTACGGCTTGCTGCGCTATTGGCAAGACCAGCGCTTCGACGGCCTGCTCACCACTTACCTGGAAGAGTTGGGCGACGGTGAAGCCGCGCAGAACCATGTGGTGATCTACCGCAAGTTGCTCAGCGAGCACGATGCCGACAGCGAAGCCGGCCTTGAGGATGATCATTACCTGCAAGGCGCCCTGCAACTGGCGCTTGGCGTGTGCGCCGACGAGTTCCTGCCGGAGGTCATTGGCTTCAACCTGGGTTACGAGCAACTGCCGCTGCACCTGTTGATCACCGCCTATGAACTCAGTGAGCTGGGTATCGACCCTTATTACTTCACGCTGCATGTCACCATCGACAACGCCAGCAGTGGTCACGCGTGCAAAGCTGCACAATCGGTGCTGAACCTGCTGCCGCTGGGCGAGGGCAGGGCAGACTTCTATCGCCGGGTGGCCGCAGGCTACCGCCTGAATGATCTGGGCGCGGGTACCACGTCTGTGATCAAACAATTCAACCTGCAGGACCAGGTGGTGGCGATGCTCGAACGCAAGCGCGCCTTCGGCCAGCATATGCATTCGGACTACTGCCGCTTCGAAGGCCAGACCGTCAACCAATGGCTGGCCCAGCCTGGGCAGATCGGCGCGTTCCTCAAGGCCCTGGAAGACAAAGGCTGGATCCAGCACAACCAGGACCCTGCCAACAGCCGCTTCTGGCAACTCATCGAGGGTGCTGGCGCCGCGATGTTCGGGGTGTTCAGCGGTTATGAAAAACAACTGATCCATGACTGGATCGCCGGGGAATGGGTGGCCAGCGAACGCGTGCCGCCCGTGCGGCCGGGACGCGGCAGCCGGTTTTCCCGCGAACAGCATCGTCCAGCGGACCCAGATACCCAGGCCCTGGCGGAGTCGTTGTGCAACTTGCCTGATGTGCAACAGCTCAATGCGCTGATCCCGTGGCTGTCGGCACGCCGTCACTGCACGCCTGCCGGGCTGTATGCCACTCGCCGCTTTATCCAACTGCGTGCGCGCTTGCGCTAAGGAATATGCCTATGTCTGCGCAACAACTGGCTGATCGCGCCTTGTTGAATTTGGGCCGGGGGTTGAAGGAGGGCGGTTATCGCTTTATCACACCGACGCCCTTGACCCACGAGCGTGTCTACCGGCGGCTGGCAACGCCCCTGGCAATGACGCTGCGCGATGTGTTCGGGTGGTCGATGCCGTTCGATCAAGGCCTGTTGCCCGAGGCCCTGCGTGAAGAGTTGCAACAGGCGGATGTGATCGAAAAACACGGCGCGCTATGGCGCAGCGCGGTGCGTTGGTCGAGCCTCGATGAGCTGTTGTTCGCGCATTCACCTTATCCCACCGACCAGGCGGACGCGGTGTTTTTCGGCCCCGACAGCTACCGCTTTGCCCAGGTAATCGAAGCCTACCTGCAACAGCGTTTCGAGCCGCTCAAGCGCGCCGTGGACATCGGCTGTGGCGCCGGTGTCGGCGCGCTGGTGATTGCTAAAGCCAGGCATGACGCCCAGGTGCTAGCAGTGGACATCAACCCCCGGGCGCTGCGCATGACGGCGGTGAATGCCGAGCTGGCCGGGCTGAATAACGTCAGCGTTTACCACAGTGACGTGTTAGCCAGTGTGGAGGGCGAGTTCGACCTGATCGTCGCCAACCCGCCGTACATGAAAGATGACCGTCAGCGCGCCTATCGCCATGGCGGTGGCGCCCTGGGGGAGCAGTTGTCGCTGCGCATCGTCAGTGAATCCATCGGGCGCCTGGCCCTGGGCGGTAGCCTGCTGCTGTATACCGGGGTGGCGATGGTGGCCGGCAGCGATCCCTTCCTGGAGGCGGTCAAGCCGCTGCTGGGCAGCGACGCCTACGGCTGGACCTACCGCGAACTGGACCCGGACGTCTTCGGTGAAGAACTGGAAAAACCAGGCTATGAGCAGGTGGAGCGCATTGCCGTGGTCGCACTGACTGTCACCCGACTGCGCTGAATGTCGATGCTCACCTTTGGCATTGAAGAGGAATACTTCATTACCGACCTGCACAGCCGCCAGATGGTGTGCGAGCCCTCGGCAGCGGTGCTGGCGGCCTGCCGCGAAGCGATTGGCGCAGGCTTCTCCTATGAGATGTTCCAAGGGCAGATCGAGGCGGCCTCACCGGTGTTCACCTCCAGCGCCGAAGCGGCGGATTACTTGCGGGCAGTACGCGGCAACCTGGCGCAATCCCTGGCTGAGTTCGGCCTCGGTGTGGTGTGCGCCGGCAGCCACCCTCTGGCCGATTGGCGTGGGCAGCGGCCGACCGATCAGGCGCATTTCCGGCAACTGTTCGACGATATTCAGTATGTAGCGCGGCGCAGTGTGTTGTGCGGGCTGCATGCGCATGTGCAGGTGCCGCAAACGCTGGACCGCATAGCGGTGATGAACCAGGTGTCGCCGTGGTTGCCGTTGTTGCTGCTGCTCAGTTGCTCGTCCCCCTTCTGGGACGGCGCGCCCAGCGGCTTCATGAGCTACCGCCAGGCCGCGTGCGACGAGTGGCCCCGCATGGGCGTGCCGGAACACTTCAGCGATTGGGCCGAGTACCAGCGCTACCTGGTCATGTTGCAGCGCATCGGCGCGATCAAGGCCGATGGCAATGGCTGGTGGGGCATCCGCCCCGCGGCGCGTTACCCCACACTGGAACTGCGCATGACCGACGCCTGCCCACGGCTGGCGGACGCCTTGGCCCTCGCCACGCTGTTTCGGGTAATGGTTACCCATGCCTGCGCGATGCAGCGCCCTGGAGCCAGGTTCAGTGCCGAGGCGCGCTGGCTGCTCAAGGAAAATCGCTGGCAGGCCAAGCGTTATGGGGCCGCTGGTACCTTTGCGTTGGACGACACCGGCACCCTGGGCAGCGCTGAGCAATGGCTGCAATACGCCCGACAGACCTTTGCCGCCACCGCAGAGGCCATGGGCGAGCCGCTGTTGTTCAATACCTTGGATGCCTTGCTGCAACGCGGCAACAGCGCGACTGAGCAGTTGCGCTGGCACGCCCAGGCCCAGGCCACCGGTGCCGATGCGCTTGCCAGCTTGCGCCAGGTAGTCGACCTGCTGTTGGCCCAGACTCGCGGCGACCATTGATCGGGTCTTGATCGAGGTTGATGGAACACTGAGGGGGTTGCTCCGCCCTTAATCAGTAACCCCTCAACGGCAGGAGCGCAGAGCATGCGAGCGATGACTTACCAGGGCGCACACAAGGTGCAGGTGGATACCGTGCCCGATCCGATCATTGAACAACCCGACGACATCATTCTGCGGGTCACCGCCACCGCGATCTGTGGCTCGGACCTGCACCTGTACCGGGGCAAGATCCCGACCGTGGAGCACGGCGATATCTTCGGCCATGAGTTCATGGGCATCGTCGAAGAAACCGGCCCGGCCGTCACCGCGGTGCAACGCGGCGACCGTGTGGTGATTCCGTTCGTGATTGCCTGTGGCGATTGCTTTTTCTGCCAGCTCCAGCAATTCGCCGCCTGCGAAACCACCAATGATGGGCGCGGTGCGATCCTGAATAAAAAAGCCATCCCACCGGGTGCCGCGCTGTTTGGCTACAGCCGCCTGTACGGCGGTATTCCCGGCGGTCAGGCGGAATGGGTGCGGGTGCCCAAGGCCAATACCGGGCCGTTCAAGGTGCCCGGCACCCTGGCGGATGAGAAGGTGCTGTTCCTCTCCGATATTCTGCCCACCGCTTGGCAGGCGGTGACCAACGCTGGCATCGGCAAAGGCTCCAGCGTGGCCATCTATGGCGCCGGGCCCGTGGGTCTTCTCAGTGCGGCATGCGCGCAGATGCTGGGCGCCGAACAGATCTTCATGGTCGACGACCATCCGTATCGTTTGGCCTACGCGCAGAAAACCTACGGCGTGATTCCGATCAATTTCGAAGAAGACGATGACCCGGCTGACACCATCATCCGCCAAACTGCCGGCATGCGCGGCGTCGATGGCGTGGTGGACGCGGTGGGTTTCGAGGCCAAGGGCAGCACTACAGAAACCCTGCTCACTGCCCTCAAGATCGAAGGTAGCAGCGGCAAGGCGCTGCGCCAGTGCATCGCCGCCGTGCGTCGCGGTGGCGTGGTCAGTGTCGCCGGGGTGTATGCCGGGTTTATCCATGGCTTCATGTTCGGCGATGCCTTCGACAAGGGCCTGACCTTCAAGATGGGCCAGACCCATGTGCAGCGGTTCTTACCCGAGTTGTTGGAGCATATCGAGCTGGGGCATCTGCACCCGGAGGCGATCATCACTCACCGGCTGCCCCTGGAGCAGGCGGCGCGGGGGTATGAGCTGTTTGATAAAGCCGAGGAGGAGTGCCGCAAGGTGATCCTCCTGCCGGGTGGGAGCGACCGGCCGCTGACCGAACCGCTGGACGAACTGAACCCTGAGTTGCGCGTACAAGGCGTTCCCGGTTTCTAAATTAATATCCGGAAAAATGTGGGAGCTGGCTTGCCTGCGATGGCGGTGCGACAGTCACTGCATCTGTGACTGCACTACCGCTTTCGCAGGCAAGCCAGCTCCCACATGGATCTTCTTTGCTTCGACAGTGGTGTTTCCCACATTAGCCGGTGTCAAGCTGCGGCTTGCGGCTGGATGCGCAGTTCGCCGTCGACATCCTTGACCAGCCCACTGGCGACAAACAGCGGCGCCAGGCGTTTGTGCAGCTGCGGCTCGACGAATTCCTTCACCGTATCCAGCGCCAACACACCACTGAGCGGCAGCTCGGCCTTGGTGTACGACAACCAGGCCTTTTTCAACGCCATTAATACATCACTGCCCGCCGTCGAAGCGAAGCGACGGTGCACGGGCTTACCCTCGAAGGTAAAGGTATGTTGGAACTCATAACCGCTTTCATCGCCACCGTTGGCCGTGCAGCGCACACAGGTGCAAGGGCCGTCGCCGAAGGCGCTGCGTAGGTAGGCGTTGAAGTCCACCACGGGCTTGAGTGACAGGCGCTTATCAACCTCGAACAGGTCCCCGGTCATTTTTTCGTCAGTGTTCAACGTCCATTTCCTCGCAGTCGGTTGCTGTGTTTCAAAGCGCGGCACAATACCAGCCGAGCGTGGGTTTGGGGATTATTTGCGTCAAGGGAGGGTCAGCGGAAGAATTCACCGGGGGTGGAGTCAAACTGCTGACGAAATGCATTGATAAAGGCTGAGGTCGATTCATAGCCACACCCCAATGCCACATCCGTCACCCGCTCGCCTTGTTCCAGGGCGGGCAGGGTGCTCAACAGGCGCAGGCGCTGGCGCCACGCGCGGAATGTCAGCCCGGTGTCACTCAGGAACACCCTACTGAGGGTTTTTTCGCTGACTCCCAGCTTGCGGCTCCAATCGCCCAACGTGGTCTGCTGCTCGGGGTGCAGGTTCAGGCTGCGGTAGATCTGCCGCAGCCGTGGGTCGTGAGGCAGCGGCAACATCAAATCCACCTGGGGCGCGGCAGCGAGTTGGTCGAGCAGTACCTGAGCCAGGCGTCCGTCCGGTCCGTCCTCGGTATATTCGACCGGCAATTGGCTGAAGTTGCGGATCAACTCGCGCAACAAACTGCTCACCTCCAGCACTTGGCAACGCTCGGCGGCCCAGGCGGTGACGCTGCAGTCGAGGTACAAGCTGCGCATTTCCGTATGGGGCGAACTGAACACCCGATGGGGCATGCCGGCCGGAATCCACACCGCGCGCTGGGGTGGTGCGACGAAACGGCCGACGCTGGTCTGGATCTCCAGTACCCCGGAAATCGCGTAGGACAACTGCACCCACGGATGACTGTGCCGTCGCGTCAGCGCCCGATTGGGCAAGGATTCAGTGCGCCCGTACACCGGCCTAGGCAGGCTGGAAAGCCCAGGCACACTGCGGCGAACGGCTTTTTCATGTCCTTTAGGCGGCATTTACTGGCTCATTGGCGTTAGTCGGTAACAGGTGGTTACGTTAGAGTCGTCGCGACGCTCTTGGCAACCCCTGGAAGAATTGCTTATGACCCGGCCCCGGTTTCTGCCCGACAACTTCACCCTCACCCTCATCGCCACCGTGATCCTCGCCTCACTGCTGCCCGCCAGCGGCCAGACTGCCGTGGCGTTCGGCTGGGTCACCAACCTGGCCATCGCGCTGCTGTTTTTCCTGCATGGCGCCAAGCTGTCGCGCAAGGCCATCGTCGCCGGTGCCGGCCACTGGCGCCTGCATCTGCTGGTGTTCAGCCTGACCTTCGTGCTGTTCCCGCTGCTGGGCCTGGCGCTCAAGCCGCTGCTGTCGCCGTTGATCGGCAACGAGCTGTACATGGGCATGCTCTACCTCTGCGCCTTGCCGGCCACCGTGCAATCGGCAATTGCCTTTACCTCCCTGGCCCGCGGCAACATCCCGGCGGCCATCTGCAGCGCGGCGGCGTCCAGCCTGTTCGGCATCTTCCTGACGCCGCTGCTGGTAGCGCTGCTGCTCAACGTACACGGTGATGGCGGCTCCACAGTCGATGCAATTGTCAAAATCAGCGTGCAGTTGTTGCTGCCGTTCATTGCCGGGCAAGTCGCCAGTCGCTGGATTGGGGGCTGGGTCGGGCGTAACAAAGCCTGGCTCAAATTCGTCGATCAAGGTTCGATTCTGCTGGTGGTCTACGGGGCTTTCAGCGAGGCGGTCAACGAAGGTATCTGGCACCAGATCCCGCTGTGGGAATTGGGCGGGTTGGTGGTGGCCTGCTGCGTGTTGCTGGCCCTGGTGCTGGTGGCGTCTACGCTGCTGGGCAAGGCGTTTGGCTTTAACCAGGAGGACCGCATCACCATCTTGTTCTGTGGTTCGAAGAAAAGCCTGGCGACCGGCGTGCCGATGGCACAGGTGCTGTTTGCCGGGGCAAGCATGGGCGTGTTGATCCTACCGTTGATGCTGTTTCACCAGATCCAGTTGATGGTCTGCGCGGCGTTGGCCCAACGCTATGCCCAGCGGCCGGAGAGCATTCCTGAGTTGATGGGGCAGGTGGATCCGTGACGCACCTCTCATTGGCGGGTAAATAAGCTCAAGTTAACCGGCGTGCCGACGACTTACTTCTTAACTAACCCAAGAAGGAGTGTCGGCATGAACGTTCATCGTGTAGCGGTACTGACTGGCCTCCTGGGCCTGTGGGCAAGTACCTGCGGCGCCGCACAAACCGTGGGGCAGGGCACCATCAGGTTCAGCGGCGCGATTGTCGAGTCAGGGTGTGCGACAAATGCGCGCAGCGGTTCGGTGATGGAACTGCGTGGCTGTGCCCAATCCAGTCGTGGCAGCCGCATCGAGGTGCGCAGCGTCGCGCCAGTTGCCAGCGTCGACGCACCCCATGTGCGGCTGGTGGCGGACAGCGGCAAGGGGCGCTATTACGATCAGCGCTATGTGTTGGTAGACAGCGCCGGCAAGCTTATCCAGTCAGGCAACTACATCATTACCATGACTTCGCCGTAGGCCGCCGGGCGACGATCCGCAGCAACAGCGGTGCGAGAAACCTATAGAATGCTCGGCGGCGGCGCTTGTCCTGGGTGGCCGCTTGATCACCGTCAGAGTACCGCGCCCGTCAATGAGCCTTTCAGCCGCAACCCCACAAGCCAATTGGCAACCGGTCATCGCCCTTGCGCTGGCCGCGTTTGTGTTCAATACCACCGAATTTGTCCCCGTCGGGCTGCTCAGCGCCATTGGTGCCAGCTTTGATATGCCCGTGGCCAGCGTCGGCCTGATGCTCACCATCTACGCGTGGATCGTGTCGCTGACCTCGCTGCCGGTGATGCTACTGACCCGCAACGTCGAACGGCGCAAGCTGCTGATCGTATTGTTCGGTCTGTTTATTGCCAGCCATATTCTCTCTAGCGTGGCCACCAGCTTCGGCTTGCTGATGGTCAGTCGTGTCGGCATTGCCCTGGCCCATGCGTTGTTCTGGTCGATCACGGCTTCGCTGGCTGTACGCCTGGCGCCAGAGGGCAAGCAGGTGCAGGCCCTTGGCTTGCTGGCCACCGGCACATCCCTGGCGATGGTGTTGGGCATTCCCTTGGGCCGCCTGTTGGGCGAGGCCATGGGCTGGCGCACTACCTTCCTGGTGATCGCCGCGTTCGCCGCCGCCCTGGTGTTCTGGCTGGGGCGCACCTTGCCGCTGCTGCCCAGCCAGAACTCCGGCTCCCTGCGCAGTCTGCCGCTGCTGTTCAAGCGTCCTGCGCTGGTGGCGCTCTATGTGCTGACCGCAATGACCGTTACCGCGCAATTCACCGCCTACAGCTACATCGAACCCTTCGTCGAAGGCGTCGCCGGCCTGGGCGGCAGTGCCGTGACCCTGATCCTGCTGGTGTTCGGTGGTGCTGGCATCATCGGCTCGTTGTTGTTCAGCCTGGTGCATCGCCTCAACCCCCACCTGTTCGTGATCGGCGCAGTGTCTATCCTCGCCGCGTGCCTGGCGCTGATGCTGCCGTTGAGCGGCGCCGAGTCTTACCTGGTGGGGCTGAGTATTTTCTGGGGCATGGCGATCATGGGCTTTGGCCTGGCCATGCAGTCCAAGGTGCTGGTGCTGGCACCGGATGCCACCGATGTGGCCATGGCGATGTTTTCCGGGATCTACAACATCGGCATCGGCGGTGGTGCGTTGATGGGCAGTTGGGTCGGCAGCCACTTCGGCTTCGCCTGGATCGGCGCGGCGGGCGGTTTGCTGGCGGGGTTGGCGTTGGTGGGGTATTGCCTGGCGATTCGGCGGTTTGGGCAGGGTGGTGCCCCGATGCCAAGCTGATCGCCCCGTATCCACCGGATAACTGCAGACTTAATGTGGGAGCTGGCTTGCCTGCGATGGCGGTGTGTCAGCCACTGCATCTGTTGCTGCGCGACCGCTTTCGCAGGCAAGCCAGCTCCCACATTTGATCTTCACTGCCTTGAGCAATGCGTTCGCTTAACTGACTGTCCTACGCCACCGGAATCAACGGATCCGCCGCCGCCAGTGCCACTGCTCTATCCGCCGCCGGTGGGTAGATCCACACGCTATTGATCTGCTGTTTGAGTTCCTTGGCTTCCTGGCCCACCAGCTTGAGCTGACGGTCCCAGCCTTCGGTGTACACCGCGCCCCAGGCGCCGAGGTCGAGGCAGGTCACGTATTTGGGTTGGCTGTAGGCCATGGGGGCCACGCCGATCAGATCGGCGGCGACGTTGTTGCCGGCGTAGCGGCCCAGGGCGATAGCGTGCTGGCAGGACATGGCAGCGAAGTTGCCCAGCGCGTCTGTGGCGGCGTAGGCCACGTCGCCAGCGGCGAAGATGGCAGCCTGGCCCTTGACCTTGAGGTGGGCGTCCACGTGCAGGCGGCCCTGGGGATCGCGGGTGCCCTCAACCTGTTCGGTCAGCGGGTTGGCGCGAAAGCCGATGGTCCAGATCACGGTGCTTGATTCAATCCGCTGCCCATCCGCCAGGGTCACGCCACCGGCATCCACCGAGGCGACCGAGGTGTTCAGTACCCATTCAATCCCCAGCTCGCGGCTGGCTTCGATGATAGAGGGGCGTATGCCGTCGCCCATCGACGCGGCAATCTGCGGCCCGCGGTCGACCACGATCACACGGATGTTGGCCGTCTCACCCAGTGCCGCACGCAGGCGCGCCGGCATTTCGGTGGCGGTCTCGATACCGGTAAAGCCGCCGCCGGCCACCACCACGGTATTGCGGGCCGGGCTGTCGGGCAGGTTTTTCAGGGCGTTGATATGGGCTTCAAGGTGCGCGGCGTCTTCGATCTGATCCACATCGAACACTTGCTCGATGCCGTCCATGCCGGGGCGGTTCAAGCGGCTGCCGGCGGCCATTACCAGGCGATCGTAGGCGAGGGTGGACGGGATGCCGGCCGCGTTGCGGTAGGTCACTTGCTTATTAGTGGCGTCGATGCTGTCGGCAGCGCCTTGCACAAAGGTCACGCCCATAGCGTCGAACAGCGCATCAAGCGGGGCCAGCATGGTATGCACATCGGGCTCGTAGAACCGCGGGCGGATACGCAGTTCTGCTTGGGGTGCGAGCAGGCTGATACGCACATCGTTGCGGTCGTGTTTATCCAGTAGCCGAGCCGCGCTCAAGGCGCTCCACACGCCACCGAACCCGGCGCCAATGATCAGAATGTGTTGTTTCATGGGGTTGCTCCAGAGACCAGATAAGCCGCAAGGCATTGCCGGATCACTGTAAAAGCAGTAGGGTCTGTCCGAAAGGACAGATAACCCTGGATGACTGCCAGGTCAGTCGGCCTAGCGGGAAAAACGCTCGCGGTAGTCGCGCGGTGAGATGGCCAGGTGGCGGTGGAAGGTGCAGCGCATGCGTTCTTCGTCGCCAAACCCGCACAGCCCGGCGATCTGCTCGATGCTGCGCTGGGAGTCTTCAAGCATGCGGCGCGCCGCTTCCATGCGAAACAGCTCAATGGCCTTGGCCGGGGTGCGACCGGTTTTTTGCTTATAGACCCGGGCAAAATTGCGTGGGCTCATATGGCTCTGCGCGGCCAAGCGTTCGACGCTGAGGTCACTGTCGCGCAGGTTGTCGCTGATCCAGGCATGCAGCGCATCAAAGCCGGCGCTGTCGGCGGTTTGCGCTTGCAGCACCTGGCTGAACTGCGCCTGGCCACCGGGGCGCTTGAGGAACACCACCAGTTCGCGTGCCACTTGCAGCGCCACTTCGCGCCCGCAGTCGGCCTCCACCAACGCGAGCGCCAGGTCGATCCCGGCACTGACGCCCGCCGAGGTCCACACCTGACCCTGCTGCACGAAGATCGCGTCCACGTCCACCTCGATGCTCGGGAAGCGTTGCTTGAGCAGCTCGCACATGGCCCAATGCGTCGCCGCGCGGCGACCCTCCAGCAAGCCCGCCAACGCCAGCAAAAACGTGCCGCTGCACACCGACGCGGTACGTCGCGCCTGACCGGAGGCGTTGCGCAGCCAGTCCACCAGCGCAGTATTGTCCAGCATGGCTTGCTCAATGGCGGGCGCGCCGGGTACCACCAGGGTGTCGATGGTGGCTGGGTCCAACTGCGCCAAAGCCACAGTGTCGACGCTCAAGCCTTCGGCGGTTGACATCAGCCCGCCCGCCAGGCTGGCATTGTGCAGCACATAACCTTGCAAACCGCGTTCGGCCATGGCCTTGGTGGCGGCCCAGAACACCGTCTGCGCGCCGGTCAGGTCGAGCAAACCCATCTGCGGATACGTCAGGAACACCAAGGTGCGCGGTTGGGCCAATGGGGAGAGTAGGGTCATACGCTGGCCAGTTGCTCGATCTGGCTCAAGGTGCGCAAGTTTGCACCCATGCCCCTGGTAAATGGCTTGAGTTGTTCAAGTTTGGACGTCATGACAGTGGTCTCCGGTAAAGGGGCAGGGCGCTGTTTTACCATGCCCCCCAGACAGTTTAAGCCGTCGCGCAGCGTTTGGTCTTGGTTGAATACTGTTTTGGCCAGGCCCTTCTGCAAACGTCGGTCAGGATTCACCGTTCTGATCGCCTCTGTTTGTTACTATCGCCATCCCGTCACCCGGAGTCGCCGCTCTATGCAACACCAGTGGGATGAAATGCACCGCACCCGCAAGCCCACGTTCGTCCTGTGTGGCGAGCCCCAGGGGGATGTGCTCAATCTCTATGTTCACGGTTACTCGGCGTTCTTCAACCGCCAGCAACTGGGCAATTTCAAGCAACAGTTGGCGGCTATCGAAGGCTCGACCAACCTGATGCTGTTCTGGCCGGCGGGGCATTTTCTGGAAAACCTGTTTGCACCGTTCAAGGACGTGCTCGCCTCATTGCTCGGCGGTGGCGGCCTGGGCGCGGCGACAGTGGGCGTGGGCAAGGCCATTGCCTATTTCCTTGATCATTACAAAAGCGTCGAGGCGCGGGTGGATGAAGTGGCCAAGACCTTGTTGCCCGAACTGGCCGGCTACCTGCACGACCAGTCGCTGCCGGTACGGCGCATCAACCTGATCGGCCATTCCCTGGGCGCGCGCATTCTGGTCAAGAGCCTGCTGGCCAGCCCCGAGATCGCTCGCGAACTGCCGTTGAATAACCTGTTGTTGATGGGCGGGGCGATCTGTACCTCGAGCCCCTGGGACGAGGTGTCGGCGCCGCTCAAAGGGCGACTGATCAACTGCCATTCCAGCAAGGACTGGGCGCTGGCCATGAAGCCCGATACCGAGCGTTGCATCGGCCGCTATGCGATTGACGTGACGCCCGCGCTCAAGGCCAAGGTGACCAATGTGCACCTGGCCAGCTTCGATCATGCCGCCTATTGGCCGCAGTTGAAGACGGTGGTGCAGTACACCGATTTGCTGCAGGAGCGGCGCGGCATGATCCGTGTGGACTCGCGCAGCAGTGACGTGCGGTTTGCCGAAGCGGACGGGGACCTGTACCCGGCATTGGTGCAAGCGCGGCCGGAGGAGCTGAAGTTTCTTGCCGAACTGATGGCGCAAAAGCGCAGTGCTGCGATTGATGCCAGTGTGCGCGAACCGTTGAAACTGGCCATTGAGTTGCAGCGCATGGGCGGCGACAGCTTTATGAATCTGGCTCGTGGCCATGGCGTGGGCTATCGCCAGATTGCCGAAGACGTGGCGCAACGCCTGGGCATCAAGTTCGACCAACCACTTGAACACGTGGCGCTGGCAGAGATCGAAGGACAGGTCGCAGAAACACTGATCGAGCAGTACAAGGGCAAACTCAGCCGCGCTGATCGTCAGGCGTTCGAGGCCGAGCTCCAGGCGGCTGCGCAAAAAGAGCAGGGGGTGTTCAAGCGCTTGGATGTGGGCCGTTCGGCTACCGCAGCCTTGAGCGGCACGGCATTGGCCGGGCTGACCGGGTTTATCCTGCGACGCGGTGCGGCGACGGCGATCCCAGTGGTGGGCCAGGCGCTGGCTGCGGCGATGTTGCTGGTCAGCGGCGTTCGGGCGTTTTCCGGCCCGGCGTATTCGATCACGACCTTGGCGGTATTGGTGATCGGCGTGATTCGTCAGCGCATGGAGCGCGAGGCGCTTAACCAGGAGCTGGATCTGGTGGTGCAAGTGGTGGAAGCGTTTGACCTACCACGGGATACGGTGATGCGCACGGTCGCCACCGACTGATAAGCTGCTGCCCAAGTCTTGTGTATTTGCCTGGAATACCGCGTGAAATTCAGCCTGCCAAAAATCGCTACCGCCCCGTTCTGCCCGCCGGAAGTGGCTGGTTCTGTCGCTGTTGATCCCAAGGCCTCGTTTTTTAAACGGGTGTTGATGTTCGCTGGCCCAGGCCTGTTGATCTCCATCGGCTACATGGACCCCGGCAACTGGGCAACGGCCATTGAAGCCGGTTCACGCTACGGCTACAGCCTGCTGTTTGTGGTGCTGCTGGCCAGCCTGGCGGGGATGGCGGTGCAATGCCTGTGTTCGCGGCTGGGCATCGCCACTGGCAAGGACCTGGCGCAACTGTGCCGTGAGCGCTACAGCCAGCGCTCTGCTCGTACCCAGTGGGTGTTGGCGGAAATCTCCATCATCGCCACAGACCTTGCCGAAGTGCTCGGCTGCGCCCTGGCGTTTCACCTGTTGCTGGGGGTGTCGCTGACCACCGGCATTGTCATCACGGCATTCGATACGCTGTTGATCCTGGCCCTGCAAAATCGTGGTTTTCGCCGCCTCGAAGCGATCATGCTGGCGCTGGTCGCCACCATCGGCGTGTGCTTTTTCATCGAACTGGTGCTGATCAAACCCTACTGGCCCGACGTGCTCAGCGGGTTCACCCCGTCACTGTCGGCCATCAGCGATGCGGCGCCGTTGTACCTGGCCATCGGCATCCTCGGCGCCACGGTCATGCCCCATAACCTCTACCTGCACACCTCTATCGTGCAGACCCGCCTGATCGGCAAGGACCTGGCGAGCAAGCAGGACGCGGTCAAGCTGGCGCGTATCGACACCATTGGCTCCCTGGCCTTGGCGCTGTTGGTCAACGCCGCGATTCTGGTGCTGGCGGCAGCGGCCTTCTACAAGACCGGCCATACCGATGTGGTGGAAATCCAGGACGCCTATCACCTGCTCGACCCCCTGGTCGGCGGTGCTTTCGCCAGCATCCTGTTCGGTATCGCCTTGCTTGCTTCGGGCCAGAGTTCGACCTTTACCGGCACCATTGCCGGCCAAGTGATCATGGAGGGTTACCTCAACCTACGTATACCTTACTGGCAGCGCCGCCTGATTACCCGTGGGCTGGCGTTGATCCCGGCGTTTCTAGGCGTATGGCTGATGGGTGATGATGCCATCGGCAAGCTGCTGATTCTCAGCCAGGTGGTACTGAGCCTGCAGTTGCCCTTTGCGTTGTACCCGTTGATCCGCATGACCGGTGACAAGCAATTGATGGGGCCGTTCGTCAATCGGCTGCCCACGCGGCTGCTGGCGTGGTTTCTGTTCGCGGTGATCAGTGGGGCGAATGCGTGGTTGATTGGGCAGTGGTTGTTCTGACACTGAGGTGCATTGCCGAGGCAGTGCCTACACCAAGATGGCCAAGGATGTGTATTGGGCAACTTCTGGGTCAGCAGTCAATAGCTTCATCGGCTCAGTCATGGCTGTTGCAATGATCAGCCGATCGAAGGGATCCTTGTGATGATGTTCAAGATCCCTGACGGCAATGGCATGCTCCAGGCTGATGGGTAATTCGACGAAGCCACTTTCCAGGCAGTATTCGCGAATTTTATCTAAGTCCACAGCGAGCTTTCCCAAGCTAACCTTGATTGCCATCTCCCAAAATGTCGCCGCACTGACGTAAATTTCGGCGGCGTTTTCTATCAGCTTGCGGGCTTTACCGGACAGTTTGGAGTCATCGTTGAGTGCCCATAGCAGGATATGGGTATCCAACAATAGCCTCATGAATGACTGCCCTCAAAGGCATCCAAAAGATCGCTGGGGAGTGGGGCGTCGAAGTCTTCAGGAATGGTCAACTCGCCCTTCATTGCGCCAATTCGCCGGCCCTTGGACTTACCAAGCGGGACGAGCTGCGCCATTGCGCGACCATGTTTGGCGATAGTGATGATTTTGCCAGCGGCGGCTTCATCGACCAGTTTGGACAGGTTGTTTTTTGCCTCACCGAGGGCAACGGTAATCATGGGGGCTTCTCCGTGTTTTGGCCAAATATAGCCAAAACTACGACCGCTATCAAAGATGGCACGACCACTGGCGGCCGCTCGTTCAGCGCGGGATGGTGTGTGGTACGTAGTGACCATGAAGTCTCTCCAAATAAATTTGGCTAAAGTCTGCCCCAGCGCACCGTCCCCAGAAATACTGGCCCTCAAAATCAGAACGGGCCTACGTTTTCTACTAGGAATATTCCTTCACTGGCGCCGTTCAGCAGCGTCAAAATCCGTCACCGATCCCAATACGGCACCGTCCCAAAACACTCCACGAAATAGTCGATCACCGTGCGCACCTTCAGCGACAGCCTGCGGCTGCCCGGCCACAACGCAGCGATCTGTTGGGGCTCCAGGGTTGTCGCGACCTCGTACTCACTCAGCACCGCCTGCAAGGTACCGGCGCGCAGGCTTTCGCCAATCAGCCAGGACGGAAACACCACCAGGCCCAGGCCTTGTTCGGCGGCGTGGGTGAGGGTGTCGGCGTGGTTGCCGGTGATGGGGCCGCTGACGCTGTAGGCAGTCCAGTCGCCTTGGCCGCGGCGGAAGAACCAGCGCTGCTGACCGGTGATGCCTTTGTAGGCCAGGCAATGGTGGTGGGCCAGTTCGTCAGGGTGGCGCGGCGTGCCATGTTGGGCCAGGTAAGCAGGGCTGGCCGCGATGCGAAAGCGTTGCGGCGCGAAGATGCGCGCCTGCATGCCCGAGTCATTGAGCACGCCAATACGAAACAGCAGGTCGGTGCCATCTTGCAGCGGGTCGACGAAGGTGTCGGTTTGCTGGATATCCAGCTGCAACTTCGGGTAGCGCCGGCACAGCCCTCCCAGCCAGGGTGAAAGGTGACGCTGGCCGAACACCATGGGCGCGTTGATGCGCACCAGGCCGCTGGGTTCGTTGTCTTGCTCTTGCAGGGCCTGGTTCGCCGTCTCCAACTGCTCGAGTAGCAAGCGTGCGTGGCGGCCCAGCAGGCGGCCGGCTTCGGTGGGGCTGACGGCACGCGTATGGCGGTAGAGCAATTGCTGGCCGACGGCCTGCTCCATCAGTTGAATCTGCCGCGAGATGGAGGAGGGCGCCAGGCTTTCACGGCGGGCTACTTCGGAAAAGCTGCCCTGGTCCAGCACGGCCACAAACAGGCGTAGCGCCTTGAAACTCAGTTCATTCAAGCCCTGCATCATTTCTCCAGGCTGTGCGTTTTTCGCAAAGGTGTTGTCCGCATAATCCCATTTATCGCACAGCACGGCCACCGGATAATGCGCGCCATGTTTTTCTTTCTTGATACACGGGTGATGTATGCAGGCACGTTCTACCGAGGGGCTGGCGCAGGCCAGGCCGAGCAATAACCTTTTACGGCTGCTGCTGTTGCCGTTGGTGATTCTGGCGGGCATGGGCCTGTCGGTGGAGGCCGGGTTGCTTGGGCCATTGGGCGCGCAGGTCGGGCATTTGTGGGCGACGTTGAGCATCTTTGGCGTTGGCACGGCGATTCTGTTCTTACTGCTGCTGTTCAGCGGCCCGCAAAAGGGCCCGGCCTTCACGCAACTGCCGCGCTGGCAGTTGATCGGCGGGTTTCTGGGGCCAATGTATGTAGTGGTGTTGACCCTGGCCACACCGCACATCGGCATCGCGATGACCATGATCGCGATCCTCTCGGGCCAGGTGGGCAAGAGTGTGTTGATCGACCACTTCGGCTGGTTCGGCACGGCGCGCAAACGCGTCAATGGCGAGCGCTGGATCGCGTTGGCGTTGATTGTGGCGGCTCTGGTTCTGATTGCACGAGGCTAAGGCGATGAATCTGTTTATGTTGTTGGTGGTGGTGATTGCAGCAGGGGCGGTGCTGAGTGTGCAGGCCGCTATTAATGGGCGTCTGGGCCAGACTGTGGGGGTGTTGCGCAGCAGCCTGTTGACCTTCGCGGTGGGCGCGCTGACCACGGCGCTGTTGATATTTTTCTTCGAGCCGGCCCAGGCCGTCAGCCTGCTGGAGGTGCCCAAGTGGCAATTGACGGGTGCTCTGTTTGGTGTGGTGTACATGATGGTGATGGTCGGCGCGGTACCTGTGGTCGGCACGGCTGTCGCCACGGTGGCGGTGATCGTCGGGCAACTGGGCATGGGCATGTTGATTGACAACTTTGGCTGGCTGGGCAACCCGGCGATCGAGCTGTCGGGCAGTCGTATCCTCGCGATGCTGTTGCTCGCCCTGGCGTTGGTGTTCATGTACCGCAGTAATAGCCGCCGAGCCGACTGACGGCGCTGAACCATGCCTGCCTGTCCAAGGTCACTGCTTAAGGTGCGGCGCTCGCTGCATCGGACGACCATGAAAAAGGAGTCTGACCATGCCAGATCAAACCTGTGCTTGCCCTCACTGCAAATGTGTATTGGGCGCTGACGCAATCATGAAAGACGGCAAGGGCTATTGCTGCCAGGGCTGTGCCGAGCACCATGCTCACGGTGAACCCTGCGCGGCGGCGACGGGATGCGAATGCGCCAAGTCGGCCCACGGTTGACAGGATTGACCTGCAGGCCCGGGCACCCGGTGCCTGCAGGATGAGTAAAAACAGTTCGCTTGCCCGCGGCCAGTCTTTACCATGGCGGCCCATCCTTGATTGATGTGTACCCGCCATGGCCCTGGCCGCGCCTCCCGACCTCACTGATCACGCCGTTCCCGTGCAACCGTTGGCGCGTACCTACCCGCGTGGATTATACGTAGAGCCGCACAGCCACGATTGGGGCCAACTGCTCTACGCCATGAGCGGGGTGATGTGGGTCGAGACGCCACGCGAAGCCCTGGTGGTGCCGCCCCAGCGCGCGGTGTGGTTGCCGCCGGGTGTGGAGCACGGGATCCGCGTGGTCTCCGATTTGCAAATGCGCAATATCTACCTGCGCCCGGCATTGGCGGCGACGCTGGACAGCCAGGTGCAGGTCATCGAAGTGGGTCGCTTGTTGCGGGAGTTGATCGTGACCTTGGTGGAGCAGGGCGATCACGGCGATGCGGCCTACTACGAGGCTGTCGTAGGCCTGGCTCTGCTGGAGTTGCAACGCGCACGTCGCTCGTCTATTCGCATTGCCATGCCGGTGGCGGCTGATCGTCGGCTGATCAATGCGTGCCAGGCGGTCATGGCGTCGCCCTCCCTGGACGTCCCGTTCGAGCAGCACGCCGAGGCGGCGGGCGCCAGCGTGCGCACTCTGGCGCGGCTGTTCCAGCAGCACCTGGGCATGGGGTTTGCCCAGTGGCGTCGTCAGGTGCAGTTGGCTACGGCGGCGGCGGAGTTGATCCAGGGCCAGTCGGTGAGCGGCATTGCGCGCACCCTGGGTTACTCGCCCAGCAGCTTCAGCGATATGTTCCGACGCGAACTGGGCGTGTCGCCGTCCCAGTACCGGGGTTGGCCGAAATCCTGAAGCACTTGGCCGATACCCACGGTAGGCGCGCCCTAGACTGAGCCTATCAATCCACCGGGCGCAGCCTTCATGAGCTATTTGATTTCCTTGGCCATCGGCCTGTTTGTCGGCGTGATCTACGGCGCGCTGGACTTCCGTTCACCGGCACCGCCCGCTATCGCACTGGTCGGCCTGATGGGCATGCTGCTCGGCGAAAAGCTCTGGCCCATGACGCGACAGTTGGTCAGTGGTTGGTTGTCCTGATCCCTTTTCCCTTCGACGGATGCCCTCGATGAACGCACTGCAATTTACCGCCACCGGCGACCTCGCCCACCTGAGCCTGGTGGAGGTGCCCGTGCCGGTGCCGTCTGCCGGCGAAGTGCTGGTGCAGATTAACGCTGCGGGCCTGAACCCCAGCGACGTGAAAAACGTGCTTGGCCGCTTCCCCTACACCACGCTGCCACGCATCCCAGGGCGTGATTTTGCCGGCGTGGTGGTGGAGGGGCCGCAAGCATTGCTCGGCCAGGCAGTCTGGGGCACCGGTCGCGACCTGGGTTTTTTCGCTGACGGTTCCCATGCCCAATACCTGCGCGTATCCGCCAAGGGCGTGGCGCACAAACCCGCGCATTTGAGCTTTGCCCAGGCGGCCAGCCTCGGCGTGCCCTATACCACTGCCTGGGATGCCTTGGAGCGCAGTGGCGTTGGCCAGGGCACGCGCTTGCTGGTGATTGGCGCCAACGGCGCGGTCGGCAGTGCGGCGCTGGCGCTGGCGAAGATACGCGGCGCGCAGGTGCTGGCGGCTGTGCGCAAGGCCGATCAGCTCGAGTTGTTGCAGGCTCAAGGGTTGGACGCGATTGCCTTGGGTAAGCCAGAGGCGCTGGGCGCGCAAGTGCAGGCCGTGTTCAAGGGCGGCGCCGACGTGATCTTTGACACCACCGGTTTCTGGCTGCCTGCCGCGGTGGCGGGGCTGGCACCGTTCGGCCGCATTGCGATCATCGCCGCCCCGGTTGACGGCCTCGTGCAGTTACCGGCCCTGGCGCTGTACCGTAAGGGCGGGTCGGTGGTGGGGGTCAACTCGTTGCTGTACAGCTGCGAACAATGCGCGGTGATGTTGGAGGCGTTTGGGCGCTTCTTTGATGAAGGCCTGTTGCCGCTGCCTACGGGGTTGCGTGAAGTGGCGTTGGTGGAGGGTGTTCAGTGCTATGCAGAAGTGAACAACGGCAGCCCAGACAAAATCATTTTCCTGCCGTGATGGGATAGAAATGTGGGAGCGGGCTTGCCCGCGAATGCGGTGTATCAGTCACTTATATATCGACTGACACTCTGCATTCGCGAGCAAGCCCGCTCCCACAGTATTGATCTTCACTCGACCTCGGGAACGCCTTTTTCCCACGCCGACCAGTTCTCCACAATCGCCTGGACCAACGGGTTGCCCGTGCGGTACAGGTTTTCCAGCGCGGGTACAAAACCACCCTGGTCCGCATACTTGAGCAGGTTGTCTACCTCGCTGTAGCCCGGATAAGGCCGGTCAAAGTCGGAGCCGGCGCGCACCACGGCCAGGCGCTGGATATCCACCAAACCTTCGCGGCTGGCGCGCAGCAGCGCTTCGTAGGTGGAGTTGTCCTCTTGTTGGGTGGTGCAGTATTCGCCTTTGTTGTCGGTGAGCAACTGGGTCCAGACCTCGGCACGTTCGCTCAACCGCGTGCCGGAAAACCAAGTGTTGCCCGCCAGGGTGTCGCAGCGCGTGACTTGCGGCGGTTGGTTGGCCGGGGCGGCAGGGTAGTGTTTACGCCAAGCGGCAGACTCTTTGCTTTCTGTCAGTTCCACCTTGTGCGACAAGGCAAACGCTTTGGCTTGCAGCTTTTGGTTGAGCTCGAACACTTCGGTCTTGTAGTCCAGCGGAGGTTTTTCGTTGGGCCCCTTGGTGTTGATCCCGATATAGCCCGTCGGCCAGTCCTTGGGCGCATCCCGTGAATCCAGCTCCCACTGCGTGCCGAACTCCACCAGGTAATGAGCCCAGGCGGCGGTGCCGATGGTGCCGTGCTTGGGGTTGATGCCGGCGATTCCCGCGATCAGGAAGTAACTCTGGCGCAGGTCGAACTTGGGCGACAGTGCCAGGGCCAGCGTGGACGCGGCCGCGTTGGTCTGGCCCATGCCCGTCACCAGCAGGCACACGTCCTGGGCGTTGCAGCGAATTACCGGGTATTCGGCAGACAAGCCCGGTACGCGCACTTCTTGTTTGAGGGCCAGGCGGTCGATCCAGGTTTGCGCCTCGGGGGCGAACATGGTGATCAGCATCACCTTGGGTTTGATCGGCGCCGGGTTATCCGCCAGCACCACGTGGGGCAATAGGGCCAGGCCTGCGGCCAGCGAGATACGGGTCAATGCGTTCATCTACAGCTCCTTGATCAGAATTGATAGCCCACGCCGGCGTAGTAACCCCAGCCGTCTGAGCGTGCGCGGAAGTTGCCTTCGCCGAAATTCAACTCGCTGCCGTCCTCCCAGTTGCCGCCGTTGTGAAAGTAACGGCCGACCAGGGTAAAGCGCAGATGGGTAAACGAGTACAGCAACACGTTGGTGGCCACCAGGGAATTGGCGGTGCGCGCCGGGTTGTCCTTGTGCAGGTCCGAGCCGAAATCGTAGTTGGTAAAACCGATGTAGGTCAGCGAGGCGCCGTTGTCGAACTTGCCGATGGGCACGATGTACTTCATCTGCGCCCGGTAGCCGTCCCAGGAATACTCATTGCTGGCGCCGTAGTTTTCCCACTGGTAGCGCCCGTAGAAGTTGGCCGACAGGTTGACCCGCGAGTGGGTGTCGATATCGGTGCCCAGGCCGCTGTACAGAGTGTTGGCGCGGTTTTCCTTGCGGCTGCCGTGGTCGTAGATCCAGTCAAATGCCACATACCATTCCTTGAATGGGCCAATTGCCAGGCTGCGTCCTGCGAGGTAGTCGATGGAGATCCGCGGTTCATGCTCCATGAACACCGGCGAGCCATGGTCCCACACGCCTTTGTCATTACTGTTACCGATGGTGAGGATCTTCGGTACATCGATATAGCCGTACAACTCAAAGGGGCCCTTGCGCCCGAAGTACTCGTATTCCAGGTAGACGTCATCTTGAGGCTTGGGGCCGAAACTGATGTCTTTGCTGCCGATCAGCGTGAGGTCCTGGTTGAACCACTCGGACAGATACACGCCTTTTTTCGCCGGGGGGTTGGCTTCAGGGCTGAGGGTTTCGCCCTGTGCTGAGTCATCCACGGGCTTTTCCTGCGCCAAAATGGGTGCACTGAGTACTCCCGTAACGGCGGCCAGTAGCAACGAAACGCCAAGACCGGCACGAGGCTTTGAGGTGGGGTGCATTGAAAGTCCTTATTCTTACGCGGTTTAAACCCGATTCGACGGGGAGGAGTGAACTTGGCGGTCAAGTTCGTTCCGCAAACGTTTGCACAGGCTGTACCAACTTGGGTCAATGGCTTGAACTGTTTAGAAAAAAGTCGAATTTGCCGACGCTTTGGTCAGGAAAATAGGGGGATTCCTATCATCCCTGCGGGTCAGAGGAATGGAACATCGGCAGTGCGGCCTGCCGCCGGTATTCACTCGGCGTCTGGTGCATTTCGATACGAAAGTGGCGGTTGAAATTCGACAGGTTGGCGTAGCCCACCTCAAAGCAGATGTCCGCCACTGACATCTGGCTGTGCAACAGCAAGCGGCAGGCACGCTGCACCCGGAACTTGCGCATCAGGTCGATAAAGCCATGGCCGGTGTTGCGCTTGAAAAACCGCGAAAAGCCCGGTTCGCTCATGTCCAATTGCCGGGCGATATCCGACAGGCGTACATCGCCGGTCAACTCCCGCATCAGGTAGTCAAACGCCTTGTTGATACGTTCGGCGCTGCGCGCATCCAGGGTCGGTGCGTAGCACGGGCTGGCCAGGGTATTGGCCTGTGCAGGCGGTGCGTTCTTCAGGGTGTCGAGCAGTTGCAGGAACAGGGTCAGGCGTTGCAACCCATGGGCGCTGCCGATGGCCTCCATCAGCCCTGCCGCGCTCGTTGCGGTCTCGCCGGTGAATTCTATGCCCCGTCGCGCCCGTGCAAACAGTGACTGTAAATCACCGAGCTCAGGCAGGGTGGTGCGCAGGGCGAGCAGGGCGGCGCCGTCGAATTGCAGTACCACATCGCGTCCGTGCTGGTATTCGCCGGGGGCCAGGTCACCGATCCAGTCGTGGGGCAGGCCAGGGCCGATCAGCGCGACATGCCCGGCGCTGAACGCACCGATATAGTCGCCCGCCACCAGCTTGCCGCTGCCTTGGCGGATCAGGTGGATTTCGAATTCAGGATGATGGTTCCAGCGCGCCAATTCATAGGGATAGTCATGTTCGAACCAGCGAAAGCCGTGTTCCGGTTCGGGCAGGATCACCTCAAGCTCCGCAGGGCGGTGCTCGAACAGGGTGGCGGGGCTGATGGGCATGGTGCTGCCTCTTGTAATGGTGCAATTTTCTCAAAATACCCTCACTGGCAATCGGTGCGCTAGCCCCGGTTTCGCCTGAGACTGATACTTTTTTGATCCTGTGCCTCAGGTTAAAAAAGTATCAGCCTCGCATTCGCCAGCCGTTTGTGACGCGGCAGGCCAAGCTGCTGTAATCGAGGCTCAACAACAAGGGGCGGCAAGCTGTTCTCGGCGACGCTCACCGGCTACCGGCAATAACTTTTTCAGGAGACCCCATGAAACGACTCGAAGGTAAAAGCGCGCTGATCACCGGATCGGCGCGTGGCATTGGCCGTGCGTTTGCCCAGGCCTACATCGCTGAAGGCGCCACGGTAGCCATTGCCGACATCAACCTGCAACAGGCCCAAGCCACCGCCGCCGAACTGGGGCCGCAGGCTTACGCCGTGGCGATGGACGTCACCGACCAAGCCTCCATCGACGCGGCCGTCGCCACGGTGGTGAGCCATGCGGGCAAGCTCGATATCCTGATCAACAACGCCGCCCTGTTCGACCTGGCCCCCATCGTCGACATCACCCGCGACAGCTTTGAACGGCTGTTCTCGATCAACGTCGCCGGCACCCTGTTCACCCTGCAGGCCGCAGCCCGGCAGATGATCAGCCAAGGGCATGGCGGCAAGATCATCAACATGGCCAGCCAGGCCGGGCGGCGCGGCGAGCCGTTGGTAGCGGTCTATTGCGCGACCAAGGCGGCGGTGATCAGCCTGACGCAATCGGCGGGGTTGAACCTGATCAAGCAAGGCATCAATGTGAATGCCATCGCCCCCGGTGTGGTGGACGGTGAGCATTGGGATGGGGTGGATGCGCTGTTCGCCAGGCATGAAGGGCTGGCGCCTGGCGAGAAGAAAAAGCGCGTAGGGGATGAGGTGCCGTTTGGGCGGATGGGCACGGCGCAAGACCTGACCGGCATGGCGATCTTCCTGGCGTCGAAGGACGCCGATTATGTGGTGGCCCAGACCTATAACGTTGATGGCGGCAATTGGATGAACTAGTGTTTGACGCTGACCCAACTGTGGGAGCTGGCTTGCCTGCGATAGCGCTGGTGGATTCACTCCAATCATCGCAGGCAAGCCAGCTCCCACCTTTGAACTTCAGCGTTCTTGAGAATAGGTGAGTCAGCAAAGCATCGATCCCCGCAGTAAACTGTCCCATACTTCAAGATTTCTACGCTCGCCCTCAGGCGCTCGTACGTGCAGACCACCCGAGAACGACCATGAGCCTTTCGAAAGCTGCCATCGCTTCATTCGACGTCGACGCCCAGAAGAGCTTCACGCCTTTATGCCCCGACGAGTTGCCAGTGGCCGGTGGCGACCACATTGGTGCCGAACTCAACTACATGGCCAGCCTCGCCGGCCACCGCATCGGCAGCAAGGACGCCCACACCCCCCACGCGCCCTGGGTGGTCGCGCAACACAGCGAGATGCTGCAACCCACCGGCCTGGTCCATGCCGACGTGACCTGGGTCAGCCACTGCGTGCCGGGCACCGAGGGGTTCACCTTGCTCGATGAGTTGCCCACGCCCTATGACTACGACTACTTCATCTGGAAAGGGGTCGAGCCCGACCTGCACCCCTACGGCGCCTGTTACCACGACCTGCACGACAAACTGTCCACCGGCGTCATCGAGTACCTCAAGGCCCACGGCGTGGCCCGCGTGATCGTCGGCGGCCTGGCGCTGGATTACTGCGTCAAGACCACCGCGTTGCAATTGCTCAAGGCCGGCTTGCACGTTGTTCTGCATTTGCCGGCGTGCCGAGGCATCAGCGAGGAGGGCGGTGTACAGGCTGTCGACGAATTGCTCAAGGCCGGTGCACACGTCAGTCGCACCCGCGAAGAACTGGCCCTGATTGCGCAGGGCTAAGCCTCAACGCTCAATCGACCGACTCCACCGCGCATTCCACTGCGGCCGTGCCTGGTTGACCTGGTCCCAATCAATCGAAATGGCGGTCTGCAGATAACCCTGCATGGCCTCCACCCGCGCCCGGGTTTTGTCGGTGGTGGGTGTGGTCGGGTTCGACGGGATCTGGTCACCTTCTTCCAACGCCGGCGCCTGGGCCTCGGCGGTCAGCAAAAACGCTGCGAGCTTCTGCGCCAGTTCCGGCTGGTCATTGCGCGCTATCACGCATTCGGCCACGTTGAGCACCACCGCACCTTCTGTGGGCTGCGCGTACTCCATCGGTATGCCGAGCAGCTTTTGTGTGGCGACCTGGGTCGGGGTCAGGGGGAAGATCGCGGCCTCATCGGTCTGCACCATCTCGGAGATTTTCGCGGAGCTGGCGATGTATTCCAGCACATTGGGGCCAACGGTCTTAGGCCAGGCCTTGAAGCCCGGTTCCACATTGGTTTCGTCGCCACCCTGGATGCGGTTGAACATCAGGAAGCCATGCAGGCCGAAGGTGGAGGAGGCCAGGGACTGGAACACTACTTTGTCCTTGAAGCGCGGGTCGGCCAGGTCCATCCATGAGGTGGGCGCGGCCCAGCCTTTGTCCTTGAACATCTTGGCGTTGTAGCCAAGGCCAGTGACGCCCAGGGTCACGGCCACGGCCTCGTCCTTGATTCGGGCCTTGGCCGGGATCTGTTCCAGCGGCGGGCTCGGAGCGAGCTTGTCGCACAGGCCCATGGAGATGGCGCGGTACATGATGCCGTCGTCGAGGAACATCACATGCATCTGTGGGTTGGCCTTGTTGGCCTGGACCTTGGCGAGGATGTCCGAGGAGGTGCCGGGTACGATCACGACCTTGACGTTATTGGCCTTTTCGAAGGCGGGCAGCACCTTGTCGGCGTACACCCGTTCCATGGTGCCGCCGTTCATGCCCAGGTACAGCGTGGGGGCGGCATGGGCCGTGCCGGTCAGCAAGGCGAGGGACAAGCAGGACAACGCGAGACGTGATTGCATGGAGTTTTTCCTCTCAGGCTTGGAAACGACGGATGGAAAACGCTTCGATGGGTTGGCGGCTGGTGCCGTCGCAGACGATCTCTGCCAAGGCTTCACCGACGGCGGGGCCGAGCTGGAACCCGGCGCCGGCAAAGCCGAAACCGTGGAGCAGGCCGGGTTGGGTACTGCTGGGGCCGATCACCGGTTCGTGGTCGGGCAGGTAACCTTCGGTGCCACTCCAGGTGCGAATGGCCTGGGCACCCTGGAGAAACGGGTAGAGTTCGCCGGCATTACGCAGAATCTCCAGCACCGCTGCCTGGCCCGGCCTGGCCTGCTGCGGGCCCAGGGCAAAGCCGCGCCCGCCACCGAGAATGCAATTGCCGCGGGCGACTTGCCGCGCATAGATGCCGCCACCCTCGACGCCGGTGCTGACGGTCATCACCCCCGGCAGCGGCTCGGTGACCAGCATCGCCGGGTGCGCCGAGATGATCGGCACCGGCTCGCCCAATTGCGCGGCGACCTTGCCGGCCCAGGCGCCCGCGCAGTTGAGCAGCCACGGCGCTTGCAAGTGCAGGCCGTTGGCGCAGTGCACCTGGAATAGCCGGCTGTCGTGCTCGATGCCGATTACCTCGGCTTGCTCGTACACCGCAGCGCCATGGCGCTGGGCGGCACGGGCAAAGGCCGGGGCCACCAGGCGCGGGTTGGCATGCCCGTCATCGGGGCACAACGAGGCGCCCACTGCCACGTCGCCCACCCAGGGGAAACGCCTGCGTAACTCGCTGCGGTCCAGCAGTTGCAGGCCCAGGTCGAAGCCACGGGTCTGCTCGGCGTAGGCTTGCAGTGCGGCAAAATCCCCAAGGCTGCGCGCCAGCTTCAAATGCCCGGAGCGCACGTATTCACCCTCGATACCAATCAACCCGGGCAGGTCGGCCCACAGTTGATGGGCGCGCTGCGACAGCGGCAACTGATGCAAGGGCCGCCCCTGGCGCCGCACGCCGCCGTAATTGACGCCGCTGGAATGCGAGCCACAAAAATCCCGTTCTACCAGTGCCACCCGCTGGTCTTTTTGCGCGAGAATCAAGGCCGCCGAAGCCCCGACGATGCCGCCCCCCAAGACGATTGCGTCGATCATGGCTGCACCCGCACGCCAAACGGCAGCGGCTTGATCGGCGCCTGGCCCCGCAAGCGCCCGATCTGGGGGAGGTCGCGGCCGCTGCGCTCGGCGACGATTTCCGCCGCCGCCAGCCCGCACATCCGCCCCTGGCAGCGGCCCATGCCGACGCGGCAATGGGCTTTGACCCGGTTGATTTCCCAGTGGCCTTCATCCACCACGGCGCGCACCTCGCCGACGCTGACCTCTTCGCAGCGGCACAGGATCAGTTCGTCTGGCGCTTGCGCGGCCCAGTGCTCAGGGAAGGGGAACGCGGTTTCCAGGCCCTGGCGAAAGTGCTGGATACGCGCCAACTGCCGCTCCAGTGTGGCCCGGCGGTGTTGGTCGACCACGACACCGGTATCCTTCAGCAGCGCCAGCGCGGCGCATTCGCCGGCCATGTGCGCGGCATCGGCGCCCATGATGCCGGCGCCGTCGCCCGCCAGGTACACCCCTTCGACACTGCTGCGCCCGGCGCTGTCACGTTGCGGCAGCCAGGCGCGATTGAGCGGGTTCCAGGCAAACTCACAGCCGAGCAGATCGGCCAATTGCGTTTCGCTGCGCAGGGCATGGGCGAAGGCTACCGCATCGCATGGCAGGGTCTGTTCGCCGAAGCGAATGCCACGCACCCGTTGGTCGCCGTCGATCTGCTTGAGCATTGCGCCCTGATGCACGGGAACCCCGTGGGCGGTCAGCCAGGCGCGGTAATACATACCCTTGGCCAGGGTTGCCGGTTGCCTGAGCAGCGCCGGCAAGGCACGGCACTGGGCACTCAGCGGCGCACTGTCGAGTACAGCGAGCACCTTGGCGCCGGCCTTTGCGTATTGGTAAGCGACCAAATAGAGCAACGGCCCGGAACCACAAAACACCACGCGTTCGCCAATCGCGCAGCCTTGGTACTTCAAGGCAATTTGCGCCGCGCCCAGGCTGTAGACACCGGGCAATGTCCAGCCCGGCACCGGCAGGATACGGTCGGTGGCGCCGGTGGCGACTATCACCTGCGCGTATTCGAGGCTGCCGGCGCGCCCGTTATTGAGCATGTCCAGGCGACCGTCCTCGGCATTCCACACCAAGGTGTCCGGCCGGTAGTCGATCAGCGCTGCCAGTTCATCCATGGTTTGGTGCACGGCTTGGGCCTTGCGCGCTTCAAACCCGTAGATCTGCCGGGCAGAGCGTTGGAACCCTGGGGGTTGGCGCCGATAAATCTGCCCGCCACCGCGCGGGCTCTCATCAACCAGGCACGGTGTGATGCCATGGTCGAGCAACGTGCGCGCCGCGCTGATCCCCGCCGGGCCTGCACCCACAATCACCACCGGCTTCATGGCTGGCGCCCCGGGTCACGGCTGATCGCCTGGCCTTCTTCCAGCAGGGTCGAACAGGCGCGCACCCGCCGCCCATCGGCCAGGCGCACCCAACAATCCTGGCACGCGCCCATCAGGCAAAACCCGGCGCGGCGCTCGGCACTGAAATCGCTGCTGCGCAGGTGCTCGGCGCAGGTCAGTATGGCGGTCAGCAGGGTATCGCCGAGCAACCCTGTGGCGGGCTGGCCGTCAAGGGTGAAGGCCAGGGCAGGGCGTTGGGTTTCGCTCAGTCGCTTGAACAAGGCCATCAGTGTTTCCCCACCAGCACGCGGTCCAGGCCGTAGACCCGGTCGAGCACAATCATGGTCGCTGCCGTCAGTGCGATGACCAGCGCCGACACGGCCGCCATCATCGGGTCGATGGACTCGGTGGCGTACACGTACATGCGCACCGGCAGGGTTTGCGTGGCCGGTGAGCTGACGAAAATCGACAGGGTCACTTCATCGAAACTGTTGATGAACGCCAGCAACCACCCACCGGCCACACCGGGCAAAATCATCGGCAGGGTGATCTGCCGGAACAGCGTAAAGCGCCCGGCGCCGAGGGATTCGGCGGCCTGCTCGGCACTGCGATCAATGCCGATGGCCGCCGCCAATACCAGGCGCAACACATAGGGGGTGATGATCACCACGTGTGCGAGCATCAGCCAGGTAAAGCTGCCGTTCACGCCCATCAGCGCAAACAGGCGCAGCATCGCCACCCCCAGCACCAGGTGCGGAATGATGATGGGCGACAGGAACAGCGCACTGAAGAAGTTGCGCCCCGGGAACGAATAGCGACTGATCGCCAGGGCCGCCGGCACCGCGATCAGGGTCGCCAGGGTGGCGGCAGTGAAGGCCAGGATCAGGCTGTTGTAGAACGCCTGGATAAAGTCGGCGCGTTCGAACACCGCGCGAAACCAGCGCAGGGAGAAGCCCGACGTGGGCAGGCTCAAGGTGTTCTCTGGTGTGAATGCCACCAGGCACACCACCACCAGTGGCGCCATCATGAACAGCACCACCACGGCATGGAAACCGAGGGCCAAAGGACCATTTCTGGACATGCGCTTAAACTCCCAGGGACTTTTTGTAGCGGCCTTCGACCATGCGGTTCCAGCTCAGCATGATCAGCAGATTGACCAACAGCAGCGCCACCGCGAGGGTCGCGCCCATGGGCCAGTTGAGTTCCGAGAGGTATTGGTCGTACACCACGGTGGCGACCATCTTCAGGCGTCGCCCACCCAGCAGACCGGGGATCGCAAAGGAGCTGGCAGCCAAACCGAACACGATCAGGGTGCCGGACAGCACACCGGGCATCACTTGGGGCAGCACGATCTTGCGCATCACCGTGGCTTGGCTGGCGCCCAGGGATAACGCCGCCTGTTCGGCCGACGGGTCGAGTTTTTGCAGCGAGGTCCACACCGGGATAATCATGAACGGCAGCATCACGTGCACCAACGCAATGATCACGGCGAACGGCGTATACAGAAGCTTCATCGGGCGCCCGCCGAGGGCCTGGATCACCTGGTTGACCAGGCCGTCGGCGCCGAGCAACAGGCTCCAGCCAAACGCACGCACCACCACCGAAATCAGCAGCGGCGTGAGGATCACGATCAGGAAGATCGAGCGCCACGGCGTGCCCATGCGGCTGAGAATGTAGGCCTCCGGTACGCCGATCACCACGCACAGCAGCGTTACCAGGGCACTGATCCAGAACGTGCGCCAGAAAATCTCGTAGAAGTAGGCATCGCTGAACAACGCCAGGTAATGGGCCGGGGTCCACTCATCGGCCTTTACACCCACCTGGTAGTCAAACACGTTGAAAGACAGCACCAACGTCAGGCCCAGTGGCAGGATCAGCAGCCCGGCAAACAGCACCAACGCCCGCAGCGAGAGCAGGTAACCGCGGCTCATGGGTGCACCTCATCCGCCGCCAGCACCCGCAGCAGATCCGCGTACCATTGCAGGCCCACCGCCATGCCAGAGCTCAGCGGTGGGCTGCCGTCATTGCCGCGCACCACGGTGATTTCGCCGAGCGAGGTGTGAATGCGGTACAGCCATTGGCTGCCGAAAAAATAGCGGTCGAGCACCTTGCCTTGCACGCGACCGGCGCCTGCATCCACCAGTTGAATCTTTTCCGGGCGCAGGCTCAGGGTCAGTTTGCCATCGCCACCCTCGTGTCGCACCTGGGGCGTGCCGAGGGCATCGTAGTCGCCGGCCAGCAGGTTGGCCTTGCCGACGAAGTCCGAAATAAAGCGCGTGCGCGGGTGTTCATAGAGCTTGTATGGCACGTCGATCTGGGTCACGCGCCCGGCCTGCATCACCACCACACGGTCACTGATGGAAAGGGCTTCGGCCTGGTCGTGGGTGACCATCAAGGTAGTGATACCGACAGCGCATTGGATGCGGCGGATTTCAAATTGCATTTCTTCACGCAGGTTGGCGTCGAGATTGGACAGCGGCTCATCCAGCAGCAGCACCGGCGGTTCGATCACCAACGCACGGGCCAGGGCCACGCGCTGGCGCTGGCCGCCGGACAACTCCCGGGGGTAGCGCTCGGCGTGAGGGGCCAGGCGTACCAGCTCCAGTACGCTGTTGACCTTGCTGGCAATTTCCACGGCCGGCACCTTACGTTATAGGGAGTTAATCGGTTTGGATTTCACTGAGCGAAATGATGGCAGCAAGGAAGTCGGCGCGGGCGGCGTGTCTCGGTTGTTCGCATTGCTGCGTACCCTGGGCGAGGTGCCCGAGGGCGGCGAGCGTGTTACCCAGCTCGCCCAACAGGTTGGCTTGTCCCGACCTACTACCCACCGCCTGCTGCGTAGCCTGGTGGAGGAGGGCATGGTCGAACAGGACGCGCGCAGCAAGCGCTATCGCCTGAGCCTGGAGTTCTTCGCCCTGGCGGCCAAGGCGGGCAAGACCGGCAACCTGCGCGACCTGGTACGGCCGAGCCTGTTGCGCCTGAGTGCGTCGTTGGGCGATTCCCTGTTTTTGCTGGCGCGCAGCGGGTTTGACGCGATCTGCCTGGATCGCAGCGAAGGCCCGTACCCCATCCGCACATTCACCGGCGATATCGGTGGGCGTGTTGCGCTGGGGGTAGGGCAGGGCAGCCTGGCGATCCTGGCATTCCCTGCCGCAAGAGGAGTGTGAAACCGTGATTCGCTACAACCTGCCTCGACTCAAGGACTTTCACCTGTACGACGAAGTGCTGTTGCGCTCGGAAGTGGAGAATGTGCAGCGCCTGGGTTATGCCGCGCGCAATACCGGCGTGCTTGAAGGCATGGCCGATCTGGCGGTGCCCATTCTCAATCGGGACGGGCACGCGGTGGCGGCGTTGAGTGTGGCGACCATCAGCGATCGGCTGGGGCCGGGTCGGCTACCGATGGTGGTGGAGTTGCTCAAGCGTGAAGCGGCGGCGATCGGGCCACGGATCAACCCGTTTGACCCGACATTGCGCAGGACTTCACAGGCCTTTGGCGGGTAGCTCGCGGGAGTAACCTTTGTTTTCAAGAGTCTTCCTACATCTTTCAGAGGTGAATTCATCCATCGGTCTGGTTCCTTTACACGGTACTGGACGTGGCCTTCGTACGAGCAACTGTATATTTGTCTGCTTTTTTTGGAACCATCCATAGATATGCCGCCACAGAATTAGCGTTGGCCAGGTATAGATTTTTATCCTGGGTTGGTCGCTGACTATTTATATTATCTGAGGTGATGTTATGGTCGAACAATTCATGACGCTTAATCGTTTTTCGCCAGCATTAGACATAAGATCCAATCCTCTCGAGCAAGGCCAGGGGCGTAACGCCGGCCGGGTTGGAAATAACGGTGGCGGGATTACTCCATCCCAGGTTGCAAGTACCTTCGCCTCCAGCTTCAATTACTTTCAAGAGCCTGGAACTCCTTTTGTCACGCGTGCATCGCTTGAAAATGTGGCCAATCGTGGCATGTCAGCCGATCCTTATCATAATCAAATGACAATGTTGGCTCGGGAGATACTCGCTAACCCCCAGATGTGCGGCATGCTGGATGGCATCAATCATGGCGGTCATCAAGATGGCCGTATCAGCCAAGGCGATGCAGACGCAACAGACGCATACTTCCAGGCTCAGGAGATGCCTTTCAGCGCCCCCCCTCAGAGGCAACAGTTTTCGGGTGGTTACAACAGTGGCATGCGGCATTCCTTGATGAATCCACCACCGCTTGTGCAAAACCATGATCAGTCATCACCGTATAACGGAGGAGCAGCCTTCCAGACCCCCTCGGCTGGTTATTCCCAGTATGGCCAGGGATCGATGTCTGCGCCTCGGCCATATGCCAATGACAGCAATGAGGATTTTGCCAATAAAGTGTTGGCTCGTTTTGGCGCCCTGGAAGACCCCAATACGCCGGGCTTCATCACTGACAAATCGCTCCGTTCCATCGCGAGCGGCTACCATTTGGACGGCCGACGGGCCACGCAAGACGAAATGGACCTCGTCCGAGAGATGCAGAGCCGTGGCGGGCTATTCAAACAGCTCGACCAAGGTAAAACAGGCACCCTGGATGGACGCTTCTCCCGGGAAGATCTGGGTGAAGTGTCGAACGAGTTCCGGACCATGAGTGATCACGATCTTCTGCAAAATCTCAAGGAGAGCTTCGGTGAAATAAGCCAGGGTACTTACAACGGCTACGTCAACTTTGATGAAGTGAGAAAGGCTGCAGGAGTGATGCCGAGTGATGCCACTTATAGTCCGCGGGTGCGTGCACTTGCCCAGGAGTTGCTCAAGCGCCAGCCGCTGCTGAATGAGTTGGACATCGGTACTAACGGCAACGGCGGTAAAGGTTATAAAGATGAGCGGTTCGATATCGCCAATATCGATTACCTGATGGAAAAGAGGCGATAACCAAGCGTTTATTTTCTCGACTTGTCTGCGACGGGGACAACTTGAACCCCCTGTTGAATTGAGTCGTCGCCGTCTCAGGCAAGCGCGCCTTTATGAAAAGCGAGTTGACCCACGGGTCGCTCGCGCCGTTAACCTGTTCGCGCGCCCCCTCGCAGCCTCCGCTGCTGGATAAAGCGCAGCTGAATCGGATCCAATTACGGTATAACCCTCGGACGCTTTTGTCTTCCGAGGCCCCGTACTTCATGCAAAGTCCTTTGCAACGCCCGCTGTGGCAGGTCTACCTGATCTTTCTCGCACCGATGGTGCTGTCCAATTTCCTCCAGAGCTTTTCCGGCACCCTCAATGGCATCTATGTCGGGCAGATGCTCGGCACCCAGGCGCTGGCGGCGGTGTCGGGTATGTTTCCCATTGTGTTTTTCTTCATCGCGCTGGTGATCGGCCTGGGGGCGGGCGCCTCGGTGCTGATCGGCCAGGCGTGGGGAGCCCAGGAAACAGCAATGGTCAAGAAGATCACCGGTGCCACCTTGACCCTCGGCGCACTGGTGGGTTTGCTGGCGGCAGTGCTGGGCAGCGTGTTCGCGCGCCCGGCGTTGCAGGCCTTGGGTACGCCGATCGATGTGCTCGACGATGCGGTGGGCTATGCCCAGATGATGATGTTGATCATGCCGTTGTTGCTGGTGTTCATCCTCTATACCCAACTGCTGCGTGGGGTCAGCGACACGATTTCGCCGTTGCTGGCATTGATGGTCTCCACCCTGGTGGGCTTGCTGCTCACGCCTGCGCTGATTCGCGGCTGGATCGGCCTGCCACCCATGGGCATCCAGAGTGCGGTGTATGCCGGGCTGGTGGGTAACGCCTTGGCGATGCTGTTTCTGATCCTGCGCCTGCGCCACAAAAACCACGTGATGGCGCCAGACCGCGAGCTGCTTGCCGCCTTGCGCCTGGACCGCGTTATCCTCGGCAAAGTCCTGCGCATCGGCCTGCCGACGGGCTTGCAGATGGTGGTGCTATCGCTGTCGGAGTTGGTCATCCTGGCTTTGGTCAACGGCCACGGTTCCCAGGCCACGGCGGCCTATGGCGCGGTGACGCAGATCGTCAACTATGTGCAGTTCCCGGCGCTGTCGATTGCCATTACCGCCTCGATCCTCGGCGCCCAGGCGATTGGCGCCGGGCGCCTGGAGCGTATCGGGCCGATCCTGCGCACGGGGCTGGTGATCAACCTGTGCCTTACCGGTGGCTTGATCGTGCTCGGCTATGGGCTGTCCCACTGGTTGCTGGGCCTGTTCATCACCGACGATAGCGCACGGGTGCGGGCCGAACACCTGCTGCACATCATGCTCTGGAGCATCCTCGTATTTGGCTTCCAGGCGGTGATTGGCGGCATCATGCGCGCCAGCGGCGTGGTGCTGATGCCGGTGGCGATCTCGATCTTCTGCGTGCTTGGCGTGGAACTGCCGATGGCCTATCTGTTCAACGCCCACTTCGGATTGGAAGGGGTGTGGATGGCATTTCCGGTGACCTACCTGGCGATGCTGGTATTGCAGATCGCCTATTACCGCTTGGTGTGGCGGCATAAGCAGATCAAGCGGTTGGTGTGAGGCTCAACCCCTGCAAGAGCAGCTCCAGGCCTTGCAAGCCTTCCTCCAGCCGTGTGCTCGGGTGTTCATCGCGGGCAATCCACAACGCGGTATTGACCAGGCTGCCGTTGATCAACTGCGCCAGTGCGTGGCTGGGCGCCGTAGGCATCAGGTCCGCTTGCATCAGGGCCTCCAGCAATTGGCGCAAGGACTCCACGCAGTGTTGCTGGGAGCCGGTGTCGCCCAGTACCGCCGGGGCATCCTGCAATACAATGCGCTGGATTTCCGGGTCCTGGGCCATGCGCAGATAAGCCCGGCAGCGCTCGCAAAAACCACTCCAAGGCTCTACGGCCTGCTCCGAGATGCGTTGCAAGCGCGCGTCCATCTCGCTGTCCAGTTGAGCGACCACCGCCGCCAGCAGCCCTTTCTTGTCACCAAAGTGGTGATACAGCGCACCGCGCGTCAGGCCGGCACGGGCAGTAAAGTCATCCATCGAGGTATTGGCATAGCCTTGGGTGGCGAAGGCCCGGCGTGCGCTCGCTATCAGGCGGGCGCGGGTGTCTTCGATCATTTCAGCTCGGGCTCGGCTCATGGGCGTCTCTTGGCTAAGTGATTGACATACGCTGCGTATGCGAAGCATGATCTGCCACATACGCACCGTATGTATTCTGCCCTGATGGTTTCAGATAGCAAGCCCAGGGCGTCGAGCAAGAGGTCAAGCAGGATGGCAAACCCCTACGCTGAATTATTCCAGGTCCCCGGTGCCAGGGCCTTTGTACTCGCCGGCATGCTGGCACGCATGCCGATATCCATGACCGGCATCGGCCTGATTACCATGCTGTCCCAGGTACATGGAGGCTATGGCCTGGCCGGTTCGGTGGCGGCGGTGTTTGCCCTGGCCACGGCGATTTGCGCGCCGCAAGTGTCACGTTGGGTAGACCGCTACGGCCAGGGCAGGGTGCTGCCGGTTGCGGCGCTGATCGGCGGCGGGGCGCTATTGATGTTGCTGCTGTGTACGCGGTTGCAGGCGCCGAATTGGACGCTGTTTCTGTTCGCCGCGCTGGCGGGCTGCATGCCCAATATGTCCGCTATGGTGCGGGCGCGCTGGACCGAGTTGTACCGTGGCCAGCCCAGGCTGCAAACCGCGTTTGCCCTGGAGTCGGTACTCGATGAGGTGTGCTTCATCATCGGCCCGCCCATTTCGGTGGGGTTGAGCGTGGCGGTGTTCCCAGAAGCCGGGCCCTTGGTGGCGGCGCTGTTGCTGGCGGTGGGCGTCACCACCTTTGTGCTGCAACGGCAAACCGAACCACCGATACACGCGCATCAAGGCGCGCACGGTCGCTGGCTGATTGCTTCGCCATCGGTATTGATCCTGATGATTTTGCTGCTGGCCATGGGCGTGATTGTCGGCGTGGTGGATGTGGTCAGCGTGGCCTTCGCCCAGCATCAGGGCCAGCCGGCGGCGGCGAGTATCGTGCTGTCGGTGTATGCCATTGGTTCGTGCCTGGCCGGGTTGGCCTTCGGTGCCCTCAAGCTCAAGGCACCGTTGCCACGTCAGTTCCTGTACTGCGGCGTAGCCACGGCGTTGACCACCTTGCCCTTGCTGCTGGTGAGCAATATTCCCGGCTTGGCCGCTGCCATCTTTATCTCCGGGTTGTTCTTCGCGCCCACCTTGATTGTGTCGATGGCCATGGTGGAGCAGATCGTCCCGGCCAGCCGCCTGACCGAAGGCATGACCTGGCTGATCACCGGCCTGAGCATCGGCGTGGCCATTGGCGCTGCCAGTTCGGGGTGGATGATCGACCATTTTGGTGCCACCAGCGGGTTCTGGGTGGCGCTGGCGGCGGGGGCGGTGGTAGCGGGCTCGGCGGTATTGGGTTACCGGCGATTAGGATAGTCAGCCAATCGTCGGGCATGGCTCTGGGTAGTGATGCTGCAGAAATTCGTTCAGCGCTTGACGCGTGAGATCATTCAACGTCACTTTCTTACGGGTTGCCGCCAGGGCTGCGGCCAGATGCAAGTCATGCCCGACGCGTACGTTGAATGAACCTTTGCACGGTTTCTCCGGCGTTTGGCCCAGGCTCTGGCAAGTGGCTAGATAATCATCCACGGCTTCACGGAAAGCCGTGTCCAGTTCAGCGACGGTCTTGCCTTCGTAGCTCACCAGCGCCTTGATGAAGAGGATCTTGCCGAACAGGCAGTTGTCTTCGAGGCTGGCTTCGATGGAGCCGATGTAGCCTTTGTGTTTCAGTTGGTTATTCATGGAATCAGTTCTCCTGATTTCAATTGTTCGATGATCTGGCGCCGAATGTAGTGTTTCAGTTCGTTGCCGGGGTGAGGCTTGTGCAGGGTGATCATTGCACTGGGGTCGCCCATGTCGAACTTGACCCGGCTTCCGGCCCCTTCAATCTGTGTGTATCCCAATCGGCGTAATAACGTGACGAGCTCAGACCAGGTAAATGCCATGTGCTCATTGAGCAGTTTGGCGAGCAGCTTTTCATTTTTGGACACGGCGCTCCCTGCGTGTAACTAAATGTAGTTGCAAAAAGTGGTGTTCGTCAATGCTAGCCCAGGTTCGCGTCGCTTCCCGGGGATTGATGTAACCCCCGATGACAGCTCACTCGACGCCCCCATCCCTCCGCTAATTTTTCCCCGCCCGGTTCGTTTTATAGGGACGACGTGCCTTTGTGCTTCCCGCCTATTGCCCCGGATTCCAAGAAATGAATGCTGAAGACTCCTTGAAACTTGCTCGCCGGTTTATCGGGCTGCCCCTGGAAAAACGCCAATTGTTCCTGCAAGCCTTGCAGAAAGAAGGCGTGGATTTTTCAAGGTTTCCGATTCCGGCAGGGGTGGAGGTGGAGGATCGCCAGGCGCTGTCCTACGCACAGCAGCGCATGTGGTTTCTATGGCAGTTGGACCCGGCCAGCGGCGCCTACAATTTGCCCGGCGCGGTGCGTTTAAGTGGCGTGTTGAGCCTGCCAGCGCTGGAGCAAGCGTTCGCCAGCCTGGTGGCGCGTCACGAAACCCTGCGCACAGTGTTCCAGCGTCAGGCCGATGAGCGGCTGGCGCAGGTGGCGGTGGAGCCGTCGGTGGCCGTCGAGCACCTGGACTTCACCGCCTTGGCCTTTGATGCGCGGGAGCAGGCCGTCAACGCCGCCGCCACCCGTCAATCGCTGTTGCCGTTCGACCTGGAACATGGGCCGCTGCTGCGGGTGCAACTGCTCAAGCTTGCCGAGCAGGAACACGTGCTGCTGCTGACCCTGCACCACATCGTCTCCGACGGTTGGTCGATGAATGTGCTGATCGACGAATTCATCCGTTGCTATGACGCCCATGAGCGCGACGAAGCGCCCCAACTGCCGGCGCTGCCCATCCAATACAGCGACTACGCCCTGTGGCAGCGCCGCTGGCTGGAAGCGGGCGAGCAGGCGCGCCAATTGGAATATTGGCAGGCCCGCCTGGGTGATGAGCATCCGGTGCTGGAACTGCCCACTGATCACCCACGCCCCGCGATGCCCAGCTACCAGGGCACACGGCATAACTTCGCGATTGAGCCGGCACTGGCCGCGCAACTGCGCAGCTGCGCGCAAAAACACAACGTCACCCTGTTCATGCTGCTGCTCGGTGCCTTCAATGTGCTGCTGCACCGCTATACCGGCCAGGGCGACATTCGCGTCGGTGTGCCGATTGCCAATCGCAATCGCACCGAAGTCGAGGGCCTGATCGGTTTCTTCGTCAACACCCAGGTGTTGCGCACCGAACTGACTGGGCAAACCCGGGTTGCCGAGTTGCTGCAAGGTATCAAGGAGCATGCCCTGGGCGCCCAGGCTCATCAGGAATTGCCCTTTGAACGTCTGGTGGAAGCGCTGAAAATCGAGCGCAGCCTGAGCCACACGCCGCTGTTTCAGGTGATGTATAACCATCAGCCGGTAGTCGCCGACATCGCCTCGGTCAGTACCGTATCGGGTCTGGAATTGGCCCTGGTGGAATGGCAAGGCCGCACCACCCAGTTCGACCTGACCCTGGACACCTATGAAAAGTCCGGCACCCTGCATGCCGCGCTGACCTACGCCAATGACTTGTTCGATACGCCCACCATCGAGCGCATGGCCCGGCATTGGATCAGCCTGTTGCAAGCCATGGTGCTCGATGGCGAGCAGCGCATTGGCGAATTGCCCATGCTTGACGCGGCTGAACAGCAACGGCTGGTCCACACCTGGAACCAGACCGCCGAGGCGTACCCGACCGAGCGCGGGATTCATCACCTGATCGAAGACCAGGCGCGGCGCAGCCCCGATGCACCGGCACTGGTGTTCGGCACCACCACCTTGACCTACGCCCAGCTGGATGCGCGCGCCAACCAGTTGGCCCATGCTCTGGGCGAGCAGGGCGTGGGGCTCGACGTGCTGGTAGGTATCTGCATCGAGCGCTCCATCGAAATGGTGGTTGGCCTGCTGGCGATTCTCAAGGCCGGTGGCGCCTACGTGCCTCTCGACCCTGAGTATCCCGAGGAACGCTTGGCCTACATGATCGAAGACAGCGGCATTCAGTTGCTGCTCAGCCAGCAGAGCCTGTTGGCGTCGCTACCTGTCGCCGGTATCCAGGTGATTGCCCTGGACCAGCCGGCGCTATGGCTCGACGGTTACAGCAGCGAGTCGCCGAACGTGGCCCTGCATGCCCTGAACCTGGCCTATGTGATCTACACCTCGGGCTCCACCGGCAAGCCCAAAGGCGCCGGCAACAGCCATCGCGCCTTGGTCAACCGCTTGAGCTGGATGCAACAGGCCTATGGCCTGGGTGCCAATGACGCGGTCTTGCAGAAAACCCCGTTCAGCTTTGACGTGTCGGTGTGGGAGTTTTTCTGGCCGCTGATGACCGGCGCACGCCTGGTGGTGGCGGCGCCTGGCGAGCACCGTGAACCGGCGCGCCTGATTGACACCATTGGCCGGCACGCCATCACCACCTTGCACTTCGTACCCTCGATGCTGCAGGCGTTCATCCATGAACCGGGCGTACAGGCGTGCGCAAGCCTTACGCGCATTGTGTGCAGCGGCGAAGCCTTGCCCCTGGATGCGCAACAGCAAGTGTTCGCCAAGTTGCCGACTGCGGCGCTGTACAACCTCTATGGTCCGACCGAGGCGGCCATCGACGTCACGCACTGGGCCTGCATCGACGAAGGCGCCGACAGCGTGCCCATCGGCCGCCCGATCGCCAACCTCGGCACCTACGTGCTGGACGCGCAACTCAACCCGGTGCCGGCTGGCGTCAGCGGCGAACTCTACCTCGGCGGCGTTGGTCTGGCGCGCAGTTACCACCGGCGCCCGGCGCTGACCGCCGAACGTTTTGTGCCCAGCCCGTTCGTGATGGGCGAGCGCCTGTATCGCACCGGTGACCGCGTGCGCCAACGCGGCGATGGGGTGATCGAATACCTCGGCCGTCTCGATCATCAGGTCAAGTTGCGCGGCTTGCGTATCGAGCTGGGCGAAATCGAAGCACGCCTGATGCAGCATCCACACGTGCGCGAAGCCGTGGTGCTGGTACATGGCGGCAAGCAGTTGGTCGCCTATCTGGTGCACGCAGGCGAGGCGCCAACGGACCTCAAGGCCTGGTTGCTCAGCAGCTTGCCGGAATACATGGTGCCGACGCATTTCATTGCGCTGCCCAAGCTGCCGGTGACCGCCAACGGCAAGCTCGACCGCAAGGCGTTGCCAGTTCCGGAGGCGGCGCAGCAGCAGGCATTTGTCGCCCCCCAAGGCGACCTGCAAACAGCCCTGGCCGCCATCTGGAGCGATGTGCTGGGCGTTGAGCAGGTCGGCCAGGACGATAACTTCTTCGAGCTGGGCGGCGATTCGATCATCTCCATCCAAGTAGTCAGCCGCGCCCGTCAGGCCGGCATTCGCCTGAGCCCGCGTGACCTTTTCCAGTACCAGAGCATCCGCAGCCTGGCCCTGGTGGCGCGCTTTGAGCAGGTCAGCCTGATCGACCAGGGCCCGGTCAGCGGCGAGGTCATGCTGACGCCCGTGCAACACAGCTTTTTCGACCAGCCGATCCCGGCGCGGCATCACTGGAATCAATCCTTGTTGCTGGTGCCCGGCGAGGTGCTTGAGCCTGCACGGTTGGAGGCAGCGCTGGCGCGGTTGATCGAGCATCACGACGCCTTGCGCCTGCGTTTTGTGCAGCAGGCTGACGGCTGGCAGCAGAGCCATGCCGCCTACGTCAGCGAACCGCTGTTGTGGCAATGCCAGGCCAGCACCGACGCCGAACTGGCGGCGCTGTGTGATGAAGCCCAGCGCAGCCTTGACCTTGCCCAAGGCCCGCTGCTGCGCGCCGCGTTGGTGAATTTGGCCGATGGCAGCCAACGTGTGCTGCTGGTGATCCACCACCTGGTGGTGGATGGCGTGTCCTGGCGCATCCTGCTTGAAGACCTGCAACAGGCCTACCGCGACCAGGCGCTGCCGGCGAAAACCAGTGCCTACCAGCGCTGGGCGCAACAGTTGCACCGCCACGCGCAGTCCCTCGACCAGCAACTGCCGTACTGGCAAGCCCAATCCATCGACGCCGAGCTGCCGTGTGATCACCCCGAAGGCGGCGCGCAAAACCGCCTGGGTGCCAAGCTGGAAACACGCCTCGACGTCGAGCACACCCGCCGACTGCTGCAAGACGCGCCAGCGGCCTATCGCACCCAGGTCAACGACCTGCTGTTGACCGCCCTGGCGCGGGTGATCAGCCGTTGGAGCGAGCAACCTGCTGCGCTCATTCAATTGGAAGGTCATGGTCGGGAAGACCTGTTTGACGACATCGACCTGAGCCGCACCGTCGGCTGGTTCACCAGCCTGTACCCGGTGCGCCTGCACGCCGAAGGGGAACTGTCGGCGGCGATCAAGTCGGTGAAGGAGCAACTGCGCGCCGTGCCGAACAAAGGCATTGGCTACGGCCTGTTGCGTTACCTCGGCACGCCTGACACCCGCGAAGCGTTGTCGACCCTGGCCGCGCCGCGCATCACGTTCAACTACCTGGGCCAGTTCGACCGCCAGTTCAATGACTCGGCACTGTTCGTGCCGGCCCGCCAGGGCAGTGGGCAGGCTCAGGATGCAGAGGCACCGCTGGCCAACTGGTTGACGGTGGAAGGGCAGGTGTATGGCGGTGAGCTGTCGCTTCAATGGGGCTTCAGTCGAGAGATGTTCGAGGCGGCAACTGTGCAGCGTCTGGCGGATGAGTACGCAGCCGAACTCAATGCGCTGATCGAGCATTGCTGTGCCACGCCGGCAGGCCAGGTGAGCCCGTCGGATTTCCCGCTGGCACGCCTCACCCAGCAGCAACTGGATGCGTTGCCCGTGGCCGGGCCGGCGATTGCCGACCTTTATCCGCTGTCGCCGATGCAGCAAGGCATGCTGTTCCACACCCTGTTGGAACCCGAGGCCCAGGCCTACATCAACCAGTTGCGCCTCGACATCGAGGGCCTCGATGTGCTCGCTTTCGGGCGTGCCTGGCAGGCTGCACTGGATCGCCATGACATCCTGCGCAGCAGCTTCCATTGGCTGGGCCTGGACAGTGCTCATCAGCTGATCCAGCGCCAGGTCGACCTGCAACTGCAAGTGATCGAAGACCCAAACGCCGACTTCGACACCCTGGCCCACGCCGAACGCGAACGTGATTTTGCCCTGAATGCCGCGCCGCTGTTTCGCCTGACGCTGGTGCGTCGTGCCGGTGCGGCCTGGCACTTTATCTTCACCAGCCACCACATCCTCATGGACGGCTGGAGTAACGCGCAGTTGCTCGCCGAGGTCATCGCGCATTATGCGGGGCAGGCAGTACCGGCGCCGCTCGGGCAGTTCCGCGATTACCTCGCCTGGCTGCAACAACAGTCTTCGGGCGAGGCGTTCTGGAAAACCGCCCTGGCGGCATTGCCGGCGCCGACTCTGCTGGCGCAAGCGCTGCGCACGCCGGTCGACGGGGTGGGCATGGCTGACCATCACGTGGCACTGGAGAGCAACTTTACCCGCCGCCTCGGCGAGTTCGCACGCCAGCACAAAGTCACCCTCAATACCCTGTTGCAAGGGGCTTGGAGCCTGTTGCTGCAACGCTACACCGGCCAGGACTGCGTCGCCTTCGGTGCCACGGTGGCCGGGCGTTCCGCGCCGCTGCCGGGGATCGAGCAGCAACTGGGCCTGTTCATCAACACCTTGCCGATCATCAGCGCAGCCTCGCCAGCCCAGTCGGCTGCGACTTGGCTCAGCGAACTGCAAGTGCTCAACCTCAGCCTGCGCGACCATGAACATGTGCCGCTCTACGACATCCAGGGCTGGGCCGGCCAGCAAGGCGCGCTGTTCGACACCTTGCTGGTGTTCGAGAACTTCCCGGTCGCCGAGGCGCTCAAGCAAGGCGCGCCGGCCGGCCTGACCTTCGGTCGCCTGCACAACCATGAGCGCACGCACTATCCATTAACCCTGGGCATCGAACTGGGCGCCAGCCTGCGCCTGGAGTTCAGCTATGACCGTGCCCAGTTCAGCGAGGCGCAAGTGGCGCAGTTGAGCGCCAACCTGCAACACCTGCTGGCGCAATTGCTCGCAGACCCTCACATGCCGCTGGGCAACCTGCGCCTTCTCGACGCCCCTGCGCAACAGCAGGTGCTCGCGCTGAGCCGCTCAGCCGCAGCGCCACAGGCCAACGAGCGCGTGCATCAGCGTATAGCCGCCCAGGCCGAGGCGACGCCGGACGCCCTGGCTGTGCAGGCCGGTGACGCCAGCGTGAGCTACGCCCAGTTGAACCAGCGCGCCAACCGCCTGGCCCATCGCCTGTTGGCGCTGGGTGTCGGCCCCGGCCAACGGGTGGGCCTGGCTTCGCGGCGTGGCCCGCAGTTGATCGTCAGCCTGCTGGCAGTGCTCAAAAGCGGGGCGGCCTACGTACCGCTGGACCCTAAATACCCGGCGGAGCGTTTGGCCTACATGCTCGCCGACAGCCGCCTGGACCTGCTGCTCAGCGAAACCGGCTTGCTCGCCGACTTGCCTTTGCCCCGCGGCCTGACCCGCGTGGATTTCAGCGGCTGTGGCGAGGAGCTCACCGGCTACCCGACGACCAATCCGCCTAATCACGCAGCGGCGGCTGACCTGGCCTACGTGATCTACACCTCTGGCTCCACCGGCCAGCCCAAGGGTGTGGCCATCGACCATGCCGCCCTCGGCCAGTTCTGCGACAGCGCCACGCTGTACAGCCGACTGAGCGCCGAGGACCGCGTGTTGCAGTTTGCGACCTTCAGTTTCGATGGTTTTGTCGAACAGTGCTTCCCGCCCCTGTGTGCGGGCGCGGCGTTGATCATGCGTGGCGATGAACTCTGGGACGCCGGGCAACTGGCGCGAGAAATCGTTGAGCAGGGCGTGACTCTGGCCGATTTGCCCGCCGCCTACTGGTACCTGTTGGCGCAGGAATGCGCCGAGCACCGTCGCTCCCTGGGCAAGCTGCGCCAGGTGCATGTGGGTGGTGAAGCCATGTCAGTGGAAGGCGTGCGTGCGTGGTACGCCGCGGGCTTGGGCAATGTGCGCCTGGTCAACACCTACGGGCCCACCGAAGCCACGGTTGTGTCCAGTGTGCATGAGTGCCAATTGGCCGATGCCAACGACGCCTACGGCGTGCCAATCGGGCAGGCGATTGCCGGGCGCGCGCTGTATGTACTCGACAACGGTTTCGAACTGTTGGCCACCGATGGCGTGGGCGAGCTGTGCATTGGCGCCGAGGTTGGCTTGGCGCAACGCTACTTCGACCGCCCGGCGCTGACCGCCGAGCGCTTCTTGCCGGACCCGTTTTCCGCCACGCCCGGTGCGCGGCTTTATCGCAGTGGCGACCTGGCCCGGTACAACCCGGCGGGTGCGCTGGAGTACGTCGGGCGTATCGACCATCAAGTGAAGATTCGTGGCCTGCGTATCGAAATGGGCGAAATCGAAGCCAGCCTGCAAGCCTTGCCCAATGTGCGCGAAGCCGCCGTGCTTGCGCAGCCGAGCGCGACCGGCGTGCAGTTGGTGGCGTACGTGGTGCCAGCCGAAGGCCAAGCGCTGGCGACCCAGGCACTGGCAGCGCGCTTGCGCCAGACATTGCCGGACTACATGGTGCCGGGCCATTGGGTGGCCCTTGATGCCTTGCCGTTGAACCACAACGGCAAGCTCGACCGCCGTGCACTGCCCACACCCGACCTGAACCAAGCCAGCACCACCTACGTGGCGCCGCAGAGTCCATTGCAAATCCAGTTGGCGGCGATCTGGCAAGCAGTGTTGCAGGTCGAGCAGGTTGGCCTGGAAGATCACTTCTTCGAACGCGGCGGCCACTCTTTGTTGGCTACCCAAGTGATCTCCCGGGTGCGCCACGACCTCAAGCTGGAAGTGCCGTTGCGGGCGCTGTTCGAACAGCCGACGCTGGCAGCCTTTGCTGCGGCGTGCGCAGGCGTGCAGGTTGATACGGCGCCCGTGATCCAGGCAGTTGGCCGTGACCAGCCACTGGCGTTGTCATTTGCTCAGGAACGGCAGTGGTTTCTCTGGCAATTGGATCCCACCAGCGCGGCCTATCATGTGCCCACCGCTTTGCACCTGCGCGGTGAACTCGACATCGCGGCGCTGGAGCGCGCCGTCGAGGCCCTGGTGCAGCGCCATGAACCGCTGCGCACCACCTTTGTGGAGTCGGGCGAGCACACTGTGCAAGTCATCCACCCAAGCCTGGCAGTGCCGGTTGAGCAACAAAAGGTCGACGCCGGCACTATCGAGCAGGCTGTCATCGAAGAGATCCAGCGCCCGTTCGACCTGCGCAACGGCCCGCTGATGCGCGTCAAGTTGCTGATCGTCGCGCCTGATCACCATGTGCTGGTCATCACCCAGCACCACATCATCTCTGACGGCTGGTCGATGCAAGTGATGATCGACGAGTGGGTGGCGCTGTACCAAGGCGACGCTGGCTTGCCGGCCTTGCCGATCCAGTACGCCGACTATGCCCAGTGGCAGCGCGACTGGATGGCGGCAGGGGAACAACAACGCCAGCTCGATTACTGGTGCGCTCGTCTGGGTCACGAACATTCGCTGCTGGACCTGCCCCTCGACCATCCGCGCCCCGCAGTGCAGAGCCATCGTGGTGCGCGCCGTAAGATTCATCTGGAGCGTGCGCTGCTGACTGAACTCAAGGCCCTGGCCCAGCGTCAGGACGTGACGCTGTTCATGCTGTTGCTGGCCTCGTTCCAGACCTTGCTGCACCGCTACAGCGGCCAGTCGCAGGTGCGTGTCGGCGTGCCGGTCGCCAACCGTAATCGCTTCGAAACCGAGCGACTGCTGGGCTTTTTCGTCAACACCCAGGTGCTGCAAGCTGACGTGCACGGGCAGATGCCGTTCGACCAGTTGCTGGCCCAGGTCAAGCTGCGTGCTCTGGAGGCGCAGGCCCACCAGGACCTGCCGTTCGAGCAGCTCGTGCAAGTGCTGCAGCCCGAGCGCAGCCTGAGCCATAACCCGCTGTTCCAAGTGATGTTCAACCATCAGGACAGCCTGCGTTCAGCCCCGGTGCAATTGCCCGGCCTGGCTTTGCAGCCCGTGGATTGGGCCGGTCACAGCACGCAGTTCGACCTGAACCTGGAAACCGAGGAATCGGTGGACGGTCTCTGGGCCTCGCTGACTTACGCCACGGATCTGTTTGACGCGGCGACCGCGGAACGCCTGGCCGAGCATTGGCAAAACCTGCTGCGCGCGGTCCTGCAGGATGCCTCGGTGGCCTTGGACGACCTGGCGATGCTCAGCCCGTCGCAATCGCAGCAAATGGTGCACGACTGGAACCGCAGCGACACTGACTACCCGCGCGAACGCTGCGTACACCAGTTGTTTGAGGCCCAGGCCGCGGCGCAACCCGACGCCATTGCGCTGCACTTCAATGACGAGCGCCTGAGCTACGGCGAACTCAACCGCCGCGCCAATCGGCTGGCCCATCGTCTGATCGACATGGGCGTCGGCCCGGACGTGCTGGTGGCGGTGCACGTGGAGCGTTCCCTGGACATGGTGGTTGGCTTGCTCGCGACCCTCAAGGCCGGTGGCGCCTATGTGCCGCTCGACCCGCAATTCCCGGCAGAGCGCCTGGCCTACATGCTTGAAGACAGCGGCGCCCGGGTATTGCTGACGCAACCGCACCTGCTGGGGCACCTGGCTCAGCCGCACGGCGTGCAGGTGCTGATGGTGGAGGATGCCGGCACAGCGCAGCACGACCCCCAGGTTGCTGTGACACCGGAGCATCTGGCCTACGTGATCTACACCTCTGGCTCCACCGGCAAGCCCAAAGGGGTGATGGTGCGCCACAAGGCGCTGTGCAGCTTCACCAGCGGCATGGCTGGCACGTTGAGTATCGGCCAGGATGCGCGGCTGTTGTCGCTGACCACCTTCTCGTTCGACATCTTCGCTCTGGAGCTGTATGTGCCGCTGAGTGTCGGCGGTACCGTGTTGCTGAGCGACCAGGCATTGGCCCTCGACCCGGAGGCGATCCTCGATCTGGCCCAGCGCCAGGCGGCGAATGTGCTGCAAGCCACGCCCTCGACCTGGCGCATGTTGCTCGACAGCCCACGGGCTCATGCACTGCGTGGCATCGCCTGCCTCTGCGGTGGCGAAGCGCTGCCCGTCGATTTGGCCCAGCGCATGCTCGATCTGCAAGGCCCGTTGTGGAACCTCTATGGTCCGACGGAAACCACCATCTGGTCGGCGGCTCATCGTTTGCACCAGGCATTGCCGTTCGTTGGACGGCCCATCGCCAATACCGGCTTGTTCATCCTTAATGCCGGTCTCACGCCATGCCCCCAAGGTGTGTCCGGTGAGCTGCTGATCGGTGGTGTCGGCCTGGCGCGCGGTTACCACGGGCAGCCGGCGCTGACCGCCGAACGCTTCGTGCCCAACCCGTTTGGGGCTCCGGGCGAACGCCTGTACCGTACCGGCGACCTGGCACGCTATCAGGCGGACGGCGTGGTGGAATACATCGGCCGTGTCGACCATCAGGTCAAGGTCCGGGGTTTCCGTATCGAGCTGGGTGAAATCGAAGCCTGCCTGCGTGAGTTCGACGGCGTACGTGAAGCCGTGGTGCTGGCCGATAACGACCGGCTGATCGCTTACCTGGTCAGCACCGCGCCGCAGGCACCGCAGGTGTATAAAGCCGCGCTGCGCGAGCGTCTGCCGGACTACATGGTGCCAGCGCAGTGGCTGTTCCTCGACAGCCTGCCGCTGACCCCCAACGGTAAGCTCGACCGCAAGGCACTGCCCAAACCGGATGCCAGCCTGTCGCTCAAAGGCCATGTAGCGCCCGTCACCCCGCGCGAGCAGCAGGTGGCGGCGATCTGGGCCGAGGTACTGGAATTGCCCCGTGTGGGCCTCGACGATCATTTCTTCGAGTTGGGCGGGCATTCATTGCTGGCCACGCGGGTGGTGTCACGGGTGCGTCAGGCCCTGGCGCTGGAGGTCCCACTCAAGGCCTTGTTCGAACAGCCGCTACTGGGTGATTTCGTGCAGGCCTTGGGCGAGGAGGGCGTCACCGCGCCGGCGCTGATCAAGGCCGATCGCACGCAGCCTCTGCCGCTGTCTTATGCCCAGGAGCGCCAGTGGTTCCTCTGGCAACTGGACCCGGCCGGCGCCGCGTATCACATCCCCAGCGCCTTGCGTTTGCACGGGCCGTTGGACCTGACCGCGCTGCAAGAGAGCTTTGATAGCTTGCTGGCTCGCCATGAAAGCCTGCGCACGTATTTCCGTCAGGACGCCACCGGCGCGGTTCAAGTCGTTGACGCCCAGGGCCGGGTCGATATCGAGCAGGTCGACAGCGACTATGCCGGCCTCAAGGCGCGGGTTGCGCAGGTGGTCGCCCAGCCTTTCGACCTGCTGCGTGGGCCGCTGCTGCGGGTTACCTTGCTGCGCCTGGCCGAGGACGACCATGTGCTGGTGCTGGTGCAGCATCACATCGTCTCTGACGGCTGGTCGATGCAGTTGATGGTCGAGGAACTGGTGCAGGCGTATGCCGCTAACAGCCAAGGCCAGGACGTGCAATTGCCGACGCTGCCGATCCAGTACGCCGATTATGCCGTGTGGCAGCGCGATTGGATGGAGGCCGGAGAGCAGGCGCGTCAATTGGCCTACTGGCGTGAGCAATTGAGCGGCGAGCAACCAGTGCTGGAGTTGCCGTTCGACCACCCGCGCCCGGCACAGCCAAGCCATCGCGGCGCACGCTTGGGTATCGAGTTGCATCCGGAGTTGTTGGGCAGTTTGCGCGCGCTGGCGCAGCACGCTGGCGTCACGCTGCCGATGCTGCTGCTGGCGTCTTACCAGGCATTGCTGCATCGCTACAGCGGCCAGGAAGATGTGCGCGTGGGCGTGCCGATTGCCAACCGTAATCGCCTGGAAACCGAGGGGTTGATCGGCTTCTTCGTCAACACCCAAGTGCTCAAGGCCGATATCCACGGGCAAATGAGCACCGAGCAATTGCTGCACCAGGTGCGTCAGCGTTCCCTCGAGGCCCAGGCTCACCAGGACCTGCCGTTCGAACAGCTTGTGCAGGCATTGCAACCGGAGCGCAGCCTGAGCCTGAGCCCGTTGTTCCAAGTGTTGTTCAACCACCGTGTGAGCGCTGCCGACAGCCACCTGCATCGCCTGGCCGACCTGCACGTCGAAGTCCTGGATTTGGACGAGGGCGTGGCCCAGTTCGACCTGGCGCTGGATGTGGAAGAAAGCCCGACGGCCCTGCGTGCCTCCCTGAGTTATGCCACCGACCTGTTCGCCGTGGCGACCATCGAGCGCATGGCCGGGCATTGGCAGAACCTGTTGCGGGCAATGGTGGTCGACCCACAGCAGCCCATTAGCCAATTGAGCCTGCTGGGCGAGGATGAGCAACAGCAGATTCTTGAATTGTGGAACCAGACCGACGCCGGTTTTTCAGCCGAGCGCCTGGTGCACGAATTGGTCGGTGATCGCGCCCGGGAAACCCCGGACGCGGTGGCGGTGAAATTCGATGCTCAAACCCTGAGTTACGGCGAGCTGGATCGTCAGGCCAACCGCCTGGCCCATGCCTTGATCGCCCGTGGCGTCGGCAGGGAAGTGCGGGTGGCCATCGCCATGCCGCGCAGTGCCGAGAGCATGGTGGCGTTCCTGGCGGTGATGAAAGCCGGCGGTGTGTATGTGCCGCTGGATATCGAATACCCACGTGATCGCCTGCTGTACATGATGCAAGACAGCCGTGCGCAACTGCTGCTGACTCACAGCCGGGCGCTGCAGCAACTGCCAGTCCCCGAGGGCCTGGAGACCCTGGCGATTGATCGCACCGAAGAGTGGGCCGGTTACAGCGATACGGCACCGGATGTGGCGCTGGACGGCGACAACCTTGCCTACGTGATCTATACCTCCGGCTCCACCGGTTTGCCCAAGGGCGTGGCGGTGTCACACGGGCCGCTGGTGGCGCATATCATCGCTACCGGCGAGCGCTATGAAACCTCACCGGCCGATTGCGAACTGCACTTCATGTCCTTCGCCTTCGACGGTTCCCACGAAGGCTGGATGCACCCGCTGATCAACGGCGCCAGCGTGTTGATCCGTGACGACAGCCTGTGGCTGCCGGAATACACCTACGAGCAGATGCACCGCCACAACGTGACCATGGCGGTGTTCCCACCGGTGTACCTGCAGCAGTTGGCTGAACATGCCGAGCGCGACGGCAACCCACCGGCGGTGCGGGTGTACTGCTTTGGCGGTGATGCCGTTGCGCAAGCCAGCTATGACCTGGCGTGGCGCGCGCTGAAACCCAAGTACCTGTTCAACGGCTATGGCCCGACGGAAACCGTGGTCACTCCGTTGTTGTGGAAGGCTCGTAAAGGCGATCCCTGCGGTGCCGTTTACGCGCCCATCGGCACCTTGTTGGGTAACCGCAGTGGCTACGTGTTGGATGCGCAACTGAATCTGCAACCCATCGGCGTGGCCGGCGAGTTGTACCTGGGCGGCGAGGGCGTGGCCCGGGGTTACCTGGAGCGTCCGGCACTGACTGCCGAGCGTTTCGTACCGGACCCGTTCGGCAAACCGGGCAGCCGCGTGTATCGCAGCGGCGACCTGACCCGTGGGCGTCCGGATGGCGTGGTGGATTACCTGGGGCGTGTGGACCATCAAGTGAAGATCCGCGGTTTTCGTATCGAACTGGGGGAAATCGAAGCGCGTCTGCGTGAGCAAGCCAGTGTCGGTGAAACCGTGGTGGTGGCCCAGGAGGGGCCGACCGGTAAGCAACTGGTGGCCTATGTGGTACCGGCCGACGCCAGCCTGGCCGACCCGGTTGAGTTCCGTGACGCCCTGCGTCGTGCCCTGAAAGCCGACCTGCCGGACTACATGGTGCCCAGCCACTTCGTATTCCTGGCGCAGATGCCGCTGACCCCCAACGGCAAGCTCGACCGCAAGGGCCTGCCGCTGCCGGATGCGAGCCAGATGCAGCAGCAGTACCTGGCTCCGCAAACCGAGCTTGAGCAGCAGATCGCCACGATCTGGGCCGACATCCTGCACCTGCCGCAAGTGGGCCTGAACGACAACTTCTTTGACGTCGGTGGCCACTCCTTGCTGGCGATCCAGATTACCTCGCGGGTGCAGGCCGAGCTCGGCCTGGACGTACCGTTGATGGAACTGTTCCAGACCGAATCGCTGCGCGCCTACGTGCAGGCCGCAGCCACTTTCCGCGCCGGCAGCGTGGAAGATTTTGATGACCTTCGTGACTTTTTGAGCGAACTAGAGGCGATTTGAACCATGCTTTCCAACCCTAATATTGACCTGGTGTCGCGCTTTCTTCGCTTGCCTCTGGAGCAGCGCCAGCAGTTTTACCAGCGCCTGCACAGCCGGGGCATGAGTTTCGCTCAATTGCCGATTGCTCCCACCCGCCACGACAGCGACACACCGACGTTGTCTTACGCCCAGGAACGCCAGTGGTTCCTCTGGCAACTGGACAAGGACAGCACCGCCTATCACATCCCTGGCGCCCTGCGTTTGCACGGGCACTTGGACCTGGCCGCGTTGCAACGCAGTTTCGACAGCCTGCTGGCCCGGCATGAAAGCTTGCGCACGCAACTGGTCGAGGACGGTGAACGCCTGTGGCAGGCAGTGATGCCGCAGGCGCGGGTGCAGATCGAGCAGGCGCACGTCGATGAAGCACAGTTGATGGCGCGGGTGGAAGAGGAGGTGGCGCGGCCGTTCGATTTGCACCAGGCGCCGTTGTTGCGTGTGACGCTGCTGCAACTGGCCGAGGATGAGCATGTGCTGGTGATGGTGCAGCACCATATCGTCTCCGATGGCTGGTCGATGCAGGTGATGGTAGAGGAACTGGTGCAGCTCTACGCGGCCCATAGCCAGGGCCATGACCTGCAACTCCCGGAACTGCCGATCCAGTACGCCGACTACGCGCTGTGGCAACGCGGCTGGATGGAAGCCGGGGAACAGGCGCGCCAACTCGCATATTGGCAGGCCCTGCTGGGCGGCGAGCAACCGGTGCTGGAATTGCCGCTGGACCGCCCGCGCCCGGCGCAGCAAAGCCATCGCGGTGCAAGCCTGCAGGTGCATTTGCAACCGACGCTGGTGGCGGGTCTCAAGCGCCTGGCGCAGCAAGAGGGCGTGACCGCGTTCATGCTACTGCTGGCGTCGTTCCAAGCCCTGTTGTATCGCTACAGCGGGCAGTCGGATATCCGCATTGGCGTGCCGAATGCCAACCGTAACCGCGTCGAAACCGAGCGGCTGATCGGCTTCTTCGTCAACACCCAGGTACTCAAGGCTGACCTTGACGGGCAGATGAGCTTTGCCGAGCTGCTGCAACAAACCAAACGCCGCGCCCTGGAGGCCCAGGCTCATCAGGACCTGCCGTTCGAGCAACTGGTGGTGGCGTTGCAGCCCGAGCGCAGCTTGAGCCACAACCCATTGTTCCAGGTGATGTTCAACCACCAGACCGATGCCCAGGGCGACCGGGAAGGCCAGCAGTTACCGGGCCTGCGTGTGGTGGAACTGGATTGGGACAGCCAGACCACCCATTTTGACCTGAGCCTGGACACCCATGAATCCGCCGACGGGCTTTGGGCTGCGCTGACCTACGCCACCGACCTGTTCGATGTAGCCACCATCGAGCGCTTGGCGCAACACTGGCAAAACCTGCTGCAGGCGGTGGTGAGCGCACCCCGCAGCCGCCTCTGCGAGCTGCCGATGGTGGGTGCCGCTGAGCAACACAGGATGCTTCAGGACTGGAACACCCCGGCTGGTGTTACCCCCTTTGAGGCTGTGCACCGGCTGTTTGAAGCCCAGGCTGATCAGCAGCCGGAACGTCAGGCCCTGGCCCTGAATGAGCAGGCCCTCAGCTATGGGGAACTGAACCGTCAGGCCAACCGCCTGGCGCATTACCTGCTGGCCCAGGGCGTAGGCCCTAAAGCGCTGGTGGGGATCGCCGTGGAACGCTCCTTTGCCATGGTGGTCAGCTTGCTTGCGGTGCTCAAGACGGGAGCGGCCTATGTGCCGCTGGACCCTGAGTACCCCCGCGAACGTCTGGTGCATATGCTTGAGGACAGTGATGTGGGCCTGGTGTTGACCCAATCCCACCTGCATGGGCGCCTGCCGTTGCCGACCCAGGTGCTGGCGGTGGACATCGACCGGGTCCAGGCGCAGTTGGCGTTGTGTGCCGACGATAATTTACCGGTTGATGTCGAGCCCCAGAGCCTGGCGTATGTGATCTACACCTCCGGCTCCACAGGCAAGCCCAAGGGGGTTGCCATCAGCCATGCTGCACTGAGTGAGTTCGCTGGCATCGCGGCGGATTACTCGCAGCTGGTTGCCCAGGACCGAGTGTTGCAGTTTGCCACCTTGAACTTCGACGGTTTCGTCGAGCAGCTATACCCAGCCCTGACCCTCGGCGCCACCGTGGTACTGCGTGGCCCGCAGTTGTGGGACGGTGCCGAGCTGTACCGACAGATCATCGCCCAGGGCATTACCTTGGCCGACTTGCCCACCGCCTACTGGAAGCTGTTCCTGCAAGATTGCCTGGCAGCAGGCCCAAGGACCTATGGTGCCTTGCGGCAGATCCATATCGGCGGCGAAGCCATGCCGTTGGATGGCCCGCTGTTGTGGCAGCGCGCCGGGCTCGGCCATGTGCGCTTGCTCAACACCTACGGGCCTACCGAGGCCACGGTGGTTTCCAGCGTGCTGGACTGCACTGACCCGAGCGCTGTCAGCGCCGTCGGTGCCAGCCCCATTGGCCGGGCGCTGCCAGGGCGTGGCCTCTATGTGCTGGACCGCGACCTGAACCTGCTGCCGCTGGGCGCCGTGGGTGAACTCTATATCGCCAGCGCCAATGGCTTGGCCCGTGCGTATTTGCAGCGGCCAGGCCTGACCGCCGAGCGCTTTGTCGCTGACCCGTTCAGCCCATCCGGCGAGCGCCTGTACCGCACCGGCGACCTGGCCCGCTACCGAGCCGATGGCGTGGTGGAGTATGTCGGGCGGGTCGATCACCAGGTCAAGGTTCGTGGTTTTCGCATAGAACTGGGTGAGATTGAAACTGTGCTGCTGGCCCAGGACAGCGTGCGTGAAGCGCTGTTGCTGGCTGCCGGCAACCAACTGCTGGCCTACCTGGTACCTGCGCAGACGCTGTCTGAAACCGAGTGCGCCGAGGTGGGCGAACAGTTGATGGCCACCTTGCGCGACCACCTACCCGACTACATGGTGCCGGCGCACCTGATCTTTCTCGACCGCATGCCGCTCAACCCCAACGGCAAGCTGGATCGCCAGGCCCTGCCCAAGCCAGATGCCAGCGTGGAACAACAGGATTGGCGGGTGCCGGTCACCCCGTTGCAACAACAGGTGGCGGCGATCTGGGCGGCTATTTTGGGGGCCGAACGGGTGGGCTTGAACCAGCACTTCTTCGAGCTGGGAGGGCATTCCCTGTTGGCGATGCAGGTGGTGTCACGCATCCGCCAGACCCTGAGCCTGGAAGTGCCGCTCAAAGCCGTGTTTGAACACCCGCGTCTGGAGGCGTTTGTCGCGGCCTTGCAAGCCCAGGAGAGCCCATTGCCAACGGCGCCGGCCCTGCTTCCGGCCGGGCGCGTGCAGCCGTTGCCATTGTCTTACGCCCAGGAGCGACAGTGGTTTCTCTGGCAACTGGAACCCCACAGCGCGGCGTATCACATTCCCAGCGCGTTGCGCCTGAAAGGGCGGTTGGACCTGGCTGCGTTGCAACGCAGTTTCGATAGCTTGCTGGCGCGCCATGAAAGCCTGCGCACCCATATCCACCAGGATCACGACGGCGCGGTGCAAGTGATTGAGCCGTCAGTTTCCTTGCCGATCACCCAGGCGGAGATCGAAGAGACCGAGCTCAAGGCCCATGTAGAAGCGCTGATCGCCCAGCCGTTCGACCTGCAACGAGGCCCTTTGCTGCGCGTCACTTTGCTGCGCCTGGCCGCCGACGAGCATGTGTTGGTATTGGTGCAGCATCACATCGTCTCCGATGGCTGGTCGATGCAATTGGCTGTCGAAGAACTGGTGCAGCTGTATGCCGGTTATAGCCAAGGCCAGGACGTGCAGTTGCCGGCGCTGCCGATCCAGTATGCCGACTACGCCGTATGGCAGCGCAGCTGGATGGACGCCGGTGAGAAGCAACGTCAACTGGCCTACTGGCAGGAACTGTTGGGCGGTGAGCAGAGCGTGCTGGAGTTGCCGTTCGATCACCAGCGCCCGGCTGTGCAGAGCCACCGCGGCGCACGCCTGGCGTTCGAGCTGGCGCCGGAACTCGCTCAGGGGCTCAAGGCTTTGGCCCAACAGCAGGGCGTGACCCTGTTCATGTTGTTGCTGGCATCGTTCCAGACCTTGTTGCACCGCTACAGCGGCCAGGAAGAAATACGCGTCGGCGTGCCGATTGCCAACCGCAATCGCAGCGAGACCGAGCGCTTGATTGGCTTCTTCGTCAACACCCAGGTGCTCAAGGCGGATGTGCATGGGCAGATGAGTGTCGAGCAGTTGCTGCAGCACGTTCGGCAACGCGCCCTGCAAGCCCAGGCCCACCAGGATTTGCCGTTCGAACAACTGGTGGAGGCCCTGCAACCTGAGCGTAGCCTGAGCCACAACCCGCTGTTCCAGGTCATGTTCAACCATCAGACTGAAGTCGGCCAGGCTCAGGTTCAGCACCAATTGCCAGGGCTGCGGGTAGAAGGCCTGGACTGGGACAGCAAGACCGCACATTTCGACCTGGACCTGGATATTCAGGAGTCCACCGAAGGTATATGGGCCACTTTGGGTTATGCCCAGGACCTGTTCGAAGCCAGCACCGTGCAACGCATGGCGCGCCACTGGCAGAACCTGCTGCAGGGTATGGTCGCCAACCCACGACAGCAGCTCAGCCAGTTGAGCTTGCTGGATGTGACCGAACAACAACAGATCCTGCAACTGTGGAACCGCACGGAGTCTGGCTTCTCGGCCGAGCGCTTGGCGCATGAATTGTTTGCTGATCGCGCCCGGGAAACCCCTGACGCGGTGGCGGTGAAGTTCGACACGCAAACCCTGAGCTATGGCGAACTGGATCGCCAGGCCAACCGCCTGGCCCATGCCCTGATCGCCCGTGGCGTCGGCCCGGAAGTGCGGGTGGCTATCGCCATGCCGCGCAGTGCCGAAATCATGGTGGCGTTCCTGGCGGTGATGAAAGCCGGTGGTGTGTATGTGCCGCTGGATATTGAATACCCACGTGATCGCCTGCTGTACATGATGCAAGACAGCCGTTCGAAATTGCTGTTGACCCATTCGGCCGTGCAACACCGATTGCCGATCCCGGACGGCCTCGAAGCCTTGGCGGTGGATCAGGTGCAAGCCTGGTCGGATTACAGTGATGCGGCCCCGAATGTGGCGTTGGACGGCGACAACCTCGCCTACGTGATCTACACCTCCGGTTCCACCGGCTTGCCCAAAGGCGTGGCGGTGTCCCACGGCCCGCTGGTGGCGCATATCATCGCCACTGGCGAGCGCTATGAAACCTCCCCGGCCGATTGCGAACTGCACTTCATGTCGTTTGCTTTCGACGGCTCCCACGAAGGCTGGATGCACCCGCTGATCAACGGCGCCAGCGTGTTGATCCGTGACGACAGCCTGTGGCTGCCGGAATACACCTACGAGCAGATGCACCGCCACAACGTGACCATGGCGGTGTTCCCACCGGTGTACCTGCAGCAGTTGGCTGAACATGCCGAGCGCGACGGCAACCCACCGGCGGTGCGGGTGTACTGCTTTGGCGGTGATGCCGTTGCGCAAGCCAGCTATGACCTGGCGTGGCGCGCGCTGAAACCCAAGTACCTGTTCAACGGCTATGGCCCGACGGAAACCGTGGTCACTCCGTTGTTGTGGAAGGCTCGTAAAGGCGATCCCTGCGGTGCCGTTTACGCGCCCATCGGCACCTTGTTGGGTAACCGCAGTGGCTACGTGTTGGATGCGCAACTGAATCTGCAACCCATCGGCGTGGCCGGCGAGTTGTACCTGGGCGGCGAGGGCGTGGCCCGGGGTTATCTAGAGCGTCCGGCGTTAACCGCAGAACGCTTCGTGCCGGACCCGTTCGGCAAGCCCGGCAGTCGCGTGTACCGAAGCGGCGACCTGACCCGCGGGCGTCCGGATGGCGTGGTGGATTACCTGGGGCGTGTGGACCATCAGGTGAAGATCCGCGGTTTCCGTATCGAACTGGGGGAAATCGAAGCGCGCTTGCGTGAGCAAGCCAGCGTCGGTGAAACCGTGGTGGTCGCCCAGGAGGGGCCGACCGGCAAACAACTGGTGGCCTATGTCGTACCACTGGACCGGACGCTCCTGGATGATGCTGTCGCTCAATCCACCGGTCGCGAAACCTTGCGGCGCGCCTTGAAAACCCGCTTGCCGGACTACATGGTGCCGACGCACTTGATGTTCCTTGAGCGTATGCCGCTGACCCCCAACGGCAAGCTCGACCGCAAGGGCTTGCCGCTGCCGGATGTGAGTCAGATGCAGCAGGCTTATGTGGCACCTCAGAGCGAGTTGGAGCAGAAGATCGCCGCGATCTGGTCCGATGTGCTACGCCTGCCGCAGGTGGGCTTGCATGATAATTTCTTCGAACTGGGCGGCGATTCGATCATTTCGATTCAGCTGGTCAGCCGCGCCCGCCAGGCCGGTGTGCGTTTCACGCCCAAAGAGTTGTTCCAGCATCAGACCGTGCAGAGCCTGGCGACGGTCGCGAGGGAAGGCGACGGTGTGGTGCAGATGGACCAGTCGCCGCTGACTGGCGATTTGCTGTTGTTGCCGGTGCAACACAGTTTTTTTGCCGATGACATTCCCCAGCGTCATCACTGGAACCAATCTGCGGTGCTGCAACCGCACCAGCCGTTGCAGGTACCGCTTTTGTTGGCCGCACTGCAGGCATTGATCGTGCATCATGATGCCTTGCGCAGCACCTTTATCGAGGGCGCACAGGGCTGGAGCGCGGCCTACCGTGGGCCGGATCAGCACCAGGCTGAACAGGTGCTATGGCAAACCACATTGAACAGCGTCGAAGAACTTGAGGCCTTGGGCGAAGAGGCCCAGCGCAGTCTCGATCTGGGCGCAGGCCCGTTATTGCGTGCGGTGTTGGCGCAGTTGGCCGACGGTTCACAGCGCTTGTTGCTGGTGATCCATCACTTGGTGGTGGACGGTGTGTCGTGGCGCATTCTGCTTGAAGACTTGCAAAGCACGTATCAGCAACTGGCCCAAGGCGCACCTGTGACACTGCCAGCCAAGACCAGCGCCACACGCGGCTGGGCTGCTCACCTGCAGACTTACGCCCACAGCCCGGCGTTGCAACAGGAACTGGTTTGGTGGCAGACGCAATTGCAGGGCAGCCCGGTCGGTTTGCCGGGCGCCGATCCACAGGCGAGTCTGAGCAACCAACTGGCGCTGAGTGTGAGCACACACCTGGATGCCACCTATACTCGGCGCTTGCTGCACGATGCGCCGAGTGCCTATCGCACCCAAATCAATGACCTGCTGTTGACTGCTCTGGCGCGAGTTATTACGCGCTGGAGCGGCGAGGCTTCTATGTTGATCCGGCTTGAAGGTCATGGCCGCGAAGATCTGTTCGATGACATCGATCTGACTCGCACTGTCGGTTGGTTCACCAGCCTTTACCCCGTGCAACTGGCCCCGGCCGATTCCCTGGCTGCCTCCCTGAAGCGCATCAAGGAGCAGCTGCGAGCCGTGCCCGACAAGGGCCTGGGGTTCGGTGCCCTGCGTTACCTGGGTAATGCCGCAACGCAACAGGCGTTGGCGGCCTTGCCGCAGCCACGTATCACCTTCAACTATCTGGGGCAGTTCGATGCCAGCTTCGACAGCGGCGAACAGCCAGGACTGTTCACGCCGACCGCTGATGCCAGCGGTGCCGAGCAAAGCCCGCAGGCACCTTTGGGCAACTGGCTGGAAATCAATGGTCAGGTCTATGGTGGCGAGCTGAAGTTGAACTGGAGTTTCAGCCAGGCGATGTTCGGTGAAGCAACCGTCAAGTGCTTGGCCGACGACTATGCCTTGGAACTCAAGGCTCTGATTGATCATTGTTGCGAGTCGGCGCATCAGGGCGTGACGCCGTCGGACTTCCCCTTGGCGCGGTTGTCCCAGGACCAGTTGGATGGCTTGGCACTGAACGTGGCTGAGGTCGAAGACCTGTACCCATTGTCACCCATGCAGCAAGGCATGCTGTTCCAATCGCTGTACGGCGAAGGTTCGGGTGACTACATCAACCAGATGCGCATTGATGTGCAGGGCCTGGATGTGGCGCGCTTCCAGCAGGCCTGGCAGGTGGCGGTGCAACGCCACGAGATCCTGCGCAGCGGTTTTGTCTGGCAGGCGGAGCTTGAACAGCCTTTGCAGGTGGTCTACAAGCAGGTGCGCCTGCCGTTCATGGCGTTGGATTGGCAGACCCGCGAGGACTGCAACCAGGCCCTGGATGAACTGGCCGAGTCGGCACGGGCCCAGGGCTTTGTCCTGGAGCAAGCACCGTTGTTGAGCTTGACGCTGGTACGCACGGGGGCGACAAGCTACCACCTGATCTACACCAATCACCATATTTTGATGGATGGCTGGAGTGGTTCGCAGCTGTTCGGCGAGGTATTGCAACAGTATGCGGGTGAGCCGCTGCCAGCGCCGACCGGGCGGTATCGTGACTACATCGCTTGGCTGCAGGCGCAGGACAAAGCCGTCAGCCAAGCGTTCTGGAAGGCGCAACTGGTCAACTTGCAGGAGCCCACGCGCCTGGCCCGCACCATAGACGCCGGGGTGGATGCGGCCCTGGCGGTCAATGGCGAGCATCGCTTGAGCCTCGATGTCGCGCAAACCGAACACCTCAAAGCCTTCGCCCAACGTCACAAGGTGACCCTCAATACCCTGGTGCAAGGCGCATGGTTGTTGCTGTTGCATCACCACACCGGGCAAGCCACCGTAGCATTCGGCGCCACGGTGGCAGGGCGTCCAGCGGAACTGCGTGGGATTGAACAGCAGGTCGGCTTGTTCATTAACACGCTGCCGGTAGTGGCGACGCCGGATGCGCAAATGTCGGTCAGCCAGTGGCTAGAGCAACTCCAGCAACAGAACGTTGGCTTGCGTGAGCATGAACACACGCCACTGTTTGAGATCCAGCGTTGGGCGGGGCTGGGTGGAGAAGCGCTGTTCGACAGTATCCTGGTGTTCGAGAACTACCCGGTGTCCGAGGCGCTGGAGCAGGGCGCACCGTCGGGGCTGCGTTTTGGCGCAGTGCACAGCCTGGAGCAGACCCACTATCCATTGACCGTGTTGTTGGCTATAGGCCAGACACTGGGCTTGGAGTTCAACTACTCCCGCCAGGCTTTCAGTGGCGCGCATATCCAGCGCTTGGCCGAGCACTTTCAGCAGTTGCTGCTGGCCCTGGCCAGCGACGGCAGTCAACGCCTTGGCGCGTTGCCCTCAGTGGCGCAGGCCGAGCGTCAGCAGGTATTGCATGATTGGAATGCCACTGCGGTGGATTACCCGCTGGATCAAGCGGTCCATACGCTGATCGAGGCTCAGGTGCTGCGTACACCGGATGCACTTGCCTTGATTTTCGCGGGGCAAGCCTTGAGTTACAGCGCGTTGAACGCCCGGGCCAATCGCCTGGCACATCGCTTGATGGCGGCCGGGGTTGGCCCGGATGTGCTGGTGGGGCTGGCGGCAGAGCGCTCGGTGGAGATGGTGGTTGGCCTGTTGGCGGTGCTCAAGGCCGGTGGCGCTTATGTGCCGCTGGACCCCGAGTATCCTCGTGATCGCCTGGCCTACATGCTGCAGGACAGTGGTGTGCAACTGCTGTTGACCCAGGCTCATCTACTGGCGCAACTGCCGGTTCCTGCCGGTGTGCAAACCCTGGTGCTGGAACATGGCGATACCTGGCTGGAAACCTTCAGCAGCCACAACCCGAATATCCCAGTGCACGGCGAAAACCTTGCCTATGTGATCTACACCTCCGGCTCCACCGGTCAGCCCAAGGGCGCTGGCAACCGCCATATAGCGCTGACCAACCGCCTGTGCTGGATGCAACAGGCATATGGGCTCAAGCCACACGACAGCGTGTTGCAGAAAACGCCGTTCAGCTTTGACGTGTCGGTGTGGGAGTTTTTCTGGCCGCTGATGACCGGCGCGCGTCTGGTAGTGGCTGCACCGGGCGATCATCGTGATCCAGCCAGGCTGGTACGGCTGATCAACGAGCAACAGGTCACCACGTTGCATTTCGTGCCTTCCATGTTGCAAGCGTTCTTGCAAGACGCGGCGGTTACTTCATGCCAGAGCCTGCAACGCATCGTTTGCAGTGGGGAGGCGTTGCCTGCCGATGCCCAGCAGCAGGTGTTCGCCAAATTGCCCCAAGCCGGGTTGTACAATCTGTATGGCCCTACTGAAGCCGCCATCGACGTGACCCACTGGACCTGCGTGGAGGAAGGCCGCGACGCCGTACCCATTGGCCGACCCATTGCCAACCTGGGTTGCTACGTGCTGGACGACAACCTGGAACCTGCGCCAGTGGGTGTGCTGGGCGAACTGTATTTGGGCGGTATTGGCTTGGCGCGGGGTTATCACCGCCGTGCGGCGCTTACCGCCGAGCGGTTTGTGACCGACCCGTTCGGCAGCGGCACGCGCCTGTATCGCACCGGTGACCTCGCGCGTTATCGCGACGATGGCGTGATTGAATATGCCGGGCGAATCGATCACCAGGTCAAACTGCGTGGCCTGCGCATAGAGTTGGGCGAAATCGAAGCGCGCTTGCTGGAACTCGACAATGTCCGCGAAGCCGCGGTGCTGGCGCTGGACGGTACCCACCTGGTGGGTTACCTGGTGCTGCAACAGCCGCTTGACGCGTGGAAGGCAGAGGTGGTAGCACACCTGGCCGAGCAGTTGCCCGACTACATGGTCCCGGCGCAATGGGTAGTGCTGGCGCAGATGCCGTTGAGCCCGAACGGCAAACTGGACCGTAAGGCGTTGCCCAAGCCAGAGGCCCACAGTGCCGCGCAATACCAGGCACCCGTTAGCGAGATTGAGCAGCAAATAGCGGCGGTCTGGAGCGAGGTGCTGGAGGTGGAGCGCGTAGGGCTCAACGACAACTTCTTCGAACTCGGTGGCCATTCGTTGCGGGTGCTGATGCTCAAGGAGCGAATTCGCAAGGTCAGCGGCGTGAACCTATCTGTCAGCCAATTGATGCTCAACCCCACCGTGGCGGGGCAGGTCAAATGCCTGCAGGGCAATAGCCGGTCTTCGTTGATCGTCAAGCTCAACCAGCAGACGCAAGGCACGCCGTTGTTCCTGTTCCACCCAAGCTTCGGCTCGGTGCATTGCTACACCGCGATTGCCCTGGCCTTGCGCGAGCAGCGCCCAGTGTTCGGGGTAATGTGCCGTGCCTTGGCCGAAGAGGGCGCCACGGTGCCGCAATGGCAGGTAATGGTCGAGGACTACACCGCGCAATTGTTGGTGGCCCAACCCCAAGGCGCGTTCCGCCTGGGTGGCTGGTCATTGGGTGGCAACCTGGCGATGGAGGTAGCCTACGGCCTGGAGCAAGCCGGCAGAGAGGTAGAGTTTGTCGGCTGGATCGACGCTGCGCCGCCGCAGTGGGTCAAACCTTATTGGGATTCTGTGGAAGTTGAGGACGACCGCGAAGCCTCAGCCAATGAGCGCCGCGCCGCGTTGCTGGGGGTGATGTTCCCTGAGTTTGCCGAGTCCATCCAACTCGCCTGGCAGCAATGCCAACGGGATAGCGAGGATGAAGCGGGACAATGGCAGGAATTTGTGAACTGGGCTGAACAGTGTTTGGGCGAAGCCTTCACGGTGATCAAGGATGAATTACTGCGTGGCAATGAGGCGCAGATTTCCTGGGACGTTGACCGGACACTCAGTGAGCGTTTGCTGCAAGCTGACTTCAAGCCGATCAAGGCGCCCGTCACTTGTTGGTGGGCGTCCATGAGCCGGGCAGGGCGCTTCAAGGACCTGATCGAACAGCAAATGGCAACGGTGATCAGCCAAGGGCGCATCGAGCGCTCAGTGATGATCGAGACCGATCATGACGGCATTATCGACAGCGCGGTGTTTATCAGCAGTTTGGTAGAGGCGTTGAGGTAAGCCGCCGCTCAACCACAAAAACCCGGATCCAGTGTCCGGGTTTTTTTATGCTCCAATCCCTCTTCGCCAGTATCTCTGCACGCGCAAAAAAAAGCCCGGTGAGCATGGGGTGCTCACCGGGCGTTTGATCGATTGACGCGTGGAATCAGAAGTCCCAGCGCGTGCTGACCATCACATTACGTGGCTCACCGTAGGCGGCCGAGTTATAGAAGCCCACGTTGGTGTAGTAAGACTTGTCGAAGATGTTGTTGAAGTTGACGGTAGCCGACAGGTTCTTGGTGACCTGGTAGCGGGTCATCAAGTCCACCAGCCAGTAGGACTCCTGGGTGATGTCCTGGTTTTTCTCAAGTGGCCCGTTCCAGATCTCGTTCCAACCTTTGGTCTGCCAGCGTACACCGCCACCGATGGTGAACTTGTCCAGGTCGCCCTTGAGTTTGTAGGTGGTGTTCAGGTTGACCTGATGCTCGGGTTCGAAGGTGGAGAGTTTCTTGTCGTCTTCGTCTCGTACGATCTTGTGGGTGTAGCCACCTTGAAGTTGCCAGCCTGGGCTCAACTCACCGGAAATTTCCGCTTCGTAGCCTTTGGTGACGGCCTTGGAGCTCTTGAACGCCCAGTTGTTCGGGGCAGGTGTCTGGTTGTTGTAGGCGTCATCCGAGATGGGGCGATTAGTCTCATGCACTTCGAAGTAAGCGATGCTGGTGTTGAGGCGGCCATCGAAAAACTCGCCCTTCAGGCCCAACTCGTAGTTCTGCCCTTCGTCTGGCTCCAGCAGCTTCTCGTTACGGTCCTTATAGGTGCTTTCCTGGGGTTGGAAAATATCGGTGTAGCTGGCGTATACCGAGAAGTTGTCGTTGAGGTCGTAGATCACACCGGCGTAAGGAATGAACCGCCCGGTTTCCTTGTAGGAAGGGTTGTTGCCAGTCACGTGATAGTTGGCCACGCGCCCACCCAGGATCACGTTCAGGTCGTCAATCACGTTGAAACGCGCGGTCAGGTAATACCCGGTTTGACGGATAGTGTCGTCGATGTGCTGTTGGGCAGGGCCGTAAATAGGCTTGGCGATATGGCCGTTCCAGTTATAGAAATCGACCTTGTTACCGCCAGGCCATTCCGGCGACCAGTAGCCCTTGCCTTGCCAGCGCGAGGTACCGATCGAGCCGCCCACCACCAGTTCATGCTCGCGGCCAAACAGGCTGAAAGGCCCGGTGGCGTAAAGGTCGGCCGAGGTGCTCTTGGTCTCGCCGGTGTATTTCTGCCCGTTGATCTCGGCGGTGCCATCGGCTGCCGGCTGGACGAATTGAATCGAACCCAGGTCGGCATGGTAGCCGTTGATCTTGTGGTCGAGCTGGAATTTGGTCACCCAGCCGTCGCCCAGGTCATGCTCGAGCATGGCAAAGGCGGTACGCGTGTTTTGCTCCCATGAGCTCCAGGTGGTGCCGTTGTTGTAAGAGCGCGGCATTTTGTTGATGCTGCCGTTGGAGTTGACCAGCGGGAAGGAGCCGGACCAGCTGGAACCCTGCGGAATGTTGTCCTGGTAATCGAAGCCCACCGTCAGCATGGTCTCGGGAGACAGGTCGAACTCGGTGATGCCGTAGTAGGTTTCGGTCTTGCGCGAATAGTGGTCCATAAAGGACTTCTTGTCCTGATACGCAGCCACCGCACGGCCGCGGATATTGCCGCTGTCCGTCAAGGGGCCACTGACATCCACTTCGCTGCGGTAGTTGTCCCAGGAGCCCGCGCCCAATTGCACATGGCCCTTGAATTCCGCGGTTGGCTTCTTGCGGATCAAGTTGATGGTCGCACCCAGGGAACCGGCACCGTTGAGCAGGCCGGTGGCGCCCTTGAGGACTTCAACACGGTCGTAGATCGCCATGTCGCTCAGGGTGTTGCCCGCCGAATAGCCGACGTTACGCACAGTCGACGGAATACCGTCGTACTGGAAACTATTGACCGAAAAACCACGGGAATAGTAGTTGGTGCGGTCGGAGTCGTAGGCGGAAACGGTGATGCCCGGCGTATGGCGCATCACGTCATCCATGTTGTTGAGGCCAAAATCCTCGATGTGCTGGCGAGTCACCACGGTGATCGACTGCGGAGTTTGCCGTGGGGTCAACGTCAGACGTGTAGCCGTGGCAATCGTGCCAGGCGTGTAGGAACCAGAACCTTCGGTGACGTTGCCCAGGTAGTTGGCAGTCACCTGCGTCGGGCTCAACTCAAGCCCACCACCGCTGCCAGCAGCTGTGACGGTCAAGGTATTGCCATTGAGGTTATAGGTGGTCTGGCTACCGGCCAGCAATGCAGCTATGGCCTGCTGCGGCTGCATCTTGCCCTTGACGGCGGGGCTGTTCTTGCCCTGCACATCGCCCGGGCTGTAGAGCACTTGCACATTGGTCTGGCGGCCAAATTCCTGCAGTGCGCTCCCCAGCGACTGCGCAGGAATATTCAACTCGATCTCCTGGGCCTGCACATAGCCTGCAATCGGCATCGACACAGCCAACGCCAGGGTACTGGGCAAGAGGTTGATGTTCAGGGCCCGGCGCATGGATAGCGCTTTGCTCAGGGGGCTGAGACCGAGTCGTGCTGGCATGGATGCTTTCTCTTCTATGTTTTAAGTGGGCAATTCTAAGTGTTTATTGAGTTTAGTTCTCATTACCACTAGTGAGACGTTCCTACTTCGCAAAACCGGAAAAATTTTTTTCGGTACCTTATGCAGGCTCCATCTCATGCACCACTTGGCCGGCGCGCAGGCGCACCAGATGATCGGCGATGTCGAAATAACGGTCGTCGTGGCTGATCACGATGATGGTCTTGCCCAGGCGTTTGAGGTCCGGCAGCAGCTCGGTGTAGAAGATGCGGCGAAAGGCCGGGTCCTGGTCGGCGGCCCATTCGTCGAACACCAGCACCGGGCGCTCTTCCAGCCAGGCATTGACCAGGGCCAGGCGCTTGCGTTGGCCGGTGGACAGGTCAGTGGTGCTGAACACGCCGTCCTTGACGCTGACCTTGTGTGCGATTTCCAGGCGCTCAAGGTATTGGGTGGCGCTGTCCAGGGACTGGGTGGCGCTGCCTTGTACCAGGTCATCGAACAGGTAATAGTCGGAAAACACCGTGGTGAACAACTGACGATAATCGTCGCGCTCTGGGTCGGTCACCGCTGTACCGTTGAGCAGGATCTCACCCGACTGAGGCGGATACAGGCCCAGCAGCAATTTGATCAGCGTGGTCTTGCCACTACCATTCTCGCCGACGACAAACACGATATCGCCTTGCTTGATGCTCAGGTTGATCGGCCCCAGGTGGAACGGTTGGCTGCCTTCAACCGCTGGCGGGCTGTAGCTGACGCCGCGCAGTTCAAGGCTGTTGACCAGTGGTTTCGGCGCCTCACTGTCGTCCATCAACAAGTGGGGCTCGGGCGAAGAAAAACGCTCCGACAGTTCGCTGATGCGCCCAAAGGCAATCTTCGCCTTGCCAACGACGGGCAGGTAACCCAGCAGGTGTTCCAGCGGGCCTTTCATATACAGCAGTACCAGCACGAAGCCGGTAATCACCGTGGGGTCGGGGTTGGGGTTGTAGGCCTGCATCGCCAGGGCCAGTCCGATGACCACAAAGAACAGCATCGAGCCAAAGGTCTTGGCCAGAATATAGATGTTGACTGAACGCACCTGGATATCGCTGATGCGGTCTGCGGTTTCCTGGATGCGATGGGTGTTCATGCGAAACCGCCGCGGACGGTGCATGCGCAGCTCCTTGGCTCCCGAAGCAATCGCATTGTAGTAACGCTGCAATTCATCTTCGTGGCTGCGGGCCAGATCGAAGCCCTGGATGCCTTTGCCGCCCGCGATGAATTGCACGGCGCTGCCGATGATGATTGCGACCACCATCATCAGGAACATCGGCACGGACAGGTAAGCCAGGTAACCCAGGCATCCCAGGGTAACGGTGGCGGCGATGGCCAGGGGCGTGAAGGCAAAGGAAAAGTCGCTAATGGTGTCCACGTCGTGGGTCAGCACCGGGATCAGGCGGTGAGAGCGATATTGCTCGATCTGCCCGATGGGCGCTGACAGCACCTTTTCACCCAGGTCCTTGCGCAGGGCGGCAATGATCCGTTGCCCGACGTAGTTGGTGCCGATGTCGGAAATAATCGAGCTGACCAGCGCCACCACGCACAATGCGGCGAAGGTCAACACCACACCCTGGGTCATGCCCCCCGCCGAATGCAGGGCATTGTTAATCGTCGCCAACAGCAAGGTAATGGCCAGGCCGCCCGCCATGCCAAGGGCGACGGACACCGTCACGATGGTGCGAAAGGGCCTGAGCAATGCGAGCAAACCTTTGAAGGCGCCGCGCTTGGGGTCGGTCATAAATACTTCCCGGAAAGTGAAAAAGAGGGGGGCTGGGCACACAGACCCTTACCCATGACAAACGAAGCTGTGGCGTGACTATTTAGCGCGGCGTGCCGGGCGGTGGCAGTGGGCGATAAATTGCCCGGGGCCTGGTTCGTTCTTGTTCTGTAGGCGCACGTGTATCAATGCCGTGCGTGGCCCTTTGAGCGAGAGCGAAACACATGACGAAAAAGAACCTGGTGTATGTCTGGTCCCTGAGAAACGCCGCCGCCGACAAGGCGGGGCAACCGGTGGCCTATAAAGACCACGAGCGCTATATGAAATCGGTGCTGGAGTTTTTGGTGGGCTCGCTCAACGACACGCCGCTGGGCGAGGCTTACAACCTGGTGGGCGTGGTGTATGACGACGATGAGCACAACCCGCGCGACCAGCAGTTGGTGGCGGACTATGGCTTTGCTTACCAGCCGGGTCGCCAGTGGTTGTACCCGGCGGATTTGCGTGTGCAAGGCACGTTGGTCAACGACCTGCTGCTCAGCGTGCCGTCGACCTATCGTCGCCTGCCACGGGGCAGCGCCGAACATGTCGCTGGCAAGCAGGATTTCGAGCGTCGCCTGCATGACACCCTGGTGGAGTTGAAGGCTGACATCGTGGTGCTGGATGGTTTGCTGGTGATCCTCGACGAACTGGTGCGCCCGGGTGCGCCGTTTGCGCGGCGCATCATGAACATTCATCCGGGCATCACCCGCCTCGAATCGCCTTACGAACGCCGTGGGGCGTACGCCACCTGGAATGCGCTGTACGGCGCGCGTGGGCAGGCGATCACCGACTGGGCGACCAAGGCCACTCAGGCCTGCGAGCCGTTGTATTGGACCGGTGCGTCATTCCACTACGTGGATAACGGCATCGACTCGGGAGAGGTGTTCCACGACGTGCTCAAGACCGAGATTTCGCCCGAGGACACCATCCTTGAGCTGCGCTGGAACAACTTCAACAACAGCCTGTTCCCGGCGCTGCATGAAGGCTTGGCGCTGTTGGCCAGACAAGGCTGAACCCTGTAGGAGCGAGCTTGCTCGCGAAAAACGTCAACGATTACTTGCGTTTCCTGAATAAGCGCGGCGTCTGTGAGTTTTTCGCGAGCAAGCTCGCTCCTACAAGGTATTAGAGTTCGCGCACGACCCGAAAACCGATCCAATCCCCGCGCGTTTGCGGGTAGATGTTGTTGCGATTGCCCGAGCGTGAAAACACCGGTGCCTCGCCCCAGTCATTGCCGCGAATCTGGTAGGCCTCGCAGTTGGGCTCCACCCAGGCACTGCCATCCGTTGGCGCGCCGACGTAGTTGGGGTGCTCGCAATCAGCCACCCGCTCATACACGTTGCCGTGCATGTCATACATGCCAAACGCATTCGGTGGGTAGCTGCCCACGGGCGACGAATAGCTGTAGCCGTCCGCCGGGCCGTAGGTGTTGGCGTGCTGGGCGATGCTGTAGCCCTTGCCTTCGTCGAACGGGAAGGGGAACGGGCCGGTGGTGCCGGCTCGGGCAGCGTATTCACGCTGGGCTTCGCTGACCATGTGGTAGGTGTGCCCGGTCTTCTTCGACAGCCAGCTCACGTACTGCTTGATGTCGTCCATGTCCATGCACACCGCCGGCTGACGTGGCCCCTGGGGGTAGCGCGGCTTGCTGGCGATGCATTCGCGGCCGGGGCGGTCGTCGCCATTGGCGATCTTGACTCCGGTCTGGCGCACGTAGCTGTCCCATTCGCCGGCGGTGATGTGGAAGCGGCTCATGGCGAACGGCTTGGCGAAGGTCACCTCATGCATCGGGCCTTCGTCGGGCTCGCGGCCCACTTCGTCTTCCGGGGTACCCATGGTGAAGGTGCCGGCGGGCAGCACCACCATTTCCGGGCAGTCCTTGCAGTCTTTGAAGACCTTGCCCGGTTGTGGGGCGGCGGCATGGGCCAGGCCGGGCAGCAGGGCGCCGCACAGGGCGGTGAGTGCCAGTGCGGTGAGCGGTTTGAGTCGGGATGGCGTCATGGAGGCGTCTCGTTCAAAGGGAAAAGGGGTCATAACCGCTGGCTCAGCAGGGTCATGAAGCGCTGGATCTCATCGGAGTTGTTAAGCAGGCCCGGCGAGGTGCGAATCACCGGGCCAACGTCACGCTCCACCGCGTCCACCACCACGCGGTTTTTCATCAGGTAGGCCGCGACGGCATCGCTGTCCTGGTTCTTGACCCGAAAGAAGGTGAAACCTGCTGACAGCTCGGGGCTGCGCGGCGTGACCAGTTCGATCTGCGGGTGGGCCAGCAGTTGGTCCTTGAGTTCGGTGTTGAGGGCATGGATACGTGCCTGCACCGGCGCCTTGCCCAGTTGCAGGTGCAACTTGAAGGCTTCATCGGCGGCCCAGCGATGTTCGAAGGCGTGGTAGCCACCGGGCGTCATGGTCGTGGCGAAGTCCTTGTCTTCGGAGAAGGTCGGAATCATCGGTGTGACGTATTTGTTTTCGGTCTCGCGGGCGCACACCAGGCCGGTGCCGCGCGGGCCGAACATCCACTTGTGGGTGCCGGCGATGAAGAAGTCGCAGTGCATAGCGGGGAAGTCGAGGTCTTCCACGCCGAAGCCGTGCACGCCATCGACGATATAGAGCAGGCGATCTGGCTCGTCACGGTTGCGGTTGTGTTCGGCCACCAGCTTGCCGATCTCACCGATGGGCAGTTTCACGCCGCTGCCGGACTGCACCCAGGTCATGCCCAGCACGCGGGTGTTGGGGCGAATGTTGCGCTGGATGTTGCCCAGCACTTCATCGGCCGAGACCTGATTGGGGGTTTTGAACAGGCGTATTTTACGTACCTGGGTCCGCTCCTTGCGCACCCTGAAATCCAGGCTGAACGCGGTGGCGTAGTGCTCATGCACCGTGGTGAGGATTTCCTGGTCGGCGCGCACCTTGATCCCACCATAGATCATCGCCAGCCCTTCGGATGTGCTGCCGGTGAGGGCGATCTGCGCCGGTTTGGCGTTCAGGTAAAGGCCGGCCCACTCGCGTACCTGGCCTTCACGCTTCCAGGTTTCCTGCAAGTCCCAGTCCATGGCCAGGCCGGGGTTACGGTCGATCTGCTGGCGGTAGCGCTCGATGGCCTCGCGCACGGGCCTTGGGTGCGAGGCCACCAGGAAGTTGGAAAAGTGCAGGTAGCTCGGGTCCTGGTTGAACAGCTGTTTCAATCCCGTCCATGGGTCGTTCGTAACGGCGGCCACTGCCTGAGGCAGCAACGCGGTGCCCAGCGGCAGGCTCGCAGCAAAGACGCCGGCCTGCTTGAGAAATGTACGGCGGTCGGTCATGGACTTACTTCATGGTAGTTAGCGATTGGCCAATGGCTTGGCGGATTTTTGTACCTGCTCCCACACCCGCAGGAAGTTGCCTCCCCACAGTTTGGCGATATCGGCTTCGGAGTAGCCGCGTTGGATCAGTTCTGCGGTGACGTTGCGCACCTCGCCGACGTTCTCCCAGCCCTGGAGGCCGCCGCCGTCGTTGAAGTCCGAGGCAATACCGACATGATCGATGCCGATCTTGCGCACGGTGTAGTCGATGGCGTCGCCCAGGTCCTTGAGGGTGGCCTTGGGTTCTTCCTCGAGGATGCCGTACAGCGCGCTGGCGTACTGGCCGAAGCGTTGCTCGGGCCAGGCGGCAATGATCGCGTCGCCGGGCATCAGAGCCATGGCCAGATTGGGCAGTGGCGGCAGGTCGAAGCGTGCGCGCAGGGCGTTGAGCTTGTCCTGGGTCGGCTGGCTCAAGGGCCGCAGGTAGGCGGGGAAGCCCACCACTTGCACCACGCCGCCGCTGTTCTTGATCAGTTGCAGTTCCTTGTCACTGAGGTTGCGCGGGATGTCCACCGATGCCCGTGGCGCCGAGTGGGACGCCACCATCGGCGTACGGCTTAACTGCGCGACTTGTTCCAGGGCCTTGGTCGACATCTGCGACACGTCGATGATCACCCCCAGGTCATTGAGGCGATGCACCGCTTGCTGGCCGATCGGCGACAGGCCCTCGAGGGCGTCGGTGGAATCATTGAAGAACGGCAGCGGGCGCGACGAGTCGGACCAGGCGTTATTGCCGATGTAGCTGAAGCCGAACATGCGCATGCCACGTGCGGCCCATAAGTCCAGCTGGTTCAGGTCGTTGCCCAGGGGGTAGGCGTTGAGCATGCTGATAAAGATCGCAAACTTGCCTTCGCCGTGCAGGCGTCGCATATCGTCCGGGGTATAGGCGATGCCCACCTGGTTGGGAAAGTCGCGCACCATGCCGGAGATGATCTTATAGCGCACCTCCTGCTCGTGGCGGGCCTCCTCGACAAAACCGTCGGTGGGCTTGTGCGGGGCGTTGGCGCCGTTCCAGATTTCCGGCCAGCCGAATATCGTCAGCGCGGCGCCCGACAATCGCCCGCGGGCGGCCTTGGCCAGGTCGAACTGGCCGCTGCCATCCTTGTCGGCCTCGTTGCCCGCCGTGCCGAAATCCAGGGGCAGGGTGATGTGGCTGTCGAATGACAACAGGCGATCCTGCATTTCATTGGCCTGCTTGATCACCTCCAGCGGGTAGCCGGCGTTGCCCTTGAACCACTGATCCCAGACCAGCAAGCCAGCCCCGGCGCCGATAGCCAGGGCCAGCGGCAGGCCGATATACAGCGCCTTTTTCGAACGTGATTTTGTCATTGCCATCTCAGTCAGTTGAGGCCTTTGCTATCAGGGAAGAACGAGCGATGGCGGGGGAAATTTAGGTGGCGGGGGCAGGGCGGTAAATTTCGTCGGGCTGCAAACGTTCTAGCTCTGATCAAGCCGTTTCCTAAGGTAGCCAATGACAATCTCTCGACGTGGGTTCATCGCAGGCCTGGCGCTGACCGGTGCAGCCGTGCCCGCGGCCTTTTATGCCCATCGCGAGTTGACACGGGAAGAAGCGTTTCCCATCACCCCCGGCGAAGCCACGGTCGACCTGGCCGACACCCAGGGCCAGCACCTGGCGAACACACTGCGGGGTGTTTGGAGCCTGCGCCTGGAAGGCCGCGATGCGGGCCTTGCGGGCCTGCCGCAGCAAGGCCTGGAGTTGCTGCTCGACATCGCCCCCCGTGGCCGTGGCCTGCGAGGGTACCTGGACACCGCCGAGCAATTGCGCGCCGACGGCGAGCCGCGCTACCGCGTCTTGGGCGACCTACTGACGGGCGAGGGCGCCGTGCTCTATTGGCGCTTGATCGACCGTGATTCCGACGGCGGCGCGCCGGCCTATGAATTCAAGATGACCCTGGATGAAGTCTGGGCCGATTTCGGCAATGCCGGCAGCGCCACGCTCAGCGGGCACATCCTCGACCTTGAGCGGCCCCTGGCGTTGACCGAACGCGACAACCGTTTTATCGCCCACAAACAACTGTTCCCCGAAGCCCGCCAGCGCATCGGCCTCAACCCGACCTTGCTGGCCTGGCTGATTTCTCCCGAACACCGCCTGTTTCACCAACTCTGGCACGCCACCCGCGACCAGTGGCACAAGCTCTCCGAAGAAAAACGCGAAGCCCTGCGCGGCATCGGCTGGCAGCCCGGGCCCCGCGGCCAGGAGCGCGATGCCCGCGGCAAGCGCAAGGACCGCAATGGTTCGGGCATCGACTTCTTTTTCATGCACCGCCACATGCTCGGCACCGCACGTTCCATGCAGGACTTGCCGTCCTGGCCGCAATTCCCCGAGCCGCAACCGCCGTTGGAGCGCGATCGCCTGGGATTTGTGCGCTACTTCGACAACCACGACGGTTTCGCGCTGCCGCCCTGTTGGTCGGCGCCGGATGACGCCGACTACACCCAGTGGGTCAGCGATATCAAGGCGGCCGAGACCTACCACAGCAACTTTCAGGTGTGGGAATCCCAGTACCGCGATCCGCGCTACCTGGCCAAGTTGAGCCTGGGCCAACTGGGCTCGGAAATGGAACTGGGCCTGCACGATTGGCTGCATATGCGCTGGGCCTCGGTGCCCCGCGACCCGTCCAACGGCGCCCCGGTCCCCTTCGCCCGTGACCCCGCAGACTTTGCCGCACGTTGGTATGCGCCGGAGAACGACTTTCTGGGCGACCCGTTTTCATCCCATGTAAACCCGGTGTTCTGGCATTTCCATGGCTGGATAGATGACCGCATCGAAGACTGGTTTCGCGCCCACGAGCGCTTCAACCCAGGTGAGGTGAGCCGACTGGAAGTCAACGGCGTGGCCTGGTTCGCGCCAGGCCGCTGGGTCGAAGTAGGCGACCCTTGGCTGGGACCGGACACCCACGGCTGCAGCACCACACCGGGGCTGCAGCAGGGGCGCTCGATGGAGATGGACCCGGAGATCATGAAGCTGGCCCTACGCATTACTTTCGGCGCCGATGAAGAGCTGCTCAAAGGGTTATTCAAGCGCGTGCCACAGCGGCCATGGTATGCACGGCATTTGAAGGTCAAGCGCGAGGCTTAGCGGGCGTTTTTAAACCTGCTCCTCCCCGCGCAATTGCGCACTCATTTCATCGCAACTGTTTGCCCAGTCGCTCAACCATTGCGGCAGCGGCGGCGAGGTGTCGTCCAAGCCCAGCTCGCGGATAAATTCGGCCGGGGGCAGTGTGCCCTTGGCAGAGCGAAACAGCCCGCGCATCACCACCACGCCAACCACCCGCCCATTGCTGACGAAGCGGTGCTCCATCAGGTTCCACTTGTGGTCCCAGCCGAGAATGCGGGTGTGCACGTCGAATGCCTCGAACAGCTTCAATTCCCGACGGAACTTGCCCCAGGTATCGCCGACTATCGGCATGGCCTTGTGGCGCAGTGCCACGCGAAAGGCGCCGGTGCGCAGCACAAAATCCATGCGCGCCACGTCGGCCAGGGTGAAATATCGGCCATTGGTGACATGCCGGTTCAGGTCCAGGTCCAGCGGCCAGACCCGCATGCGCACCACCGTGGTGGCCAGGCCATGGACCGGTTTGCGCCAGGGGCGGTGCAACAGCATGTGCAGTAATCGAAACCAGAGATTCATAAAGACGCCAGACAGTTGATCAATGGCCGCACTGTACGGAGCCGGAATCGGCTAAGGTAGATGCGTAAATGACTTATTACATGCGAAAAGTGCAAGCTGGAGTTTTTACATGCACGTCACCTTGCTCCTGGCGGATCAGTGTTCCGCTGCCAGTGCCACCCTGGCCATGGAAATGCTCAGTGCGGCCAATCTGTTCGCTCAAAGCCCACCGTTCGAGGTGACGCTCGCGTCTCTGGACGGCCACCCGGTGACGGTATGGGGTGGGCAATGCCTGCAGGTGCACGGTTCGCTGGCGCAGATCGCGCGCACCGACCTGGTGCTGATTCCCGGTTTTCTCTTTACCCTCAAGGAAGCCCTGCCGACGTTCGCCGCCTACGGCGCCTGGTTGCGTGAGCAGCATGGGCAGGGCGCTGTGTTGGCTTCGATGTGCACGGCGGCGTTCATGCTGGCCGAGACGGGGTTATTGCACGGCTTGCGTGCGACGACTCACTGGGCATTTGCCGGGTTCTTCCGGCGTCGGTATGCCCAGGTCAGCCTGGATGAGGGGCAGATCCTCTGCGAAGACAATCGCCTGATCACCTGCGGGGGCGCTACGGCGGCGATGGACTTGATGCTGCATCTGATCCGCCGTTTCGGCTCGCCGGAGCTGGCTCATACCTGCGGCAAGTACTTGCTGATCGATGCTGGGCGCACTGAGCAGTCGGCCTACGCGATGTGGTCGCTGCCCAAGAGCCACGGTGATGCGCAGATCCTGCGTGTGCAGCATTGGTTGGAGCAGCACTTTGCGCAGTCATTGGTGATCGACGAGGTTGCCCAGCGCTTTGGCTTTGGGGTGCGTAATTTCAAGCGGCGCTTCAAGGAAGCCACGGGGTGTACGCCGATTGGTTATCTGCAGAGCCTGCGTCTGGAGCGTGCCAAGCAGATGCTTGAGTCGACACGGATGACGCTCGATAGCATTACGTATGCGGTGGGTTATGAGGACAGTAATTCGTTTAGGCGGTTGTTTCAGCAGCGGGTGGGGATGCTGCCGGCGGCGTATCGCAAGAAGTTTCTGACTGCCCCTTGATCCAAATGTGGAAGCTGGCTTGCCTGCGAAGACGGCCTGACAGCCGACCCATATCTACCTGAAACCCCACGATCCAACTGTGGGAGCTGGCTTGCCTGCGCTGACGGCCTACCAGCCGACACTTCTCTACCTGACTCCCCGCGTTCCAAATGTGGGAGCTGGCTTGCCTGCGAAGACGGCCTGACAGCCAACACATTTGGACAGTGTATATATCCACTCCTTCGGTAACGGCCGCCTAGGGTTCCGCCCTGACGGCGGCTCACTTTCGAAAAGCGCGAAAGTAAGCAAAGC